>NZ_DASSCL010000001.1:0-9011 GCF_035697785.1 Nocardioides sp.
CAGATCAGTGGGACGTCGCCGAAGCCGAGCCGCCGGGCGGCGTACGCCGGGAACTCGGAGACGAGGTCGGACGTCGCGGTGAAGATCACGCTGATGAAGTCGTCGACCTCGAGCCCGTTGGCCGCCATCACGTCGAGCACCATCTCGGCGACGCGTTCGAGCATGTGCTCGCGCACGTCGTCTTCGAGCTGGGTCGCTCCGCGCACCGCGCGCACCGCCACGGGGCCTCCTTCCGCCGAGTGCGCCCCACCCTATGACGGGTCGGACAACGATTCGTCTGCGATGTCCCTGCGTGAAACACCCCAAAGTCCGCAGACGAATCGTTGTCAGAGGCGGGCCGCGTCCAGCAACGTGCCGAGCTCCTCGCGGGTGAGCTCCCGCAGCTGCCCGGACCGGAGCCCGCGGAGCAGCACCGGGCCGATCGCGGTGCGGGTGAGCTTGCGGACCGGGTGCCCCACCTCGTCGAGGAGCCGGCGGACGATCCGGTTGCGGCCCTCGTGGATGGTGAGCTCGACGATCGAGCGCTGCGGCCGGGCCTCGACGACCCTCGCGGCCGACACCTCGACGGGGCCGTCGTCGAGCGTCACGCCGGTCAGCAGTCGCTTCACCGTGCCCTTGGTGACCCGGCCCTCGACCTCGGCGACGTAGGTCTTCGGCAGCTCGTAGGACGGGTGCGCGACCCGCTGGGCGAAGTCGCCGTCGTTGGTGAGCAGGATCAGCCCCTCGGTGTCGGTGTCGAGCCGGCCGACGTGGAACAGCCGCTCCGGCCGGTCGGCGACGTAGTCCGACAGCGTCTTGCGGCCCTCCGGGTCCGACATCGTCGAGACCACGCCCCGGGGCTTGTTGAGCACGAGGTAGACGTGGGCGCTCACCGGCGGCAGCCGCCTGCCCTCGACGCGGATCACGGCGGTGCGCGGGTCGACCTTGGTGCCGAGCCGGGTGACGACCTCGCCGTCGACCTCCACCAGGCCGGCGAGCATCAGCTCCTCGCAGCGGCGCCGGCTGGCCACCCCGGACTGCGCGAGCAGCTTCTGCAGCCGGACCAGCCCTTCGTCGTCGGTCGGGATCACGCCGTGTGCGACTCGAGGTCGCCCATGTCGTCGAGGTCCCCCATCTCCGGGAGGTACGGCGCCAGCTCGGGCAGGTCCTCGAGGGACTGCACGCCGATGCGCTCCAGGAAGTACGACGTGGTGCGGTACAGCGTCGCGGTGGTCTCGCTGTCCTGCCCGGCCTCCTCGACGAGCCCGCGCGCCACCAACGTGCGGATCACGCCGTCGACGTTCACGCCGCGCACCGCGGACACCCGGGCCCGGCTGACCGGTTGCTTGTAGGCGACCACGGCCAGGGTCTCGAGCGCCGCCTGGGTGAGCCGGGCCTGCTGCCCGTCGAGCACGAACCGCTCCACGACCGCGGCGTACTCCTCACGGGTGTAGAACCGCCATCCGCCCGCGACGTTGCGCAGGTCGAAGCCGCGGCCCTGCTGGGCGTACTCCTCGGCCAGGCCGGCGAGCGCCTCGCGGACCTGCTCCGGCGGGTAGCCCACCGCGCCGGCCAGCGTGACGTGGTCGAGCGGCTGGTCGGCGACCATCAGGACCGCCTCGAGCGCCGGCCGCAGCGCGGCGACCGGTACGTCCAGCGTCTCCGCCTCCTCGTTGGTCGAGGCCGCCGACGCGCCCTCCCCGTCGAGTGCCTGTCGCCCGTCGTGCTCGCTCACCGCTCGTCCTCCACGCTCTGCTGGTTGTCGTCCTCTGCCGTCTCGCCGCCCGTCGAGCCGTCCTCGTCGGGGGGCGCACCGTCGAACTCGTCGACGATCTCGACCTCCCCCTCCTCGGCCCCGGTCCAGCGCACCGTGAGCTCGCCGAGCGGGGTCATCTGGTCGAACGCGACCGCACCCTCCCGGAACAGCTCCAGGAGCGCCAGGAACCGCGCCACCCGGGTCAGCGTGTCCGGGGAGTCGCGCGCGATGGCCCGGAACGTCATCGTGCCCTGCCGACGCAGCCGGTCGACGACCAGCACCGCCTGCTCCTTGACACTGACCATCGGCGCGTGGATGTGCGCGAGCGACACCTCGAGCACCGGCTTGGGCTCCATCGCCCTCGCGGCCAGCGTGGCGAACTCGTCGAGCCCGAGTCCGATCAGCACCTCCGGCAGGAGTGTCGCGAACCGCTCCTCGAGGCCGACCGCCCGCGGGTGCCGCTTGGCCTCCCCCGCCATCCGGGTCTCGAGCAGGGCGGCGACCTGCTTGAACGCCTTGTACTGCAGCAGCCGGGCGAACAAGAGGTCTCGCGCCTCGAGCAGCGCCAGGTCTTCCTCGTCCTCGACGTCACCCTGCGGCAGCAGCCTCGCCGCCTTGAGGTCGAGCAGCGTGGAGGCGACCAGCAGGAACGACGAGGTCTGCTCGAGGTCCCAGCCCTTCTCGGTCGAGCCCTTGATGAAGGCGATGAACTCGTCGGTGACCTTCGACAGCGCGACCTCGGTGATGTCGAGCTTGTGCTTCGCGATCAGGCTCAGCAGCAGGTCGAAGGGACCCTCGAAGTTGTCCAGGCGTACGGCGAACGCGGCCGCCGCTTCGCCCTCCACCGGCACCGCGGGGACGTCGGACTGGGCATGCTGCACGGGTCCAGCATCCACCTCGGGGGCGGTGCTGACACTCACGGGGCTCACCAGCGTCAGCCCGAGGCCTGCTCGGTCAGCCGTTGCACGAGCACACTCTCGTCGCCGTTGAGCTCGAAGTCGGCCAGCGCGATCGCGACGGCCGCCCGCACCAGCCGGCCCCGGTCGACGCCCAGGCCGTGGCTGCGGCGCAGCGACAGCCGGGCGTGCTCGATGTCGAGCAGCTCGTCGGAGGTGATGTAGACGGTCATCTTCTCGTCGTGCTTCACCCGTCCGCTGCCGGTGGCCTTGGCCGGGGAGTCCGCGTCGGCGGGAGCGTCCGCCGCCTCCGGCGCCACGTCCGACGTAGCGGTGGCCGCTGCGTCCTCGACCGGGTCGGGGACGACCGTGGGGCGGAAGAGATCGTCGGCGGTCGGCAGGCTCACCCGTCGAGACACCGGGCCAGCACCTCCTTGGCCAGCTGCCGGTAGGACTCCGCGCCCGCCGACGTGCCGGCGTACGTCGTGATCGGCTCGCCGGCCACGGTGGAGTCGGAGAACTTCACCGTCCGCCGGATGACGGTGTGGAAGACGGTGTCGCCCCACGCCTGGACGAGCCGTTCCATGACCTCTCGGCCGTGCAGGGTGCGACCGTCGTACATCGTGCCGAGCACGCCGTCGATGTGCAGCTTGGGGTTCAGCCGCTCGGTGACCTTGTCGATGGTGGTCTTGAGCAGGGCGACGCCGCGCAGGGCGAAGTACTCGCACTCCAGCGGCACGATCACGCCGTCGGACGCGGTGAGCGCGTTGACGGTGAGCAGCCCGAGCGAGGGCTGGCAGTCGATGAGGATGACGTCGTAGTCGGCGATCGCCGGCTGCAGCACGCGCTGGAGGGTCTGCTCGCGCGCGACCTCGTGGACGAGCTGCACCTCGGCGGCGGAGAGGTCGATGTTGCTGGGCAGCAGGTCCATGCCGGGCACGTTGGTCTTGACGATGACGTCGTCGAGGGTGACGTCGCGCTGCAGGAGCAGGTTGTAGATCGACAGCTCCATGTCGTGCGGGTTCAGGCCCAGGCCGACCGAGAGGGAGCCCTGCGGGTCGAAGTCGACGAGCAGCACCTTGCGGCCGTACTCGGCGAGCGCGGCGCCCAGGTTGATCGTCGTCGTGGTCTTGCCAACGCCGCCCTTCTGGTTGCACATGGAGATGACCCGGGCGTTGCCGTGGATCCCGATCGGCCGGGGCTCCGGCAGGTCGGGCATCGGGCGCCCGGTCGGGCCCAGCTTGACCTCGGGGTCGGCGGTGGCCACCGCCCCACGCTCCGGGAGCGTCTCGGGTGCCTCGGGGTCGGGTCGACGGAACGGGATGGGGTCGCTCACGCGCTCGGGCTCTCCTGCGTCGATACGGGGGGAAGGGACGGCGTCCGGGACCGCCTCCGAGGGGTTCGGGGGCGCCCAGTTCCGCCGGGCCGGGTCGACGAGGGGAGGGATCGCAGGTGTGCCGCCGCTGTTGTTCTCGAACACGTCTGTTGCCTCTCCTCGTTGGCCGGCAGCGCACGACCCGCCGGGGTCGGTGGGCACGCGCGCCGCGGCGACTCTATGGGGTCACGCGACCAGTCAATCCCCCGGGGCGGGGCGCTACCGGGAGGCGCGCCGGTCCACTTGTCGACAATTCCGACAACGATTCGTCTGCGTTCGCCCCGCGTGAATCACCCCATTGTCCGCAGACGAATCGTTGTCAGTCGCGGGCCCTGGGGTGGGCGGTCGCGTACACCTCGCGGAGCGAGTCGACGGTGACCAGTGTGTAGACCTGGGTGGTGGTCACCGAGGCGTGGCCGAGCAGCTCCTGGACCACGCGCACGTCGGCGCCGCCGTCGATCAGGTGGGTGGCGAACGAGTGCCGCAGCGTGTGCGGCGACACCTCGGCGGTCACCCCGGCCCGGTCGGCCGCCTTGGCGAGGACCGACCAAGCGCTCTGCCGGGACAGCCGGCCGCCCCGGGCGTTGAGGAACAGCGCGCCCCCGGGCCCCCGGCCGGTCGCTCCCGTCGTGGCCCCGAGCCCCACCAGCTCGGGGCGACCGCGCACGAGGTAGGCGGCCACCGCCTCCGACGCGTAGCTGCCGACCGGGACGATCCGCTCCTTGCCGCCCTTGCCGCGCAGCCGGACCGCGCCGGCGTCAGGCTCGTCCGCGGTCGCCAGGTCGAGGTCGTCGACGTCGAGGCCGACCGCCTCCGAGATACGCGCCCCGGTGCCGTAGAGCACCTCGAGCAGGGCCCGGTCGCGCAGCGCCAGCGACGTGCCCGGCGCGCCGGCGGCGTCCAGGATCCGCTCGATGTCGGCCAGCGGCAGCGCCTTGGGCAGCCGCTTGGCCGGCGCGGGCGGGCGTACGGCGGCGGACGGGTCCGCGGCGGCTAGGCCCTCCCGGACCGCGAACCGGTGGAAGCCGCGCACGGCCACGACGGTGCGCGCGGCCGACCCAGCGCTCAGCGGCGGGTGCTCGGCGTCGCCCTCGCGGAGCGCGCGCAGGAACGCCGTCACCACCTCCTCGCTGACCGCGCCCGGGTCGTCGAGGTCCCGGTCGGCGAGGAACGCGACGTACCGCCGCAGGTCGCGCCGGTAGGACTTCAGCGTGTTGTCGGCCAGCCCGCGCTCGACCACGAGGTGGTCGAGGTAGGTCCGGACCGCGCGCTGGAGCGGCGTCGTTCCGGTGCCCGCCGCCACGCTCACGCCGTCCGCTCGCGCGGAACGCCGGTCAGCCGAGTGCTCCCTCGAGCGGGGTGCTCTCCATGCCGTGCGCCTCGGCGACCGGCGCGTTGGTGAGCCGGCCCGCGTGGGTGTTCAGTCCCAGCGCGAGCGACGGGTCGTCGCGCAGCGCCTGCTGCCAGCCCTTGTCGGCCAGCGCCACGGTGTAGGGCAGCGTTGCGTTGGTCAGCGCGTACGTCGAGGTGTTCGGGACCGCGCCGGGCATGTTCGCCACGCAGTAGAAGACCGAGTTGTGCACCGTGAATGTCGGGTCCGCGTGCGTCGTGGGCCGGGTGTCCTCGAAGCAACCGCCCTGGTCGACAGCGATGTCGACCAGCACGGAGCCCGGCTTCATCTGCGCGACCAGGTCGTTGCTGACCAGCTTGGGCGCCTTCGCGCCGGGGATCAGCACCGCGCCGATCACCATGTCGGCCTCCATCACCTGCTGCTGGATGGCCAGCTTGGAGGACGCGAGCCCGTGGACGCGGTTGTTGTAGCGCCAGAACGACAGCCGGAGCTTGTCCAGGTCGGTGTCGAGCAGCGTGACGTCGGCACCCATCCCCAGCGCGATGTTGGCGGCGTTCTGCCCCGAGACGCCCGCGCCGATGATCACGACCTTGGCGTTGGCCACCCCGCCGACGCCGCCCATCAGCACCCCGCGGCCACCCTGGGCCCGCATCAGCGAGTGCGCGCCCACCTGCGGGGCCAGGCAGCCGGCGACCTCGGACATCGGGTACAGCAGCGGCAGCCCGCCCGAGGGCAGTTGCACCGTCTCGTAGGCGATGGCGGTCACCTGGCGCTTGACCAGCTCCTCGGTGAGCGGCCGGTCGGCGGCGAGGTGGAGGTAGGTGAACAGGGTCTGGCCCTCGCGCATCCGCGCGTACTCCTCGGCGACCGGCTCCTTCACCTTGAGCACCATGTCGGCGGTGCCCCAGACGTCGTCGGCGGTGTCCAGCATCTTCGCGCCGGCGGCGACGTACTCCGAGTCCGGGATCAGCGAACCGGCGCCGGCCTCCTTCTCGACGTACACCTCGTGACCGTGCTGGGTGAGCTCGTGCACGCCGACCGGGGTCAGTGCCACCCGGTACTCGTGGTTCTTGACTTCCTTCGGAACGCCGACCTTCATCGACCCAACTGTCCTCTCGGGGAGACTCGCCGCCACGTCGTCGGGGCTGCGGCCCGAGCATAGTGAACCTCGGCCCGCCGGCGCGTCACGGCACTACGACGAGGTGGCCGCCCTGGCTCGGTCGCGGAGCGTGTAGGCGAGGACCGCGTGACCAGTGGGACCATTGGTGATCTCCCGCGCCAGGAACGCGTCGACCAGGTCCGCGACCGGCACCCACGAGGTGGTCATGTCGGCCTCCTCGTGGTGCGGCTCGAAGTCGCCGTGGTCGGCCGCCGGGCTCAGCCCGGTCGCCAGGTAGATCTCCATGCGCTCGCTGCTCAGCCCCGGTGAGGGGTACGTCGTGAGCAGGTGCTCCCACGTCTCCGCGTGGAGCAGCGCCTCCTCCTGGAGCTCGCGGCGGGCGGCCACGACCGGGTCCTCCCCCGGCACGTCCAGCAGCCCGGCGGGGAGCTCGAGCATCCGGCGGCCGATCGGGTGCCGGTACTGGTGCAGCACGAACGCCCGGTCCCGCTCGTCCACGGCCAGGACGACGACCGCGCCCGGGTGCTCGAGCACGAGCCGTCCGAACCGCTCGTCGGGTCGGTCCGGGGCAGTGATGGTGTCCCGGCGCACCGAGAACGGCGCCTTGCCGTCCCAGATGTCCTCGACCTCGTGGACCGGCCAGTGCTCCTCGGGGTCGCTCAGCCGCCCGGGCCCGACCTCGCCCGCCGAGCCCACTACGCCGGCTCGACCGCGGCGGTCGCGTCCGCGTTACGGCGCAGCGCCGCCTCGTCGATCGGGAACCGCAGCTCGCGCTGCCGCTCGATCGCCGCGCCGACGAGGCCAGCGAACAGCGGGTGCGGCCGGGTGGGCCGGGACCGGAGCTCGGGGTGCGCCTGGGTCGCGACGTAGTAGGGGTGCACGTCGCGGGGCAGCTCGACGAACTCGACCAGGTTGTTGTCGGGCGAGGTCCCCGAGAACACCAGCCCGGTCTTCTCGAGCCGGTCGCGGTAGACGTTGTTGACCTCGTAGCGGTGCCGGTGCCGCTCGTCGATCTTCGGCTCGCCGTACAGCTCGCGGGCGAGGCTGCCCTCCTTGAGCTCGGCCGGGTACAGACCCAGCCGCATGGTGCCGCCCATGTTGCCGCTGCCGCCCTCGACGAACTCCATCTGCTCCGCCATCGTGGCGATCACCGGCTCCTCGCAGCCGGGGTTGAACTCGGTGGAGTCGGCCTTGTCGATGCCCGCGACGTGCCGGGCGTACTCGATGACCATGCACTGCAGGCCCAGGCACAGGCCCAGCGTCGGGATGCCGTGGGTGCGGGCGTACTCGAGGGCACCCACCTTGCCCTCGATGCCGCGGATGCCGAAGCCGCCCGGGACGCAGACCGCGTCGACGTCGGACAGGTGACGCGCGGCCCCCTCGCGGGTCTGGCACTCGTCGGACGGCACCCAGAGCAGCCTGACCTTCGCCTCGTGGGCGAAGCCGCCCGCGCGCAGCGCCTCGGCGACCGAGAGGTAGGCGTCGGGCAGGTCGATGTACTTGCCGACCAGGGCGACGGTCACCTCCTCGGCGGGGTGGTGCACCCGCCGCAGCAGGTCGTCCCACTCGGCCCAGTCGACGTCGCGGAACGGCAGGTTGAGCCGGCGTACGACGTAGGCGTCCAGGCCCTCGGTGTGCAGCACCTTCGGGATGTCGTAGATGGATGGCGCGTCGGCGGCGTTGACGACGGCCTCCTCGTCGACGTCGCACATGAGCGAGATCTTGCGCTTCATCGACTCGGGGATCTCCCGGTCGGAGCGGCAGACGATCGCGTCGGGCTGGATACCGATCGAGCGGAGCGCGGCCACGGAGTGCTGGGTGGGCTTGGTCTTCAGCTCGCCGGAGGGTCCGATGTAGGGCACCAGTGAGACGTGCAGGAAGAAGCAGTTGTCGCGGCCGACGTCGTGGCGCACCTGGCGGGCCGCCTCGAGGAACGGCAGGCTCTCGATGTCACCGACGGTGCCGCCGATCTCGGTGATCACCACGTCGACGTCGGGGCCGGCCATCGCGCGGACCCGCTCCTTGATCTCGTTGGTGATGTGCGGGATCACCTGCACCGTCTCGCCGAGGTAGTCGCCGCGCCGCTCCTTGGCGATCACCTCGGAGTAGACCTGCCCGGTCGTCACGTTGGCGATGCCGCGCAGGTCGGTGTCGAGGAACCGCTCGTAGTGCCCGATGTCGAGGTCGGTCTCGGCGCCGTCGTTGGTGACGAACACCTCGCCGTGCTGGAACGGGTTCATGGTGCCCGGGTCGACGTTGAGGTACGGGTCGAGCTTCTGCATCGTGACCCGCAGACCGCGCGACTTCAGCAGGCTGCCGAGCGAGGAGGCGGTGAGGCCCTTGCCGAGCGAGGAGGCGACGCCTCCGGTGACGAAGACGTGCTTGGTCGGCTGCGATGCGGCCAAGTGAACTCCCGTGGTTGGCGTCGTGGACGAGCCGGTGGTCCTCGCCCGAACGGTTCGCGAGGAACCGTCCACGGGGTTCTAGCCTACCAATGCATCCGAGGGCGTCGGCAGCCAACACCCCGGGCCGGT
>NZ_DASSCL010000002.1:0-42819 GCF_035697785.1 Nocardioides sp.
CCGGTCGGCGCCGTCCTCGAAGTGGGCCGAGGCGTCGTCGTCACCCGTCCACACGATCGCACCGTCCTCGATGCACAGCGCGGTCGCGTGCGGGTCGGCCGGGGTGTGCACGTATCCGCCGCGCAGGAGAGTCCTCATGACGCCATGGTCCTAGAGGCGGCGCTCGAACAGGCCGCGGACCCCCTCGTGCGCGCGCAGCACCGACAGGGCGTAGTCGGCGTGCCCGGGGACGTAGCCGTTGCCGACCAGCATCGTCACGTCGGCGGCGAGCCCCTCGGCACCGAGAGCGGCGGCGCTGAACGACGTCGCCATCGAGAAGAAGACGACCGTCCCGCCGTCGCGGGTGGACAGGATCGCGCCGCCCTCGCAGCCGGGTACGTCGACGCACACGACGGTGACGTCCGCGGGACCGCCCGCCTTGGCGACGGCCTCGGAGAGCGCCACCGGGTCGCGGGCGTCGGCGATCGTGACCTCGTCCGCGATCCCGGCTTCGTCGAGCAGGTCGGCCTCCGCGCGGTGCGGCACCACGCCGATCGTGCGGGCCGCGCCGGCGTCGCGGGCCGCCGCCAGGGACAGCGAACCCGACTTCCCGGCCCCGCCGATGACGGCCACGACGGGCCCTCCGGTCGTCGAGGTCGGCGAGGTCGTCGCGGCGTACTGGCTGACCACGCGGGCGGTCAGCGCCGGTGCACCACACACGTCCATCACGGACAGCGCGAGCTCGGGGGCCAGGTCGTCGGGCAACCTGGCCGCGATGCTCCGTCCGAACAGGATCGCGTAGCCGTCGGCCGGGACCTGTTCGCTGCGACCGTCCCAGGCCGCGAGCCCGTCCTCGATGACCAGCGGGGTGAGGGTCAGCGACACCAGGGTCGCGACCCGGTCGCCGACGGTCAGGCCGAGCGGCGACTCGGGGCCGACCTCCTCGACGGTGCCGACGAGCATGCCGCCGGACCCGGTCTCGGGGTTCTGCATCTTGCCCCGGGTGCGGACGATGTCGAGCACCTCGGCACGCACCGCGTCCCCGTCGCCTTCGTGCTTGCGCTCCAGCTGCCGGAACGACGCCGCGTCGAGGTTGAGCCGCTGCACGCGCACGCGCACCTCGTCGGCAGCCAGGTCGCGTCGGGTGTCCAGCCGCTCGGCGGCCTGCGGCAGCACGCCGGCGGGAGCGAGCACGCGGTGCAGCCCGACCGGGCTGCTGGTCACGTCGTTCACGGGTCTTCCTTGGTGTCTACGAGCGTTCTCACGGGAAATCTTACGGCGGGTCATTGGACTGTCCGCAGATTCTTTGCGTACTCTGGCATGACAGGCGATCCCGCCACAAACGGACGCGCCCGCACCGCTGCAGATCCGCGCACAAGGAGCACCATGAGCATCGAGACGGTCAACAACTCCCCCGTTTCCTGGGAGGAGTCCGGGCAGCCGTACCCCTACCGACGCACCGAGCTGGTCGAGCCCGACTGGACCCGGTTCCCTGGCTGGAAGGACGTCACCGCCGAGGACTGGGCCTCCGTGCAGTGGCAGCGCGCGCACTGCGTCAAGAACGTCAAGCAGCTGCGCGCCCTCTGGGGCGACCTGGTCGACGACCGCTTCTACGCGGACCTCGAGCGCGACCAGGCGGAGCGCGCCACCATGTCGATGCTGGTGCCGCCGCAGATGATGAACACGATGGCGCCCCGAGAGGTCCCCTCGGGACCCGGGTCGCTCACCGAGGCGATCTACGCCGACCCGATCCGCCGTTACATGCTCCCGGTGTTCTCCGACCGGCGCACCGACTGGCCGTCGCACCCGCACGCCACCCGCGACTCGCTCCACGAGCACGACATGTGGGTCGCCGAGGGGCTCACCCACCGCTACCCCACCAAGGTGCTCGCGGAGCTGCTGCCCACCTGCCCGCAGTACTGCGGCCACTGCACGCGCATGGACCTCGTCGGCAACTCCACGCCGGTGATCGACAAGCTCAAGTTCCTCGGCAAGCCGGTCGACCGGCACGCCGAGATGCTCGCCTACCTGCGTCGTACGCCGTCCGTGCGGGACGTGGTGGTCTCCGGCGGCGACGTCGCCAACATGCCGTGGCCCCGGCTCGAGGAGTTCCTCACCAACCTGCTGGAGATCGAGAACATCCGCGACATCCGGCTCGCCACCAAGGCGCTGATCGGCCTGCCTCAGCACTGGCTGCAGGACGACGTGCGCACCGGCATCGAGCGGGTGGCGCGGACCGCGCGGGACCGCGGTGTGTCGTTGGCGATGCACACCCACGCCAACCACGCGCAGTCGATCACCCCGATCGTGGCGGAGGCCAGCCGGGCCATGCTCGACGCCGGCCTGCGCGACGTGCGCAACCAGGGCGTCCTGCTCGACGGCGTCAACGCCGACCCGCACGCGCTGCTCGACCTCTGCTTCGCGCTCCTCGACGGCGCGCAGATCATGCCCTACTACTTCTACATGTGCGACATGATCCCGTTCAGCGAGCACTGGCGGGTCTCGCTCACCGAGGCGCAGCAGCTCCAGCACCACATCATGGGCTACCTGCCGGGCTTCGCGACGCCGCGCATCGTCTGCGACGTCCCGTTCGTCGGCAAGCGCTGGGTGCACCAGAACGCCGACTACGACACCGAGCTCGGCATCTCCTACTGGACGAAGAACTACCGCACGTCCATCGAGGCCGAGGACCCCGAGGCCATGTCGCGGCAGTACGAGTACTACGACCCGATCCACTCGCTGCCGGAGGCCGGCCAGGCGTGGTGGGCCGAGCACGCCCGCACCAACGGCTCCAACCTCGTCGAGGCCGAGCACCGGGCGGCGGAGTCCCGGCGCGCCGCCGAGTCGCAGAAGACGCTCACCATCGTCTGAACAACGATTCGTCTGCGGTCTATGGGGTGATTTCCCCGGGTGGATCGCAGACGAATCGTGGTGGCGTCACGGCCACACGAGCTGGTCGGTCGCCGTGGGTCGATCCTCGACCACGGTTGACGGTCGCCGGTGCTGCCAGCGCTGGGTCAGCAGGGTGAGCACCGCACCGGCCACCAGCCCGCCGCCGGCCCAGGCGGCCAGGGTCCAGGGCGAGGTGGCTTCCGCGGACGCGGCCGGAGCGGGAGCGGTGGGCGCCTGCTGCAGGGGCGGGGGTGTGGTCGAAGTGCCCGTGGCGGACCCCCTCTCGGGCAGCACCCGGTCGAGGAGCCGCGCCAGGGCGGGGGTCCCCCGATGCCAGACGGGCGCCTGCTCGGCCAACGTCCCACCACCCAGGCTCTCCTGCGTCGCGATCCAGACCTCGCCGTCGTCGACGTAGACCTGGTCCACACGCCACGGCGTCACGTCGTGGATCAGCCAGGTCAGCGTGACCGGGGTGCCGACCTGGTGGCTGCCGGCGACCTCGTCGACGCGACGCTCGCTCATCGCGCCGACCGCACGCGCGAGCGCGTCGTACTCCGGATCCGTGTAGTACAGCGAGGCCGTCCGGCCCTCCCCCGGCACCGACAGCAGCACGCTGGTCGGTCCCCCGGCGGTCGCGGGCGCCAGTGGCAACGTTGCGAGCAGCAGCGCGGCCGCGACGGCCGGCAGCAAGGACAGCACGATCGGTACGACGCGGGTGGGGCGGACGCGGCGCATGGAGCCTCCTTCGGTCGGATGCTCTGGCTACACCGCGGCGCGCGAGAAGGTTCCCGCTCAGCCCACCGGGACCGCCGACTCGGCGATCCGCACCGCCTCGGCGAGCGACAGGTCACCCTCGAGCCGGAGCGTCGTGGTCGCCGTCGGCCACACCAGGGTCTGCCCGGCCAACCGGGCCGACTCCGTGCGACGTGAGCCGTCGGGGTCGAGCAGCACCACGTCGTGCGGCGTGGGGAACCAGAGCGCGTCGGTGCCGGCCACCGACACGAACCGCATCCGTGGAGCGCGTTTCGCGACCGCGTAGTCCAGCGCACCGTCGAACTGGTCCACCCGCAGCTGTTCGTCGCCGCCGCCCCAGGTCATCGAGACCACCCGTCGGTCGCGCCCGACCCCGACCACGTCGGGCTCGCCGAGAGCCGTGGGCAGCAGCACCGGGAAGGCCACCGCCGCGGCGGCGTCCGCAACGTCGCCGACCCTCGGAGGGGCCGCGCCCTCACCCCCGGTGCGGTCCGGCTCCCCGCGCTCCACCCGGACCCCGCCGAAGCCGAACCAGTCGGCGACCGTGGCCCGCACCGGCGGGGTCGCCACCAGCGCCACCAGGACCGCCAGGGCGGCCAGCGCCACCCGTAGAAGCGTGCGACGAGGGTCCGGTCCCGCCTGCGGGATCGCGTTGAGGACACGCGCGGCCAGCACCTCGACGTCGGTCTCGGGTGCCGCCCGGAGGCCCAGGCTGCGCAGGTCCGCCACCAGCAGGTCCTCGGTCGCGTCAGCCATGCCGGCCCACCTCCTCCGCGTCGCGGGCTGCCAGGTCGTCACGAAGCGCGGACAGCGCCCGGTGCAGCCGGGACTTCACGGTGCCGCGCGGCCAGCCCAGCACCGCCGCCGTCTCGGCCTCGTCGAGGTCGAGCAGGTAACGGCAGGTCACCACCTGGCGGTGCTGCGCCGACAGCCGGGACAGTCCGGCCACCAGGGTCGATCGTCGTACGTCGCCGAGCGCCGACTCCGCGGGCTCGTCTCCGGCCAGCAGCAGTGGCTCCGCGGCCGCCCACGCGCGCTGCTCGCGCGCCGCCCGTCGGCCGGCGGCCCGGTGCAGGTTGCGCGTCTCGTTGGCGACGATGCGCAGCAGCCACGGCCGGAACGGCGACCCGCTGCGGAACCGGTCCAGCGCGACGTAGGCCTTCACGAACGCCTCCTGCACCACGTCCTCCGCATCGGGTCCCGCACCCAGGAGCGCTGCCGTCCGCACGGCCACCGGGGCATGACGGCGCACCAGGTCGGCGTAGGCGTCTGCGTCGCCGTCCCGGACCCGGGCCACTGTGCGGGCGTCGTCCTCGGTCGTCAGGTGCTGAGACCTCCTCCTCCGAGGGTGCTACACCGCCGCGGCGGGCCGGGTTCCGGCGGCTACCCGCGCAGCCCGGTGAGCGTCTCCACGAGGCGCGCGGCGGGACTGTCCAGCCCCCAGCGCTCGGAGAGCTTGGTCAGTGCCTCGGGGTCCACGGGGGTGAGTGGGAGGGTCAGGTCCGGGGCCCCCAGGTCCAGGTCGCGCGCCACCGCGACCACCCGCGGCGCGACGGCGAGGTAGTCGACGGCGTCCTTGATCTTGCGCCGCGGTCCGGGGCCGAGGTCGGCCTCCGGGTCCTCGGCCGCGGCGAGGATCCCGGCCATGTCGCCGAACCGGCCGAGCAGCGTCGCCGCGGTCTTGTCGCCGATGCCGGCCACGCCGGGGAGCCCGTCGGAGGCGTCGCCGCGCAGCGTGGCCAGGTCGGCGTACTGGTTCGCGTCCACGCCGTACTTCTCCCGTACGACGGCGTTGGTAACCCGCTCGTGCCGGCCGACGCCCCGGGCGACGTACAGCACGCGCACCTCGGCCTCGTCGTCGACGAGCTGGAAGAGGTCGCGGTCACCGGTGACGATGTCGACCGGCATCCCGGCGCCGGTCGCGAGGGTCCCGATCACGTCGTCGGCCTCGTAGCCGTCGGCACCGACCACGGTGATGCCGAATGCCGCCAGGACGTCCTCGATGATCGGGATCTGGGTCTCCAGCGGGTCCGGGACGACCTCCAGCCAGTGCTTGCCGCCCTCGCCCTCGTGCCGCAGCGGGGCGACGACCCGGTGCGCCTTGTACGACGGGATCAGGTCCACCCGCCACTGCGGCCGCCAGTCGTTGTCCCAGCAGCAGGCCAGGTGGGTCGGGCGGTACTCGCCGACGAGCCGGCTGATGAACTCCAGCAGCCCGCGCACCGCGTTCACCGGCGTCCCGTCGGGCGCGGTGACCGAGTCGGGCACCCCGAAGAACGCACGGAAGTACAGCGAGGCGGTGTCCAGCAGCATCAGTCGGCTCACAGCCGGTGAGTCTTCCATGTCGAGACCGACGGCTGTCGCTGTCGGGGCCGCTAGTCTGCGTCCCGTGGAAGCCCTGGACGCGCAGATCCTCAGCCTGCTGGCCGCCGACGGCCGGATGTCGTTCACCGACCTGGGCAAGGCGACCGGGCTGTCTACGTCCGCGGTGCACCAGCGGGTCAAGCGGCTCGAGGGACGCGGCGTGATCAAGGGGTACGGCGCGTCGATCGACTACGACGCGGTCGGCAAGCCGCTCACCGCGTTCATCTCGATCCGGCCGATCGACCCGTCCCAGCCCGACGACTCACCCGAGCGGCTTCGTGGCATCACCGAGATCGAGAGCTGCTGGTCGGTGGCCGGCGACGAGTCCTACATCCTCAAGGTCCGGGTGGCGACCCCGGTCGACCTGGAGGACTTGCTGGCGCGGATCCGGGCCGCGGCCAACGTGTCGACGCGGACCACGATCGTGCTGTCCACGCCGTACGAGCACCGCCCGATCGGCTGACCCCAACGATTCGTCTGCGGTCCGCCCGCGGGAATCACCCCAAAGTCCGCAGACGAATCGTTGTTCAGCGGAGCGGGGTCGCGCGCTGGGACGGCATCGCGTGGGCGACCCTGACCTCGCTGCGCAGCGCGGCGGCGACCCGGTTGGCCCGGGCCAGCGTGATGTCGAAGGAGTCGATGCCGCCGGCGAGCTCGTCGTAGAGCGCCACGTCGGTGATCCGGGGCAGGTTGACCAGCACGGTCAGGTGCGCGGTGCTGGCGGCGGCGCGGGTGTTCTCGACCGCCGCCATCAGGGTGAGCCGGCTGGCCGGCCGACGAATCACCAGGAGCTTCTCCGACAGGCCCAGCAGGGTGTGGCAGGCGTCCACGAGCATCGCGCTGGCCCGCACGCAGCCGGTCAGGGAGCCCGTCATCACCCGCGCCCGCACGACCGGGTCGGGGTCGCCCGCGAGGGCCTCGTCGGCGCGGCGGCCGTGTGCCGCGACGTCCTCGTCGAGCATCCGGGCCAGGTCCTCGAGGACCCGGGCCTGGTAGCGGGCGGTCGCGACCTCGTCGTACTCCGCCCGGGTCAGCCCGACGCGGTCCTCCGCCACCCGGGCCAGCTGCTGGGCGGACGTGATGACCTGGAAGAACGGGTTGTTGACGTCCTCACGCAGCACGAACTGGTCGATCCACGACGTGCGGCGACGCTGTGACACTGGCGCTCCCGAGACAAAAGTCATCGATGCGGGCCGCGGGCCCCGCGGCGGGTGAGGGTTGGGACCCCGAGCCTACCGAACAGTCACTTCGGGGCCGCGCCCGGTCTCGACCGGACGACCGACCGCTCTCGAGGGGCCTCGGCGTCCGGTCGTGAACGGTCAGTCCGTGAGCGAGGAGTACGCGACGACCCCGCGCCGGAGGGCCCGGGAGGCGTCGCGGGCGGTCTGGTGCAGACCGGTCTCGCCGGCCGCGTCGGCCACCTGGTCGGTCAGGTCGAGCAGCTGCTTCATCCAGCGGACGAAGTCCCCGGCGGCGAGGTCGGTCTCCTTCAGCACCTCGTCGAGGGCGGCACCCTCGGCCCAGCGGTACGCCGCCCAGGCGAACCCGAGGTCCGGCTCCCTGAGGAAGGCGAGCTTGTGCTCGCGCTCGAGCGCCTCCAGGTCGGCCCATACCGAGACGGTGTCGGCGAGCACCTGCTTGACCATGCCACCCGGGAGCCGTGGGCTTTGCGCGTCGTCGGGACGCCGGGCCTCGAACACCAGCGCCGACAGCGCGGCGGCCAGCCCGCTCGCGGACAGGTCGTCCCAGAGCCCGTTGCGCAGGCACTCGGCGGCGACCAGGTCCATGTCGGTGTAGATCCGCCTCAGCCGGCTGCCGGCCTCGGTGACCTTGTCGTCCTCAAGGTAGCCGAGGTCGGTGAGCACGTCGCAGACCCGGTCGAACTGCCGGGCGATGGTGTTCGTGCGCTGCTCGATCCGGCGGCGCATCGTCCGGGTGTCGCGGTCCAGCTTCTGGTGCCGCTCCGCCCACCGGGCGTGGTCCTCACGGTCCGGGCAGGCGTGGCACGGGTGCGCCCGCAGCGCCTCGCGGAGCCGGGTGATCTCCGACTGCGAGCCGTGCTCCGGCTGCGAGCCGGGCCGGTCCCGAGGACCGCGCTTCCCGGGCGCGTCCGGCGGTGGGGTGAGCCCGTGCGTGCGCTGCCGCAGGGTCGAGGCGAGGTCGCGCCGCGACTGCGGGTTGCGTCCGTTGAACGTCTTCGGGATCCGCATCCGCGTGAACGAGCGGACCGGGACCGGGAAGTCCGCCATCGACAGCCGCCGGGCGTGCCGGTCGGCGGTGAGCACGTAGGGTCGCGGACCGTCGCGGTCGGAGCGGATGCCCGGGTCGATCACCACCGCCATCCCCGCGAACCGTCCGGCCGGCACCTCGATCACGTCGCCCGGGCGCAGCGCCTCCAGCGCGGTGACGACCTCGTCCCGGCGGTCGGCACGACGGCTGCGCGCCATGTCGGCCTCCACGTCCGACAGCCGGCGGCGCATCCCGGCGTACTCCATGAAGTCGCCGAGGTGGCAGTGCGCCGCCTCGGCGTACCCCTCGAGCGCCTCCTCGGCCTTGCGCAGCTGCCGGGCCAGTCCGACCACGGCCTTGTCGGCCTGGAACTGCGCGAACGACGACTCGAGGAGCTCGCGGGCGGTCGTCCGGCCGACCTGGTGGACCAGGTTGACCGCCATGTTGTACGACGGCCGGAACGAGGACTTGAGCGGGTAGGTGCGCGTCGAGGCGAGGCCGGCCACCGACTTCGGCTCCAGGCCCGGCTGCCACAGCACCACGCCGTGGCCCTCCACGTCGATGCCGCGGCGACCCGCGCGGCCGGTGAGCTGCGTGTACTCCCCCGGCGTGATGTCGGCGTGGGTCTCGCCGTTCCACTTCGACAGCTTCTCGATGACCACGCTGCGGGCCGGCATGTTGATGCCCAGGGCCAGCGTCTCGGTGGCGAACACCACCTTGCAGCGGCCGGTGGCGAACAGCTCCTCCACGCACTCCTTGAACGTCGGCAGCATCCCGGCGTGGTGCGCGGCGATCCCGCGGGAGAGCCCGTCGAGGAAGTCGTGATAGCCGAGGACGTGCAGGTCCTCCTCTGGGATGTGCCGGCAGCGCTCCTCGACGAACCTGATGATCTCGTCGCGGTCCGCGGGGCTGGTCAGCCGCAGGTTCGCGTTGAGGCACTGCTGCACGGCCGCGTCGCAGCCCACCCGGCTGAAGATGAACACGATGGCCGGCAGCAGGCCCTGCGAGTCGAGCTTCTCCACCACGTCGTAGCGGCTCGGCAGGTACGGGCGCCGGGCGCCCTGCCCGCCGCGGGCCCCGCCCCGCTTCTGCGGTCCACCACGCTTGCCGCGCCGGTCACCGGCGCGGCCGGCACGCCAGTCGTCGCGAGCCACCCGGAACAGCTCGGGGTTCACCCGGGCGTCGGGTCCGGAGGCGCCGTCGTCGGCGAACAGGTCGTACATCCGGCGGCCGACCATCACGTGCTGGTACAGCGGCACCGGCCGCCGCTCCTCCACGATCGTCGTGGTCTCGCCGCGGACGGTCTCCAGCCACTCGCCGAACTCCTCGGCGTTGGACACGGTCGCCGACAGGGACACCAGCGCGACCGACTCGGGCAGGTGGATGATCACCTCCTCCCACACCGCGCCCCGGAACCGGTCGGCGAGGTAGTGCACTTCGTCCATGACGACGTAGCCGAGACCGGCCAGCGTCCGCGACCCGGCGTACAGCATGTTGCGGAGCACCTCGGTGGTCATCACCACGATCGGCGCCTCGCCGTTGACGGAGTTGTCACCGGTCAGCAGGCCGACCTTGTCGGCGCCGTAGCGGCGCTGCAGGTCGCCGAACTTCTGGTTCGACAGCGCCTTGATCGGCGTGGTGTAGAAGCACTTGCGGCCCTGCGCGAGCGCGAGATGGACGGCGAACTCCCCCACGATGGTCTTTCCCGAGCCGGTAGGCGCCGCGACCAGCACGCCCTTGCCGGCCTCGAGCTCGTGGCAGGCACGCACCTGGAAGTCGTCGAGGGTGAAGTCGTAGAGCGCCGCGAAGTCGGTGAACTCCGGCGTATCGCGACCGCGCCTGAACGCTGCGTACCTCTCCGAGGGGGTGGACATCACGGCACCAGCACCCTGAGGGCCCGCGGCACGGCCTCGATGGTGAGCGGCAGCGCGCCGATCCGCTCACCGTCGGCGTACGCCGAGATGCCCGGTGCGGCGACGGTGACCGAGCGGACCCGGTGGTGCTCGTACTCGGGCATGCCGACGTGCTTGCCGGAGAACAGCTTGGGATAGGTCCGCACCAGCTTGGCCTTGGACATCGGCCTGATGATCACCACGTCGAGCAGGCCGTCCTCGAGCGAGGCGCCGTGGGTGATCCGCAGCCCGCCGCCGAACGACTCGCCGTTGCCGACCGCCACCAGCATCGCGTCGAGAGTCTGCACCTCGCCGTCGAGCTCGAGGATGTAGGGCAACGGCTCGAAGACGCGCAGCTCGGCGAGCGTGGCCAGGTTGTAGCGCATCTGGCCGCGCGGCCAGGCCATCGTGTTGGCGCGCTCGTTGACCTTGGAGTCGAAGCCCGACGCGAGCACGGTGACGAAGTACGTGCCGCCCGCGCGGGCCAGGTCGATGGTGCGGACCCGTGAGCCGACCACCACGTCGGCGGCCAGCTGCGGGTCAGTGCGCGGGACGCCGACGTAGCGCGCGACGTCGTTGCCGGTGCCCGCCGGGATGATGCCCAGGTTGGTCGGCGTACCGGCGAGGGCCTGCACCGCGATGTGCACCATGCCGTCGCCGCCCACGACGACGAGGTTCTCCACCTCGTCCGCCACCGCCTTGCGGGCCAGGTCGAGCGCCTCGTCCCCGTCGCGTCCGACCAGCTCCTGCACCTCGAACCCGGCCTCGGTCAGTCGCGGCAGGGCGATGGCCGCCGTCCGCTGCCCCCGGCCCTTCCCGGACGTGGGGTTCGTCAGGAGAGCGATCGTTCGGGCCACGACTCGGACAATACGCGGGGCTCGGGCGGGACCCGACGTCGCCGCGCCCCGCCGCGGACCGGTGTCGCAACGGCGTGCCCTAGGGTCGGGCGGGCGGGAGCCACGGTGGCTCCCGGAGAGGAAGATGGGATCCGTGACGACGTACGAGCAGTGCAAGACCCCCGACGGCCGGGTCATCGAGTTCCTCGTCGAGGGCGACCCTGACGGTTTCCCGCTGGTGCACCACCACGGCACGCCCGGCTCGGCGGTGCCCTACCCCACCTACTCGACGGCCGCGGCCGAGCGCGGCCTCGCACTCATCCAGTACTCGCGGGCCGGGTACGGCGAGTCGACGCCGCGCCCGGACCGGACCGTGGGTGACGTCGCGGAGGACATCGCGGCGATCCTGGACCACCGCGGTGACCGGGAGTTCATCACGCTCGGCTGGTCCGGCGGTGGACCGCACTCGCTCGCCTGCGCTGCCCTGCTCCCCGACCGGTGCGTGGCGGCGGCGACCGGCGCCGGGGTCGCCCCGTACCTTGCCGAGGACCTGGACTTCCTCGACGGGATGGGACCGGAGAACCACGAGGAGTTCGGCGCCGCCGTCGAGGGCCGGCACGCGCTGGAGCCCTACCTGGAGAAGGAGGCCGGGGAGATGACCACGGTCACCGCCGAGCGGATCGCCGAGGCCCTCGGCGGGCTCGTCTCCCCCGTGGACAAGGCCTACGCGACCGGTGAGTTCGCCGAGCGGCTGCTCACGTCGTTCCGGCGTGCCTGCCTGCACGGCATCGAGGGCTGGGCCGAGGACGACCTCGCCTTCACCCGCCACTGGGGCTTCGAGCCCTCCCAGATCACGGTGCCGGTCTCGGTGTGGCAGGGCGCCCAGGACCGGATGGTGCCGTTCTCGCACGGCCAGTGGCTCGCCGCGAACATCCCCGGCGCGACCGTCCACCTCGACGACGACGAGGGCCACCTGTCGCTGTGGGGCCGGATCGGCGAGATCCTCGACGAGCTCTCGGAGCGCCGTACTCGTTGAGAGGTGTTGTGGGGTCTCCAAGCGCGCGTTGGGGACCCCGCGAGGCGCGTCTCGACGTCCCCGGAGCGCGCCTCGACGTCAGAGGCGCAGCGCCGCCAGGAACTTGCCCGGTTTGACGCCGACCGCTTTCGCCAGCCGGCCGATCGCCTCGAGGGCGCGGTCGGCGGTGAAGGCGGTGCCGGGTACGGCGAGGGTCAGCCGCCCGTCGTACTCCAGGAGCAGCACCTGACCGTGGGTCCACGCCTGGTGCACCTGGCGGCGCCATCCGTCGTCGAGGACCGGCTGCGGGAACGCCTGGTCGGCGCCGAGCAGGTCACAGCTCAGCGGATCCCCCTCGCCGGTCAGCTCGCCGCGGACCAGGTGTCCGTCGTGCACGCTCCCGACGGCCGTCCAGGTCACGTCCTCCCCCGCGCCGAGCCACTCTGGCAGGTCGAAGGGGTCGACGGAGGTCACACGGGGTGCGCTCACCGGGTCAGTCGTCCTGGCCGAGATCCGAACGCCGGACCTCTTCGGGCCGGTAGTCGAGCTCGGACTGCTCGTCGTCGTCGAGCCCGGCGAGCCGGTCGGCCCGCGCGCGGCGACGGTCGACGAGCCGGGCCACCACCTCGGAGAGCAGGAACAGGATCGTCATCGGGAGGGCCAGCATGATCATCGTGAACGGGTCCGTCGACGGGGTCGCCACCGCCGCGAACACGAACGTGCCGAGCACGATCCACGGCCGGTAGGCCCCCAGGGTGGCGCCGGAGACCACGCCGGCGAGGTTGAGCATCACCACGAACAACGGGATCTCGAACGCCACGCCGAAGACCAGCATCATCCGGATCAGGAAGGAGAGGTACCGCTCCAGCTCGACGAACGACTGCACGTCAGCGATGGTGAAGCTGAGCAGGACCTCCATGCCCTTGGGCAGGACGTAGTACGCCGTCGCGACACCGGCCACGAACAGCGGCCCGGCGATCACCGCGAACAGCTTCGTCGAGCGCCGTTCGTGGGGGTGCAGCCCGGGCACGATGAACGCCCAGATCTGGTAGAGCCAGATCGGTGAGGTGACCACCACCGAGGCGAGCGCGCTGATCTTGATCTGCAGCAGCAGCGACGTGGCGATCCCGGAGACGATCGGGTCGGTGTCGACGCCCTGCGCCTCCAGGGTCTCCTGGGCGCGGCGGTAGGGGTCCAGCAGCAGGCTGTTGAGCTCGTCGTAGAAGAACCACGCCACCACCATGCCGACGAACACGGTGACCGTCGCGATCATCACCCGCGCCCGCAGCTCGCGCAGGTGGTCCGCCAGCGCCATCTGCCCCTCGGGGCCGACGGGGTGCTTCGGCTCGACGCGGAACAGCCTCAGGACACCGACGATGGACATGAGGAGGTTCGGCGCCTACGGCTCAGCGGTCGGCGTCGGGACGCGGCTGGTGCTCGGTGACCTCGATGGGACGAGCCGGCTCCGAGGCCTGATTGCGCGCCTCGATCTCCCGTTGCTCCTGGGTCTTGGTCTTGCTGTCTTCCTCGTCGTCGTCCATCAGGCCCTTGGTCTCGGCCTTGAAGATGCGCAGCGCCCGGCCACTGCCTCGCGCGAGCTCGGGCAGCTTCTTCGCGCCGAAGAGCAGCACCAGCACGAGCAGGATCAGGATGATCTCAGGGGGACCGATGTTCATGGCGTCCTCTTCACGTCGTCGTCGTCTCATCGTACGCGCGCAGGCTTTGATAGTTCGCCAAAGCGGCGACTGCGGCTTGGTGGACGGCCTCGGACACCTCGGCCGGCTCCTCGACCGTGACGGTGCTCCCCAGCCGCAGCAGCAGCCTCACGAGCCACTCGGGGTTGCCGGCACGGAGCCGGGCCCGCAGCCGGCCGCCCTCGGCCTCCTCGGTGCTGTCGGTCGGGTAGTACTCCGCGACCCAACGTGAGTCGGGCTCGATCAGGAGGGTGACCTGGGCGTCGTCGGGCGAGGGCTGGAAGATGCCGTCCGCGAGGTCTCGCGGGTGTACGTCGGTGTGGTCGTCGACCTCGGTGTCCAGGACCTCCGCCGACGAGATCCGGTCGAGCCGGAACAGCCGCTGGTCCTCGGCGAGGTGGCACCAGGCGTCGAGGTAGTCGTTGCCCTGGGCGGTGACCAGGCCGAGCGGGTCGACGACGCGCGCGGTGGACTCGTCCCTCGCCGGCACGTAGTAGTCGATGCGGACCTGCCGACGGCTGGTTACCGCCGCGTGCAGGCGCCCGCGCAGCTCGGCCGCCGCGGCGTCCTGCCCGGGCAGTCGCAGCTCGACCTGGGCGGCGAGGGCCGCCCCGTCGCCGGCGGCGGCCTCGAGCTTGCCCAGCGTGCGGTCCACGATCGGGCGCACCTCGGGGGTGCTCCCGTCCCGCAGCGCCCGGAGCGCCACGATCAGGGCGGACGCCTCCGAGCTGTCCAGACGAAGCGGGCGGCGCAGGTAGTCGGCGTTGGAGACCCGGATGACGCCCTCACCCTGCACGGAGTCCATGTCGACGTCGATCAGGTCACCCATGCCGAGACCCGGCAGGCCGCAGAACCACAGCACGTTGAGGTCCTTGACGATCTGGGCCGGCTTGACCCCGAACTCCGCTGCCGCCTCCTCGACGGAGACCTGCTGCCGGGACTGGATGTACGGCACCAGCGCCAGCAGCCGTCCGACCTGGTCGCGTGCGCCGGACCCTCCCGAGCCTGTCGACGGGCTCATGCGGGGGCCCTGACGGGACGAAGGGCGCGGTTCTGGGTGGTGTTCATCGGGCCGCCCCCGCGAGCTCCTCGAGCCGGGACACGACCAGGTCCCGGACCTCCGCAGGCGCGAGCACCACCGCGTCGTCGCCGTACCCGAGCACCTCGTCGGCGAGCGCCCCGGTGCCGGCGTAGCGGACCCGGATCCGGTCCCAGCCGTCGGGTGCGGCCGCTCCGTCATCGGGCTCACCGTGCCGGCGCAGGCCGTGGCCGGCGCCCTGCCGGACGAGCACGACCGCGGTGCGGTCGGCCGGTGCGGGCGCCAGCATGGAGGTGACCGCCCGCAGGTCGGTGCCCGCCGGCACCTCGTAGCTGCCGGCCCGTCGGTCCAGGACCACCTCGCCCTGGACGCGCGAGAGTCGGAACAGCCGGGTGTCCTCGCGATCGGTGTCGTGCCCGGCGACGTACCAACGGCCGCGGTAGGAGACGACGCCCCAGGGCTGCAGGTGCCGGGTGGCGACCTCGGCGGAGTTGGAACGCCGGTAGTCGAAGGTGACCGCGGTCCGGGTCTGGGTGGCCTGCCAGAACGGCTCGAAGGCCGGCTCCTCGGCCGCGATCTGCGGCTGTACGACGTCCAGGGCGGCGCGGTCCACGCTGATCCCGGCCGCCTTCAGCTTGACCAGGGCGTCCGAGGTGGCCGCGGCCAGCCCGGCATGCTGCCAGACCCGGGCGGCGAGGCCGATCACCGCGGCCTCCTCGGGCTCGAGGTCGATCTCGGGGAGCTCGAACGCCGAGCGCTCGATGCGGTAGCCGGGCTCGTCCTCGAACGCCCGGTCGACATACCCCACCTCGATCGGCACGCCCAGCGAGCGGAGCTCTTCCTTGTCGCGCTCGAACATCTTCTCGAACGCTTCGGCGTTGGCGGCCTCGCGGTAGCCCTCGATGACCTCGCGAAGCCGGGCCTTGCTGACGTAGGTGCGCGCGACGAGGAGCGTGATCAGCAGGTTGAGCAGTCGCTCACTCTTGCGCGCGGTCACGTCCACCCCTCTCGACGGACTCCTCCGGTCCGCCGCAGGTGAACCTACCTCAGGGCCCGACGTGGCTTACTCATCCACTCCGAGGACGTCGACCACGAAGGTCAGCGTGGATCCGGCCGGGATGTTGGGCTGCTCCTGGTCGCCGTAGGCGTCCTCCGGCGGGGCGATGATCAGCACCCGGCTGCCGCGCTTGAGACCCGGGATCACCTTGTCCCAGGCCGGGATGAGGCCCTTGACGCCGACACCGAACGGCGTGGGCTCGCGGCTGTAGGACTCGTCGAACGGCTTGTCCTCGCCGTACACCGCGCCGTAGTAGTCGAAGGTGACCATCGACTCCGCGGTGGCCTCCGGACCCTCACCCTCGACCAGCGGGATGACGGTGAGCTTCTTCGGGGCCTTCTTCGGTGCAGTGGACCAGTCCAGACCGGTGACCTGGCCGTCCTTCTCCTCCACGGTCGGCGCGTCGGAGGTCGGGTCCACGGACTCGCCCTCGGGACCCTCGATCACCTCGGCCGGCTGGACGGAGACGATGTCGGCGACGAACAGCGCGGTGTCGGACGCCTTGAGGTTCAGCTGCGGTGCGCCCTGCTCGCCCCACACGTCCTTGACCGGGGCGGTGACGGCGACGCGGCTGCCGCGCGGCTGGTCGACGATGTTGTCCAGGACGGCCTTGAAGAGCTGGTCCTCGGAAGCCGTGACCTGGATCGGGACACCCTGGTCGTAGGTCGAGATGGCGTCCTTGCCGCTGGTGGCGTTCCCGATGTAGAGGTGCAGCAGGGCCGACTCGTTGAGCTTGAGGGGGTTCCCCTCACCGGTCTCGAGCACCTCGGTCTTGGTGCCCTCGCCGTCGAGGGGCGCCTCCATGTCGACGGTGAGCTCCTCGCCGACCGCCCCCTCGACACTCAGCCCGTCGATCTCGGCGCCGGAGCTGGACGACTCCGGGGACTCGCCGTCATCGCCGCAGGCGGCGGTCCCGAAGAGCAGTAGGGACACGGCGGAGAGCGCGATCAGACGACGACGCACGAGTAGACACACCTCAAAGACGTTGGGGAAGCGGAGCCGCCACGATAACCGCCGCTTCCTAACGAATCCTGAGAGGGGAGGTGGTGCGAGCGCTACATCCCCTCGATCAGCTTGTGCACCCGTTCGTCGTGCGCCCGGAACGGGTCCTTGCACAACACGGTGCGCTGGGCCTGGTCGTTGAGCTTGAGGTGCACCCAGTCGACGGTGAAGTCCCGGCGTCGCTCCTGGGCCCGCTTGATGAACTCGCCGCGTAGCCGGGCTCGGGTGGTCTGCGGCGGCAGCGACTTGGCCTCGAACACGCGCAGGTCGTCGGTGACGCGGGTGACGGCCCCGCGGGCCTCGAGCAGGTAGTAGAGGCCGCGCCCGCGGTGGATGTCGTGGTAGGCGAGGTCGAGCTGAGCGATCCGCGGGTGGCTGAGCGGCAGGCCGTGCTGGGCGCGGTAGCGCTCGATCAGCTTCCACTTGATCACCCAGTCGATCTCCCGCTCCACGAGACCGAGATCACCCGACTCGACCGCCTTGAGGCTGCGCTCCCACAGGTCGAGGGTGCGGCTGATCACCGGGGTGTCGATCTCGCGGCGGTCCACGAAGTCGCGGGCGCGGGTGAGGTACTCCTGCTGGATGTCCAGGGCGCTGGCCTCGCGGCCGTTGGCCAGGCGCACCTTGCGACGCCCGCTCATGTCGTGCGAGATCTCGCGGATCGCCCGGATCGGGTTCTCCATCGTGAGGTCACGCATGACCACGCCCTCCTCGATCATCCGGAGCACCAGGTCGCAGGTGGCGACCTTGAGGAGCGTCGTGGTCTCGCTCATGTTGGAGTCGCCGACGATCACGTGCAGGCGGCGGTAGCGCTCTGCGTCGGCGTGCGGCTCGTCGCGGGTGTTGATGATCGGACGGCTTCGGGTGGTGGCGCTGCTGACGCCCTCCCAGATGTGCTCGGCGCGCTGGCTGACCGAGTACATCGCGCCGCGCGGGGTCTGGATCACCTTGCCGGCGCCGCAGATGATCTGCCGGGTCACCAGGAACGGGATGAGCACGTCGGCGAGCTTGGAGAACTCTCCGTGCCGCCCGACGAGGTAGTTCTCATGGCAGCCGTAGGAGTTCCCGGCCGAGTCGGTGTTGTTCTTGAACAGGTACACGTCGCCGGCGATGCCCTCGTCGTGCAGCCGCCGCTCCGCATCGACGAGCAGGCCCTCGAGGACCCGCTCCCCCGCCTTGTCGTGGGTGACCAGGTCGACGATGTCGTCACACTCCGGCGTGGCGTACTCCGGGTGGCTGCCGACGTCGAGGTACAGCCGGGCGCCGTTGCGCAGGAACACGTTGCTGCTGCGCCCCCAGGAGACCACCTTGCGGAACAGGTAGCGGGCAACCTCGTCCGGCGAGAGGCGCCTCTGCCCGCGGAACGTGCAGGTGACGCCGTACTCGTTCTCGATCCCGAAGATCCGGCGGTCCACGCGACCACAGTAGGCGCCACAGGCAACCGCCGTCCCCGACTCGCTCAACCTCGCCGCTCTTGCGGTTTGGTCCCCAACGGCAGGAATGGCGGCCCGGATCATGCCGGTACTGACCAATCGGCGATTCCGGTGGTGCGCCGGAGCCACCGATTCTGCAGCCGGCGGCGGCCGGCATCGGAGTACGACGATTCCGCGACCCACCGGCGCCACCGCGCCAACCGGGCGGGTCGATGCGGTCGATCGAGCTCACGGTCCATCTCCTGGAGCACGGCCAAAGGGTGGTTCAGGAGGTCGTCGGCGACATACCCGCGACGCGTGATGCCCAGGTCGTTGAGTCCACGCCCACGTCGCAGGTCGATCGTGCGACGCGGTGCCCTCTCGTGCTCGCCACCGTCGTACTCGTGGACGAAGGGGGTGCCTGTCACCCACAGGTCGACGCGAGCCACGAACCGGCCGGCGTCGTCGAACATCTGCTTCTGCGGCACGACGTCGATCTCGATCACGTGGTGGAAGAGGCGCAAGATCGACTCCCACGCGGACTCGGAGCGGGGATCCGCCAACGACGACGCCAGCCGGAGCTGGCGGACGCCCGGTCGGCCCGTGGCGCAGATCTGGTCGAGCCCGGCCCGGGTGGCGTCACCCTTGCGAAGCGCGGAGTCCACCATCGGCACCAGGTCGAGGACCGCGAGGTCGCGTGCTGCACGGAGCAGCACCTCCGGGCAGGCGTCGACCGGGAGCCCACGCACCATCTCGGTGTCCGCGGCGCGGTCCAGCCTGGAGCAGATCAGGCCGGCGCGACGAGGCCGGTTGCTGTGCAGGTCCATTGCGGCGAAAACGGGCACGAAACGCGGAAGCTTGGGCAGCCACCAGTCGTGAAGGTACGCCGCTGTGACATGGGTGAAGACCGCATCCTCGGGGAGAACCAGGCACCAGGCTGCGAGGTCGCGGAGCTGCTCCTCGTCGGCGCGCGCACCGTCGAGGAGAGGAAGGTACAGCCCGTGACTGAGTCGGCGATATCCCGACCTTCGCACCTGTCCGCGCACGGCATCCGACGCCCTCATGGACGTCGATGATCGTGCCCTCTCCTACCCGCGCCCAGGCGACTTCTCCGATCTGTGGATGACGGCCGAGAATCCCGGGACTCGGGGTCGCCGTTGGTCACGAACGGCCTGTTTCGGCAGGCTCAGCCTGACGTTGGGGACCAAACCGCAGACCGGAGGCCGGCGCGCAACGGGTGGGTCAGGGGGCGATCGGGGGTGCGACCGGGGGCTCGGGCTCGCCGGTCGTGGGGTTCTCCAGGGGCGGCTGGCTGCTGATCGTGTCGGTGGGGTCGGCCGGGTCGTCCGGAGGCGTCGGGTCGGTGGACGGGTGTCCGCCGCCGTCGGGGCCGCCGTCGGTGGGGGCTCCGCCGTTCGGGCCGCCGCCCGGCTCCCCGAGGATCCGGCCGAGCTGGGCGACCGTGAGTCGCCTGAACTTCCGCTGCTGGGTCCGGGTCCGGTCGAGCGAGGCGACCTCCAGCGCGGACGCGAGGATCCGCCTGTTCTCACCGTCGTCGCGCCCGAGGGCGTCGACGGCCAGCCGGATCGTGTCGTCGAGGCCCGCGCCGGGCGCGTAGTGCTCCTTGAGGTACGCCGCGGCGAGCTCGGCGTTCCCGCCCATCACCGCGAAGCCGTGCTCGTCGGCGACCTGGCCGTCGTAGGTGAGCCGGTAGACCTGGTCGTCCTCGGCGGTGTCGCCGACCTCGGCGACGAAGATCTCCACCTCATAGGGCTTCTCGCCCCCGCTGGAGAAGATCGTGCCGAGCGTCTGGGCGTAGGCGTTGGCGAGGCCGCGGCCGGTCACGTCGCGGCGGTCGTAGGCGTAGCCGCGCATGTCGGCGAGCCGGACGCCGGCGATCCGGAGGTTCTCGAACTCGTTGTAGCGGCCGACCGCGGCGAAGGCGATCCGGTCGTAGATCTCGCTGACCTTGTGCAGCGCCTGGGACGGGTTCTCGGACACGAAGACGATCCCGTCGGCGTACTGCACGACGGCGACCGAGCGGCCCCGGGCGATGCCCTTGCGGGCGAAGTCGGCCCGGTCCTTCATCAGCTGCTCGGGCGAGACGTAGAACGGCATGCTCATGAGTCGAGAGGCTCCTGGCTCAGGTGAGGGATGCGGCGGGGCCGTCGGGGCGGTCCATCCGGGCGGCGATCACCCGGTCTGCGATCTCGGCGACGTCCGCCTCCGGCAGCCGCTGGTAGCCGTCGCCGGTGATCACGCCGACGACCGGGAAGATCCGGCGGGTGACGTCGGGGCCGCCCGTCGCGGAGTCGTCGTCGGCCGCGTCGTACAGCGCCTGGACGACCGCGGTCACGCAGCCCTCGGCGTCGAGGTCGTCGCGGTAGAGCTTCTTCAGCGAGCCGCGCGCGAACAGCGAGCCCGAGCCGACGGAGTGGAACGCGGTCTCCTCGTAGCGGCCACCTGTCACGTCGTAGGAGAAGATCCGGCCCTGCTCGCGGGTGAGGTCGAAGCCCGCGAAGAGGGGTACGACGGCGAGCCCCTGCATCGCCATGCCGAGGTTGGAGCGGATCAACGCGGCGAGCCGGTTGGCCTTGCCGTCCATCGACAGCGTCGTGCCCTCGATCTTCTCGTAGTGCTCGAGCTCGGTCTGGAACAGCCGCACCATCTCGACGGCGAGACCCGCGGTGCCGGCGATGCCCACGCAGGAGTACTCGTCGGCCGGGAACACCTTCTCGATGTCGCGCTGGGCGATGATGTTGCCCATCGTCGCGCGCCGGTCACCGGCCATCACCACGCCGCCGTCGAAGGTGGCCGCCACGATCGTGGTGCCGTGCGGCGCCAGACCGGCGGCACTGCCCTCGGGCAGCGAACGGCGCTGCGGCAGCAGCTCGGGCGCCTGGTTCGACAGGAACTCGGCGAAGGACGACGTGCCGGGAGTGAGGTAGGCGGCCGCGAGACGCGGACCCGTCGGGGAGCTCGTCATCTGAGGTCTACTCGCCGCCCTTCTGGATGAAGGACTTCACGAAGTCCTCCGCGTTGGTCTCCAGAACCTCGTCGATCTCACCGAGGATCGCGTCGATGTCCTCGTCGAGCTGTTCCTTGCGCTCGGCTACGTCGGCGCCGGCCTCGACCTCGTTGGCTTCCTCGGTCTCCGAGGACTTCTTGGAATGTTTGTGCTCCTGAGCCATGAGCGCGCCTCCTTCGGTCTGCAGGGTCTCGACCACCGGGTGAGCCGACCCCCACCCACGACCCTACCGAGTCAGAGCCTCGAACAAGGCCTCTGCGGTCTCACAACGGTCGAGGAGTTCGCCGACGTGGGCCTTGCTGCCCCGGAGCGGGTCCACCGTGGGCACCCGCTGCAGCGACTCGCGGCCCGGCAGGTCGAAGATCACCGAGTCCCAGGACGCCGCCGCGATGCGGTCGGCGTACTGCTCCAGGCAGCGGCCACGGAAGTAGGCCCGGGTGTCCTCCGGCGGGTGGTGCATCGCCGCCGCCACCTCGGCGTCGTCGAGCAGCCGCTCGATCCGGCCCATCCGTACGAGCCGGTGGTAGAGGCCCTTGTCGGGTCGCACGTCGGCGTACTGCAGGTCGATGAGGTGCAGCTTGGCGTCGTCCCACTCCAGGCCGTCGCGGTCGCGGTACTGCTGGAGCAGCTGCAGCTTGGCCACCCAGTCGAGCTCGCGGGCGCAATCCATCGGGTCGGTCTCGAGCCGAGTGAGCACCGACTCCCAACGCAGGAGTACGTCGGACGTCTGGGCGTCCACGTCGGAGCCGAGCCGGTCCTCGACGAACTTGCGGGCCAGGTCGAGGTACTCCATCTGCAGCTGCACGGCCGTGAGCTTGCGGCCGTCGTTGAGCGTCACCAGCTCCTTGAGCGTCGGGTCGTGCGACACCGCGCGGAGGGTGCGCACGGGCTGGTCGACCGCCAGGTCGACGTTGATGAAACGGTCCTCGATCATCGCCAGCACCAGCGCGGTGGTGCCGACCTTGAGGTAGGTGGACACCTCGGCGAGGTTGGCGTCGCCGATGATCACGTGCAGCCGGCGGTACTTCTCCGGGTCGGCGTGCGGCTCGTCGCGGGTGTTGATGATCGGGCGCTTGAGGGTGGTTTCCAGCCCCACCTCGACCTCGAAGTAGTCGGCGCGCTGGCTGACCTGGAATCCGTGGTCGCGGCCGTCCTGGCCGATGCCGACGCGGCCGGCACCGCAGACCACCTGGCGGCTGACGAAGAACGGCGTGAGGTGCCGGACGATGTCGCCGAACGGCGTGCTGCGCCGCATCAGGTAGTTCTCGTGGGCGCCGTAGGACGCGCCCTTGTTGTCGGTGTTGTTCTTGTAGAGCAGCAGTGGAGCCGTGGTCGGGACCGCGGCGGCGAACCTGGTCGCGTCGAGCATCACCTGCTCCCCCGCCTTGTCCCAGAGCACCACGTCGCGCGGGTTGGTGCACTCGGGTGTGGAGTACTCGGGGTGGGCGTGGTCGACGTACAGACGGGCGCCGTTGGTGAGGATGACGTTGGCGAGACCCAGGTCCTCGTCGGTCAGCTGGGAGGCGTCGGCGACCTCGCGGGACATGTCGAACCCGCGGGCGTCGCGCAGCGGCGACTCCTCCTCGAAGTCCCAGCGCGCCCGCCGGGCCTTGAGCGTCGAGCCGGCGTAGGCGTTGACCACCTGGGACGACGCCACCATCGGGTTGGCGGTGGGCTGCCCCTGCACGGAGATGCCGAACTCCGTCTCCGTGCCCATCACGCGTCGGACGCTCATGCGACCGAGCCTACGCGGACGGGGTGACCGGACGGGCCCGGACGCGGTCAGCGGCGTCCGGGGCGGAGCTTGCCCACCAGGAACAGCACGACGAGTACGACGACGACGAGGATGATGATGGTCTTCACGGGGCCACCTTCCAGAGGCTCGGGTGCTGCCGTCGTACCCCCGTGGACACCCGCCCAATCACGGCCCTGGCGGTAGCGTCACGGCATGAGCGAGGAGCGGACACCCGCCGAGGACGCGGCCGACCGGCTCGGCCTCTCCCACACCGTCGTCCGGCACGGACCGGTCCGGTCGCTGCAGGAGGCCGCGGCTGCCCGCGGGGTGCAGCCGGCCGCCGTGGTCAAGACCCTGGTGGTGCGGGTGACCGATGACGACTACCGGTTCGTGCTCGTCCCCGGCGACCGGGAGATCTCCTGGCCCAAGCTGCGTGCGCTGCTGGGGGTCAACCGGCTGTCGATGCCCAGCGCCGAGGTGGCGAAGGAGGTCACCGGCTACGAGCGCGGCACGATCACGCCGCTCGGCAGCAGCCACGACTGGCCGGTCGTCGCCGACGCCGCGATGAGCGGCCGGGTGTCGCTCGGTGGTGGCGCACACGGTGTCGCGCTGACCGTCGACGCCGACGACGTGGTGCGGCTGCTGGGGGCCACCGTCGCCGACGTCACCGACCCGGTCGGAGCCGCCGGGCGTTGACGACCCAGGCGTGCGCGGCATTGACGCCGACGATGCCGGCCCAGGACACGATGACAGCGAAGGTGTGGTCCGTGACCGCGAGCGGGATCGTGATCGGGATGCCCGCCCCGATCGACACGATGCCGAGCGCCAGCTGCCTCTGCCGGTCGCCACGCTCCTCGTCCCGGCGCTGACGACGTTCCTCGATCTCGCCCCCGGAGCGTGCCTCGACGGCACGCTCGATGCGCTCCGCGAACGCGTCGACGATCTCCTTCTCGAACGACGGTCCGAGCTCACGACGAGTCTCGAGGAACGCCTCGGACTCGTGACGCTCGATCTGGTTCCCGTCGCTCATACCGAGGGACGCTACAGGTACTGGCCGGTGTTGGAGACCGTGTCGATCGACCGACCCGGCTCGGTGCCCTGCTTGCCGGTGATGAGCGTGCGGATGAAGACGATCCGCTCGCCCTTCTTGCCGGAGATGCGGGCCCAGTCGTCCGGGTTGGTGGTGTTGGGCAGGTCCTCGTTCTCCTTGAACTCGTCGACGCACGCCTGGAGCATGTGCGTCACCCGCAGACCCTTCTGGCCGCTGTCGAGCAGGTCCTTGATCGCCATCTTCTTGGCGCGGTCGACGATGTTCTGGATCATCGCGCCTGAGTTGAAGTCCTTGAAGTACAGGACCTCCTTGTCGCCGTTGGCGTAGGTGACCTCGAGGAAGCGGTTCTCCTCCGTCTCGGTGTACATCCGCTCGACCGTCGCCTGGATCATCCCCGCGACGCAGGCGTTCTTGTCGCCGTTGAACTCGGCGAGGTCGTCGGCGTGCAGGGGCAGAGTGGCGGTGAGGTACTTCGAGAAGATGTCGCGGGCCGACTCGGCGTCCGGCCTCTCGATCTTGATCTTCACGTCGAGGCGGCCGGGCCGCAGGATCGCCGGGTCGATCATGTCCTCGCGGTTGGACGCACCGATCACGATGACGTTCTCGAGGCCCTCGACGCCGTCGATCTCGCTGAGCAGCTGCGGGACGATGGTGTTCTCGACGTCGGAGGAGACGCCGGAGCCGCGGGTGCGGAACAGCGAGTCCATCTCGTCGAAGAACACGATGACCGGCGTGCCCATGCTGGCCTTCTCCCGGGCCCGCTGGAACACGAGCCGGATGTGCCGCTCGGTCTCTCCGACGTACTTGTTGAGCAGCTCGGGTCCCTTGATGTTCAAGAAGTAGGACTTCCCCGGTGAGCCTTCGCCGCCGGTCTTGGCCGCGACCTTCTTGGCCAGCGAGTTGGCCACGGCCTTGGCGATCAGCGTCTTGCCGCAGCCGGGCGGGCCGTACAGGAGCACGCCCTTGGGTGGCTTGAGCTCGTGCTCCTTGAACATGTCGGGGTAGAGGTACGGCAGCTCCACCGCGTCGCGGATCTGGTCGATCTGCCCCTTGAGCCCGCCGATCTTCTCGTAGTCGATGTCGGGGACCTCTTCGAGGACCAGCTCCTCCACCTCGGACTTCGGGACCTTCTCGTAGGCGTAGCCGGAACGGGTGTCGAGCAGCAGCGAGTCACCTGCGCGCAGCATCTCGTCGCGCAGCGGAGCGGCGAGCCGCACCACGCGCTCCTCGTCGGCGTTGGCAATGACGAGCACGCGCTCGCCGTCGGCGAGCACCTCCTTGAGCATGACGACCTCGCCGACCTGCTCGAACGCCATCGCCGCCACCACGTTGAGGGCCTCGTTGAGCATGACCTCCTGACCCTTGCGCAGGTCGTCGAGGTCGACCGACGGGCTCACGTTGACGCGGAGCTTGCGGCCGCCGGTGAAGACGTCGATGGAGTCGTCCTCGTTGCGGGAGAGGAACGTGCCGAAGCCGGCCGGCGGCTGCGCGAGCCGGTCGACCTCCTCCTTGAGGGTCATGATCTGGTCGCGCGCCTCACGAAGGGTCTGGGCGAGGCGTTCGTTCTGCGCGGTCACGGCTGCGAGGGACCGTTGCGTCTCGGCCAGCCGCTGCTCGATCGCGCGTGAGTGCACCGGGCTCTCGGCCAGGCGTCGACGCAGGTCGCCGACCTCGTCCTCGAGGAAACCGACCTGGGTCTCCAGCTCTTCCGGGGTCCGCCCCCTGGCTCGCTCGGAGCCACTGTCTGATGCCGGCACGACCGTCACCTCCGCAGCATGGGTGCTTCGTCTGAATTCGACCCTACCCGCGCGTCAACCGTTTTGAAGTCGCAACCGGGCAAGTGTCGGTCTCAAATCCAGCACGTAGGTAACGGACGTGTCACGACACCCGATCCGAGCCGTCGGCTACTCCTCGAACGGCTCCGCGGACGCGGTCGGCGGCAGTCCGGACGGCCTCGGTCCGGAGTAGTCCACGCCGTACGCGCCGGGCGCAGGCCGCCGCTTCTTCGCGGGGGCGACCTCGCCGTGCGCCATCCGGCGTGCGGTGACCAGGAAGCCGGTGTGCCCGATCATCTTGTGCCCGGGCCGGACGGCGAGACCCTCGACGTGCCAGTCGCGGACCAGGGTCTCCCAGGGCTGCGGCTCGGTGAAACCGCCGTGCGCGCGGACCGTCTCGACGGTTCGGCCGAGCTGGGTCGTCGTCGCGACGTACGCGCACAGGATCCCGCCGGGGGCGAGCGCCTCGGCCACCCGGTCGACGCACTCCCACGGCGCGAGCATGTCGAGGACGACCCGGTCGACGGAGCTCTCCTCCTCCTTCATCGCCTCGACGAGGTCGCCGACGGTGAGCTCCCACGCCGGGTGCCGGCCGTCGAAGAACTGGGTGACGTTCTTCTCGGCGACGTCGGCGAACTCCTGCCGACGCTCGTACGACGAGACGTGGCCACCGGGTCCGACCGCCCGCAGCAGCGAGCAGGTCAGCGCCCCGGACCCGACGCCGGCCTCGACGACCCGCGCACCCGGGAACACGTCGGCCATCGCGACGATCTGGGCCGCGTCCTTGGGATAGACCACCGCTGCGCCGCGCGGCATGGAGACGACGAACTCGCTGAGCAGCGGGCGGAACACGAGGTACTCGCCGCCGGCGGACGAGGTCACCGAGAACCCTTCGTCCCGGCCGATCAGCTCGTCGTGGTCGAGGTGTCCCTTGTTGGAGAAGAACCGCTTGCCGGGCTCGAGACAGATGTTGTGCCGGCGACCCTTCTGGTCGGTCAGCCGGACCCACTCGCCGGCCCGCAGCGGTCCACGGTGCACCCCCGACCAGGTCGGGTCGTCGGGCCGGTCGGGGGCGGGAGGCACGGCGTCGGACACGGCCCAGACCCTATAAGAGTGAGCTGGGCGCGCCTCACGTCGCGGCGGCGAAGGCGCGGTCGACGTCCTCGGTGACCAGCACGCCGAACGTGGTCCCGTCGGGCTCGACCAGGAGGTACTCGGAGGCCGGGGTGCGCTGCATCGCCCGGATCAGCGTCTCACCGGACAGGTCGGCGGGCAGCCGGAGTCCCGGCTGCAGGGTGCGCGCGACCGTGCTGACGGCCACCCACGGACGCCGCTCCTCCGGGGTCGCGAGGACGGCCGCCTCGTTGACGATCCCGGACACGGTGCCGTCGAGCCCCACGGCCACGATGCTGCCGGCCTGGGCCTCCTGCGCACGGCGTACCGCCTCGGCCAGCGGCAGGTCGTGCGGCACCGCGAGGGCCCGCCGTGCCAGGGTGCGGGCCCGCAGGACGGGGAGCCGGGCGCGCACCTTGGCGGACACGATCGCCTGGGTGGCCCCGCCCCAGAGGAACAGCGCGATCACGAGCCCCAGCACGTAGTCGGTGACCAGTGCCGGTCGCCCCGTGACCGGCTCCTGCAGGAGTGGGAACAGCAGGCACAGCACCGCCGCCACCCGTCCGCCCCATCCGGCGACGATGGTGGCCCGGTGCGGGTTGCCGGTGACCCGCCACACACCCGCCCGCAGCACCCGGCCGCCGTCGAGCGGGAGGCCCGGCACCAGGTTGAGCACGCCGACGACGAGGTTGGCGCCGGCGAGCGCGTCGACGGCGAGCCGGAGCAGCCCGTCGGGCACGACCGGGTGCAGCAGCAGGAAGGCGAGGCCGACCCCGATCGAGGTGATCGGCCCGACGACCGAAACGCCGAACTCGCGTCCCGGCGTGTCCGGCTCGCCCTCGATCTCGGTGACTCCGCCGAGGAAGTGCAGGGTGATGGAGCGGACCGGGAGGCCGTAGCGCTTGGCCATCAGCGCGTGCGACATCTCGTGCAGCAGCACGGACAGATAGAGCAGCACGGCGAAAGCGGCGCCGGCGACGTACTTGCCGTTGCCGATGCCGGGCTCCACCTGCTCGATGGCCGGGGCGATCATCACCGAGATCAGCACCGCCACCAGCAGCCACGAGGAGCGGACGAGCACGTCGACGCCGCCGATCTCGCCGATCTTGAGCGTCCCCGGCTCGCGGGCCCGCCGCTCGTCGTCCGTCACTCCCCCAAAGTATCCCGCGGCCGCCCGATCGGGCCGCACCGGAACTGTCGGCGACGTCGCCTAGGGTCTGTCTGGAGATGATGGACCGCAGGATCGACAGCCGGAGCCGAGGGTCGTTGACATGAGCAGTGAGGTGGTGGAGCACCCCGGGCGCACGGTCGTCGACGGCGTCGACGTGCTGGGCTCCCTCTCGCCGAGCCGTGCCGGCGACTTCCTGGCGTGCCCCCTGCTCTACCGCTACCGCACCATCGACAAGCTTCCCGAGCCGTCGTCGCCCGACGCCGTCCGCGGGACCGTCGTGCACAAGGTGCTCGAGGACCTCTTCGACCTGCCCGCCGCCGAGCGCACCCCTGGTCAGGCGGCCGAGCTGCTCCAGCCTGCGTGGGAGCAGCTGCTGGAGGCCGAGCCGACGATCGCGGAGATGTTCGGCCCCGAAGGTCCGGAGGTCGGCGCCTGGCTGGCGTCGTGCCGGGAGTCGCTCGACCGCTACTTCACGCTGGAGGACCCGACCCGCCTCGAGCCGGCCGAGCGTGAGCTCTACGTCGAGAGCCTGCTCGACTCCAAGCTGCTGCTGCGCGGTTTCATCGACCGGCTCGACATCGCGCCGACCGGGGAGATCCGGGTCGTCGACTACAAGACCGGACGGTCGCCGCACGAGGCGTTCGAGGCCAAGGCACTGTTCCAGATGAAGTTCTACGCGCTGGTCATCTGGCGCACCCGCGGTGTCGTGCCCCGGATGCTGCAGCTGATCTACCTCGGCAACGGCGAGGTGCTGCGCTACACCCCCGACGAGGCCGACCTGCGCGCCACCGAGCGCAAGGTGGAGGCGATCTGGGCGGCCATCGCCCGCGCCCACGAGACCGGCGACTGGCGCCCCCACAAGAGCGCGCTCTGCGGCTGGTGCGCCCACCAGAGCATCTGCCCCGAGTGGGGTGGCACTCCCCCGCCGCTTCCGCCCCCGCCCACCGAAGGGCTCAGGCACGACGAGCTCGAGGGCGGCCTCACCGCCGAGGACCTCGACTGACCGACCGGATTGCGTTCGGCCGACGTCAGGCCGACGGTACGTCGAGCAGCAGCACGGTGCCGCGTCCCGGCCCCGACGTGACCTGGAGCCGACCACCCGCCTCGGCGGCGAGGTCCTGCAGACCGCGCAGCCCGAACCGGCCGGCGTCCCCGAACGCGCCGGGCACGAACCCGACGCCGTCGTCGGCGACCCGGAGCTCCACGCGGCCCCGGCTCTGCCGGACGGAGACCGCCAGGCTGTGCGCCCGTGCGTGCTGCACGACGTTGCGCACGCCCTCGCGGGCGACGCGCCACACGAGCGCGATCGCGTCGTCGGAGGCGCCGGGCAGGTCGGCGACGTGCACGGTCACGTCGATCCCCGCGTACTCCGCCGGCATCACCAGCCGGTCCAGCGCCGCAGCAAGGGTGCCTGCGTCGAGGTCCGGCGGGTAGATCTCCAGCACCAGCGACCGCAGCGAGGCGATGCCGCCGCGCAGCGACTCGTCCACCTGGAGCAACCGGCGGGACGCGGCGTACGGCGTCGCCTCGTCCCGCGCCTCCGCGGCGAGCGCCGCGGACGCGTCGTCGAGGCTGTGCACCACGCCCTCGTGCAGGTCCCGAGCCAGCCGTCGGCGCTCTTCCTCGGACGCGACGACGGCGCTGCGCAACAGCCGTTCGCGAGCCTCGGAGGCACGACCGAGCCGGCGGTGCAGCCCCCACAGCAGCGGGGTCGTGAGGAGCCCCAGCAGCAGCACGCCGCCCACCGCGATCGGGCGGAACGTGTCGAGCACGACCTCGGTGCTGTCGGTGAGCTGGTCCTTCGCCCAGTAGATCTCGAGCAGCAGCGGCTCGCCCTCGGGCGACACCATCCGGGTGTAGACCTCGAGCAGCCCGCCCTCGCCGAGCTCGTAGCGGTTCTCCGGCCGCCGGAGGTCCGGCACGCCACCGTCCGAGCCGCCCGACTCCAGCACCGCGCGGGCGCTGTCGCCGAGCTCGAACCGCTGGCCGATGAGGCGCTTCTTGTCGGAGTACACGATCCGACCCTCGGCGTTCCAGATCTTCACCCGTTGCACGTTCGCGATCAGCAGCGAGCTGCGCATCAGGTAGTCGTAGGTGTCGGCGACCGAACGGCTGCCGTAGACGAGACCGCGGGGCACGCTGGGCTGGGCCACCGACCAGGCCAGCAGCTCGGTCATCGCCCGCGCGTCGGCGACGGCCTCGGCCTCCGCCGCCTGCCGGCTCAGCCGTGCCGAACCGAAGGCGACCACCACCACGATCAGCGTGGCGGCGGCGGCGAACTGGAACACGGGGTTCCTCAGGGCGCGCACGTGGGTCTCCTCCCGGACCCGCTGAGTCTGGCGGCTGCTCAGCCCGAGTGCACTGATTTGAGCCCGCGTGTCCGCACGGTCACAGATCGTGACGTTCGGCCCACAGCGCCGCCTGCGTGCGGTCCTGCACGTCGAGGCGCTGGAAGATCGAGGTCAGGTGGGCCTTCACGGTGCGCTCGCTGATGCCGAGCTTGCGGCCGATCTGCTTGTTGGCCAGACCCTCGCGGACCAGGCTCAGCACCTCCTGCTCGCGCATCGTCAGGCCCACGTCACCGGACGTGTGGTTGCCGGATCCTCGTGCACTGAGCAGGGCGCGGGCGGCGCGCGGGTGCAGCGGCGACTCCCCGCGTGCCACGGCGCGGACGCCGGCCAGCACGTCCTCCGGGTCGGCGTCCTTCAGCAGGTAGCCGACCGCGCCGGCGTCGAGCGCCGCCACGATCCGGTCGGAGTCGGAGTACGACGTGAGCACGAGCACCTCGGACGAGACGCCGGCGGCCCGGAGCGCCTTCGTTGCGGCCACCCCGTCGACGCCGGGCATCTGCAGGTCCATGAGCACCACGTCGGGCTCGGTGTCGCGCACGACGGCGAGCGCCTCGGACCCGTCGGACGCGCTGCCGACGACCTCCATGTCTCCGGCGGCGGCGACGAGCTGCGCCAGACCGGTGCGGACGACGGCATGGTCGTCGACGAGTACGACGCGGATCATCGGGCCTCCAGCTGAAGTCGGACGCGGGTGCCCTGTCCCGGAGCCGAGGTCACCTCGAGGTGTCCTCCGGCGTCGTGGATGAGGCTTTCCATCCCGCGTAGTCCGAAGTGTGTCCTGTCACCGGCCTCGTTGGGGTCGAAACCGCGACCGTCGTCGATCACTTCGAGCAGCACGGTCGGTCCCGCGGTGGTCACGCGCACGTGCAGGTGCTCCGCCTCGGCGTGCCGGAGGGTGTTGCGCACCGCCTCCTGGGCGACCCGCCACACCAGGCCGGCGGTGTTGTTGTCGACGCCCTCGAGGTCGTCGGCCTCGACCTCGACGATGACGCCGCGGTTGGCAGCAGTCGCGACCAGGTCCTCCAGCGCGGCGTGCAGGCCGGAGGTGGCCAGGTTGGGCGGGAGGATCTCGACGAGCAGGGACCGCAGTGACCGCAGCGAGCTGCGCACCGACCTGCCCATCCGGTCGAGCTCGTCGCGGGCGGCACCGCCGTCGCGGGCCGACGCGGACAGCGCGAAGGCCGTCCCCGCGAGGTCCTGCACGACGGTGTCGTGGAGGTCGCGGGCGATCCGGCGACGCTCGGCCAACGAGGCGTCGACGGCGGACCTGAGCAGCCGCTCCCGGTCGCGGGCGGTGCGGTCGAGGCGCCGGGTGAGCACCCAGAGCAACGGCACGGCGGCGACGACGAGCGCGGTCATGCCGCCCAGGGTGATCGGACGGAACGCACTGAAGACACGGGCTTTGCGGTCCTCGATGTCCTCGGCGGAGTAGTAGACCTCGAACAGGAGCGGCACGCCCTCGGGTGACCAGATCCGCGTGTAGACCTCGAGCAGCCCGCCGGACGAGCGCTCGAACTGGTTCTCGGGCTTCGCCAGGTCGGACTGCTCGGCGTCGTGGCCGCCGGCGGTCAGGACGGCGAGCTCTTCGCCGCCGAAGGCGAACGTCTGGTTGATCAGCTCGGTCTCGTCGGAGTAGACGATCCTGCCGTCCTTGTTCCAGATCTTGATGCGCTGCACGTCGCCTACGAGCAGCCGTTCGCTGACCGCGCGGTCGAACCGGTCGATCGCCCCCGGGTCGCCGTCGACCAGACCTCGCGGGATGGCCGGCTCGGCCACCGACTCGGCGAGCAGCTCGGTGGTGGCGACCGCGTCGTCGATGGCTTCCTCCTGGGCCGCGGTGTCACTGAGCCGGAGCACGGCCAGCATGGCCACCACGATGATGAGGATCCCGGCACCGAGGAACTGGGCAAGAGGGTTCCTGAGCAGGCGCATCTGCCCTCCTCCCCTCGATGATGTCTACGGCACCAGTATGTGCCCGCGAGGGGCGCCCGCGGGTCAGTATCCGACCACCCCACGGCAGATCTCGCCGGACCGGATGTTGCGCGCCTTGAAGGTGCTCCAGTCGGTGCCGGCCATGTCCACGATCACCCGCCTGACCTCGAAGGATCCCGAGTCGCCCTTGGTGCGCCGCGTGCCCTTGCCGGTGAGGCTGCCGTTGTGCCAGAGCTTCCAGCGCCACGTCTGGCCGACGCGGTTGCTGTCGACCTCGCCCTCGATCTCCAGGCGTCCGTCCTCGGGGCTGGCCTTGAGCTGGTACTCGGCGCGCTTGCTGCAGTTGCCGTCCACGACGACGTCGTCATCGTTGGCGACTGAGGCAGATGTGCCTGCGACAACGAAAGCAAGCGTCGCGAAGGTCGCGACCGCAAGCCTGTATCGAGAATGCTCCATGGTGTTACTCCCCGGCTGAACGATCTTTACCAAGGGTCCATGAGCGGCCGGGCCGTGCGCCACCTGTCCGGTGGTACTACTACCGGAGTGCCGGCAGGGTCGCCGCCGTGAGCCCGGCGAGCGAGTCGACGAACACCCGGCGCTCCCCCTCCAGGACGGGCACGTGGTTCGGCACGACGAGCACGGTGCACCCGGCCGCCTCCGCGGACCTGGTGCCGGTGTTGGAGTCCTCGATCGCGAGCGTTCGGGCCGGGTCGACGCCGAGGAGTGCCGCTGCCTTCAGGTAGGGCTCGGGATGCGGCTTGCCCTGCGACACCGCGTCGCCGGTCACCACTGCCTCGAACGTGCCCGCGGGCAGCCCGGCAAGGATCGGGTCGACGAAGCGACGGTAGGACATCGTGACCAGTGCGCAGCGCACCCCGCGGTCGCGCAGGTCGGAGAGCAGCTCCAGGGCGCCGGGCCGCCAGGGCACGGCCGCCTCCACCCGGCGTACGACGCGGTCGAGGAGCTGCTCGACGATGTCCGCCGGCTCTACGTCGATGCCGCTGTGCTCGCGGATGTAGCGACCGGCGTCGAGCAGGTCGAAGCCCACGACGTTCATCGCGAGCTCGTCGCTCCACGTGCCGCCGTGCTTGGCGACAACCTCGTGCTCGGACCGGATCCAGTAGGGCTCGGTGTCGACCAGGGTGCCGTCCATGTCCCACAGCACCGCGTCGGGAGTCTCGACAGCCGTGTCCACCGGTGTTTTCAGTCCTCGGGCTCGTAGCCGAGGTTCGACGCGAGCCAGCGCTCGGCGGTGCGCAGGTCGAACCCCTTGCGCTCGGCGTACTCCTCGACCTGGTCCTTGCCGACCCGACCGACCACGAAGTACTGCGACTGCGGGTGGCTGAGGTACCAGCCGCTCACCGACGCGCCCGGCCACATGGCCATGCTCTCGGTGAGCTCGATGCCGGCCGCCTGCTCGACGTCGAGCAGCTCCCACAGCTTCGCCTTCTCGGTGTGCTCCGGGCAGGCCGGGTATCCGGGTGCGGGCCGGATGCCCGCGTAGGCCTCCTTGATGAGCGCCTGGTGGTCGAGGTGCTCGTCGGCGGCATAGCCCCAGAACTCACGGCGCACCCGCTCGTGCAGGCGCTCGGCGAACGCCTCCGCCAAGCGGTCGGCGAGCGACTCGAGCAGGATCGCCGAGTAGTCGTCGAGCGCGGCCTTGAACTCCATGATCTTGGCCCCGGAGCCGATGCCGGCCGTCACCGCGAAGGCCCCGACGTAGTCGGGCAGGCCGGTGTCCTTCGGCGCCACGAAGTCGCCGAGGGACCGGTTCGGCACCCCCGCGCGGTGCTGGCCCTGCTGACGCAGGTTGCACAGCGTCGTCACCACCTCGGTGCGCGACTCGTCGGCGTAGACCTCGATGTCGTCGCCGACCGCGTTGGCCGGGAACAGCCCGACGACGGCGCGTGCCTCCAGCCACCGCTCCTCGATGAGCCGGTCGAGCATCTGCTGCGCGTCGTCGTACAGCTTGCGAGCCGCCTCGCCGGTCGTCGGGTTGTTCAGGATGTCGGGGAACTTCCCCTTCATCTCCCAGGCGTTGAAGAACGGCTGCCAGTCGATGTAGCGACGCAGCTCGGCCAGGTCGTAGTGGGTGAACGTGCGGACGAAGTGCGGCGACGCGTCGCCGGCGCGCTCGCCGGGGACGTGCGACCACACGTCCCCGCTCTGCGCCTGGTAGACGCGCGGCCGGGGCGGCCGGTAGCCGGACCAGTCGATCGGCGTCCGGTTCGCGCGTGCCTGCTCCAACGTGACCAGCGGGCGCTCCTGGCTCTTGGCCGCGTGCCGGGTGCGGATCGAGTCGAAGTCGGCCTTGACCTCCTCCATCAGCGCCGGTCGGCGCTCGTCGGACAGCAGGGACGACGCGATCGGGACCGACCGCGATGCGTCCTTCACCCAGACGACCGGACCGTGGTACTTCGGGTCCACCTTCACCGCGGTGTGCGCGCGCGACGTGGTCGCGCCGCCGATCAGCAGCGGGATGTCGAAGCCCTGCCGCTCCATCTCGGAGGCGAGGTTGACCATCTCGTCGAGCGAGGGTGTGATCAGTCCGGACAGCCCGACGATGTCGGCGCCCACCTCGCGGGCGGTGTCGAGGATCTTCTGCGCCGGCACCATCACGCCGAGGTCGATGACGTCGTAGTTGTTGCACTGCAGGACGACGCCGACGATGTTCTTGCCGATGTCGTGGACGTCGCCCTTCACCGTGGCCATCACGATCAGGCCCTTCTTCTCCACCGCGTCGCCGGGCTTCTTCTCGGCCTCGATGAACGGGATCAGATAGGCGACGGCCTTCTTCATGACCCGGGCACTCTTCACGACCTGCGGCAGGAACATCTTCCCGTCGCCGAACAGGTCACCGACGACGTTCATGCCGTCCATCAGCGGTCCCTCGATGACCTCGATGGGACGGCCGCCGCGAGCAGCGATCTCCGCGCGCAGCTCCTCGGTGTCGGCCTCGGCGTGCTCGTCGATCCCCTTCACCAGGGCGTGCGTGATCCGCTCAGACACGGGCAGCGCCCGCCAGGCCTCGTCGGCCACCTCGCGCTGGGCACCGTCGCCGGCGAAGTCGGGAGCCACCTCGAGCAGCCGCTCGGTGCTGTCAGAGCGCCGGTTGAGGATGACGTCCTCGATGCGCTCGCGCAGGTCGGGGTCGATCTCGTCGTACACCACGAGGGCGCCGGCGTTGACGATCCCCATGTCCATGCCGGCCTTGATCGCGTGGAAGAGGAACACGGCGTGGATCGCCTCGCGCACCGGGTTGTTGCCACGGAACGAGAACGACACGTTGGAGACGCCGCCGGACACCAGGGCGCCGGGCAGGTTCTGCTTGATCCATCGGGTCGCCTCGATGAAGTCGACGCCGTACTCGGCGTGCTCCTCGATGCCGGTCGCGACGGCGAACACGTTGGGGTCGAAGATGATGTCCTCGGACGGAAAGCCCACCTCGTCGACCAGGATGTCGTAGGCGCGCTTGCAGATCGCCTTGCGCCGCTCCAGGTTGTCCGCCTGGCCATCCTCGTCGAACGCCATCACCACCACGGCCGCGCCGTACTTCCGGCACAGCCGCGCCTGCTCGACGAACTTCTCCTCGCCCTCCTTCATGGAGATCGAGTTCACGATCGGCTTGCCCTGGGTGCACCGGAGGCCCGCCTCGATGACCTCCCACTTGGAGGAGTCGATCATCAGCGGCACCCGCGAGATGTCGGGCTCACCGGCGACCAGCTTCACGAACCGGTCCATTGCGGCGACGCCGTCGATCATCCCCTCGTCCATGTTGATGTCGATCACCTGCGCCCCGCTCTCGACCTGCTGGCGGGCGACCGACAGGGCGGTGCCGTAGTCGCCCTCCTTGATCAGGCGGCGGAACCTCGCGGACCCGGTGATGTTGGTGCGCTCGCCCACGTTGACGAACAGGGACGACTCGTCGACGTTGAGCGGCTCGAGGCCGGACAGCCGGAGCGCCGGCGCGACCTCGTTCGCGACCCGCGGCTCGACGCCCTTGGCCGCCGTCGCGATGGCCGCGATGTGCTCGGGGGTCGTGCCGCAGCATCCGCCGACGATGTTGACCAGCCCGTCGCCGGCGAACTCGCCCAGCACGGCGGCCATCTGGTCGGGCGCCTCGTCGTACTCCCCGAACGCGTTGGGCAGCCCGGCGTTGGGGTGGCAGGAGACGAAGCAGTCGGCGAGCCGCGAGAGCTCCTGCACGTAGGGACGCAGCTCGCCGGCGCCGAGCGCGCAGTTCAGGCCGACGGCCAGGGGCCGGACGTGGCGCACGGAGTTCCAGAACGCCTCGGTGGTCTGCCCGGACAAGGTGCGGCCGCTCGCGTCGGTGATGGTGCCCGAGATGATCACCGGCCAGCGCCGGCCGCGCTCCTCGAAGAGGGTCTCCAGGGCGAAGATCGCGGCCTTGGCGTTCAGCGTGTCGAAGATCGTCTCGACGAGCAGCAGGTCGGCACCGCCGTCGACGAGCCCCTGGGCCTCCTCGAGGTAGGCCGCCACGAGCTCCTCGAACGTCACGTTGCGTGCACCCGGGTCGTTCACGTCGGGCGAGATCGAGGCCGTGCGGTTGGTGGGGCCCATCGAGCCGGCGACGTAGCGCGGCCGGTCGGGGGTGCTCGCCTCGTCGGCGGCCACCCGCGCGAGCGCCGCCGCGGAGCGGTTGATCTCGTAGCAGTGGTCCTGCAGCCCGTAGTCCAGCTGCGAGATCGAGGACGCCGTGAACGTGTTGGTGCAGACGATGTCCGCGCCCGACTCCAGGTAGGTGCGGTGGATGTCGGCGATCACGTCGGGACGGGTCACGGACAGGATGTCGGAGTCGCCCTTGAGGTCGTGCGTGTGGTCGGCGTACACCTCGCCGCGGTAGTCGTCCTCACCGAGCCCGTGGCTCTGGATGAGGGTGCCCATGGCACCGTCCATCACCAGGATCCGCTCGCGCAGAGCCGTGGTGAGCTCCGCGGTCGCGTCGGGACGGACGAGGGTGGAGTCGGGCACGAGGCTCCTCGGGTCAGCGTTGGGGTCCGGCAGGCACTCGCCCGAGCCTAGGCACGGCGGTCCCCCGGTCCCGTGGACTTACCGGATGGTGACACCGGCGTCTCACATTGTGTCAGGTCGGGTACGCCGGGATAGCCGGCCCTCGCCGTCCTTGCCGACCTGCGCACGCTGCGACACACCAGGGCCTACGCTGAAACCGTGATCGAGATCGAAGAGGTGCCGGAGCTGCGCTCCCCGATCCTCATTGCCGCGTTCGAGGGCTGGAACGACGCCGCCGACGCCGCGTCGTCGGTGGTCGACCACCTGATGCGGGTGTGGAACGCCCGGGTGGTGGCCGCGATCGACCCGGAGGAGTTCTACGACTTCCAGATGAACCGGCCCGTCGTCGGCACCAACGAGGACGGCATGCGCCGGATCACGTGGCCCTCGACGCAGCTCGCGGTCGCCTCGCCTCCAGGGGCCCTGCGCGACGTGATCCTGCTGCGCGGCATCGAGCCCAACATGCGGTGGCGGCAGTTCTGCGCCGAACTGCTCGCGGCCTCGGACGAGCTGGGCGCCGAGATCGTGGTCACGCTCGGAGCCCTGCTCGCGGACACCCCGCACACCCGTCCGATCCCGGTCACGGGCACGGCGACGGAGCCCGAGCTGATCGACCGGCTCAAGCTCGAGCAGTCCAACTACGAGGGACCGACCGGCATCGTCGGCGTCTTCCAGGACGCCTGCACGCAGATGGACATCCCGGCGGTCTCCTACTGGGCGGCGGTCCCGCACTACGTCGCCCAGCCGCCGTGTCCCAAGGCGACACTTGCGCTCGTCGGTCAGCTCGAGGACCTGCTCGAGATCAGCATCCCGCTCGGCGACCTGCCCGAGGAGTCCCGCGCCTGGGAGCGCGGCGTCGACGAGCTCGCCGACGAGGACGAGGAGATCGGCGACTACGTCCGGGCCCTCGAGGAGACCCGGGACACCGCCGAGCTGCCGGAGGCGAGCGGCGAGGCGATCGCGCGTGAGTTCGAGCGCTACCTCAAGCGCCGCGACTCCGGCGACGACTGACCGGGCTGCCGCTCACTCCCGCCGCCGCGCCGCGGCTCAGAGCGCGATGCCGAGACTGGCGTCGACCAGCCGCCGGATGACCTCGCCGGCGCCCGGCTCCGAGGTGTCCGCCCCCTCGTTGGTGGCGACCGACCAGCGGCGGACCGCCTCCGTGGCGCGCGGGGCGTCGAGGTCGTCGGCCAGCGCGGCCCGGACGGCCCGCACCACCTCGGCGGTGGCCGCACCGGAGGGCCGGGTGACCGCGGTCCGCCAGTCGGCGAGCCAGGTCTCCGCCCGTGTCAGGTCGCCGTCGGTCCACTCCCAGTCGCTGCGGTAGTGGTGCCGCAGGAGGGCGAGCCGGATCGCCATCGGGTCGACGCCGTCCTCACGGAGCCGGGAGACGAGGACCAGGTTGCCCTTCGACTTCGACATCTTCTCGCCCTCGTAGCCGACCATGCCGGCGTGCACGTAGGCGCGTGCGAACGTGAGCCCGTCGAAGGCTGCCTGGGCCTCGGCCGCGCTCATCTCGTGGTGCGGGAACACCAGGTCGCTGCCGCCGCCCTGCACGTCGAAGGCCTCGCCGAGGTGGTGCAACGCGATCGCCGAGCACTCCACGTGCCAGCCGGGCCGGCCCCGGCCCAGCTCGCTGTCCCAGGCCGGCTCACCGGGACGTTCGGCCTGCCACAGCAGGCAGTCGAGCGGGTGCTTCTTCCCCCTGCGTTCCGGGTCGCCGCCGCGCTCGCCGAAGAGCTCGGTCATCCGCGCCTCGTCGTACCCCGAGACGCTGCCGAAGCGCGGATCGGCGTGCACCGAGAAGTACAGGTCACCGTCGACGTCGTAGACGAAACCCCGCTCGCGCAGCTGGTGCACCAGCTCGACGACCAGCGGGATCGACTCCACGGCACCGACGTACTCGTCCGGTGCGATCACCCGCAGCGCGGTCATGTCGGCGCGGAACAGCTCGGTCTCGCGCTCGGCGAGCTCGACCCAGTCGGTGCCGGTGGCGGCGGCGCGCTCGAGCAGCGGGTCGTCGACGTCGGTGACGTTCTGCACGTAGCGGACCTCGTGGCCGGCGGCCCGCCAGGCACGGTTGAGCAGGTCGAAGGCGACGTAGGTGGCGGCGTGCCCGAGGTGAGTGGCGTCGTACGGCGTGATCCCGCAGACGTACATGCGCGCGGCGTCCGGCGAAGAGCCCTCGGGGTGCCCGCCCACCTGGGACCTCGGGACCGGAGTGGTGAACAGCCCCCGCGAGGCCGAGTCGTGGATCCGGACGGCCGGTGCCGGACCGAGATCGTCGAGGCTCGGCAGGTCCGGGCTCGTCCAGGCGCGCATGCGGGGAGCCTATCGAGGCGGCGGGCGCCGGACCCGCACCGGATCAGAACGCCGGCCAGGGGATGGCCGGCCACTCCCCCGACGGCGACGGCATCCGCCTGCGGGTGAGCAACCGCTCGCAGCGGGCCACGAGGGAGTCGACCTCGTGGCCGGCCAGGAGCTCGTCGAGCTCGGCACGCAGCGGGTCGCCGCCGGTGCTCACCCGGTCGAGCAGCCCACCCACGGCCACGGCGTCGGTCGGGTCGAGCGGGTCCTCGGCCCAGCCCCACAGCACCGTGCGGAGCTTGTCGTCGACGTGGAAGCTCACGCCGTGGTCGACGCCGTAGCGGTGCCCGTCGGTCATCGCGAGCACGTGGCCGCCCTTGCGGTCGGCGTTGTTCACCAGCACGTCGAGGACGGCCATCCGGCGCAGCGGGACGGAGTCCTCGTGGACGAGCGAGATCGGGCGGTCGGCGCCGTCGTACGCGTCGAGCACGTGCAGGTAACCGTCGGGCACCCGCCGCCGCGGCACCAGGTCGACCGGAGCCTGTGCGGGATCCGGCTCGCACCAGGCCTGCACCATGCCCACGCCGGCCGGCCCGTCACGCAGCACGGTGGGCGGGACGACGCCCCAGCCGAGTGCCTCCGACACGGCGTACGCGGCGACCTCCCGCCGGGCCAGGGTGCCGTCGGGGAAGTCCCACAACGGTCGCTCGCCGGCGACAGGCTTGTAGACGCAGGCGACGGTCGCCCCCACCGGGCCGACCCGGGCGATGAAGGTCGCGTTGGAGGCCGGCAGCACCCGCCCCTCGACCTGCACGTCGCCGTCGAGGAGCTGGGCCGGGCTGTCGGCCCGTGGGCCGGCGGCTTCGGTCATCGCGCGGTCCGCTCGATCACGGCTGGGTCAGTCCGCGGAGGTCGTCGTACGCCGGAAGCCGTTGGCCCGCGGGCACAGGTGGCCGGCCGGGTCGACGGGGCCGCCGCAGAACGGGCAGGACGGGCGACCCGCGCCGACGACGCGCTGGGCCCGCTTGCTGAACGCACGTGCCAGCCCGGCCGGCAGCCTGACCACGAGGATCTCCTCGGGCTCCGGCTCGTCGATCTCCTCCTCGGGCGTGCCCGGCTCGACCACCGACTCCTCGGTGAACGGGAACACCTCGACGACGACCCGCTCGTCGGACGCGTCCCACGACAGGGTCATCGTGCCGGCCCGAAACTCCTCGACGATCGGCTGCTCGAGCGGCCCGTTGGCCTCGAGGGCCACCGGCGAGACGGCAGGGATCGTGCTCGATCCCTCGTCGGTCCGGAGCAGCTCGTCGAGCAGCTCGTCGATGCGCTCGGCGAGCACGGAGACCTGCTGCTTCTCGAGGGCCACGCTGGTGACGCGCGCACCGGCGCGTGCCTGCAGGAAGAAGGTGCGCTGCCCGGGCGGGCCCACCGTCCCGGCGACGAACCGCTCCGGCGGATCGAAGCTGTGGATCACCGATGCCATGCCGCCGAGCCTATGCGGTGGGTCGAACCGGGTCCGCGTGCGCGGCGGCGCCCGTCCCGCCACCCACGGCCGCGTCGCTGCTGGCGCGCTTGCGGCGCTTGGACTTCCTCGGGGGCCGGAGGTGGCCGAGGTCGCCCTCGGTCGTGTTCATCGACAGCACGAACGGCCGCAGCGGCGTGTAGCGGACCACCGAGCAGGAGCCGGGGTCCACGACCAGCCGCTGGAAGGCGTCGAGGTGCATGCCGAGCGCGTCCGCCAGGATCGCCTTGATCACGTCGCCGTGGCTCACCGCGACCCAGACGGCGTCGGCGCCGTGCTCGTCCTCGAGGCGGAAGTCCCACCGTCGAACCGCACCCACCGCGCGCGCCGCCATCTCGGCCATCGACTCCCCGTCGGGGAAGGCGGCCGCACTCGGGTGCGCCTGTACGGTTCGCCAGAGCTCCTCCTTGGCCAGGGTCTTGAGCTCCCGCCCGGTCCACGTGCCGTAGTCGCACTCCAGCAGGCCCTTCTCCGACCGCGGGCGCGACGGCGCGGCCTGGGCTGCCGCAATCGCCTTGGCCGTCTCGCGGGTGCGTTCCAGCGGGCTGGTCACGACGGCCGCCAGCGGAAGCACCGACAGCCGGGCACCGACGGCGTGGGCCTGCTCGGCGCCGGTCTCGTCGAGGTGCACTCCCCTGGTCCGTCCGGCCAGCACACCGGTGGCGTTGGCGCCGGTGCGGCCGTGTCGCACGAGGATCACGGTTGCCATGCCGGGCAGCCTACGTGCCATAGCCTCGTCACATGATCGTCGACAGCGCCCTCTACCGGGACGGTGTCCGGGTCCCACTTCCCTGCGACAAGGACGACCTGCACGCGGTCCGCGACGCCACGTCCGGCGCCGGTGACTTCCTCTGGGTCGGCATGCACGAGCCCGACGGTGAGGAGCTGGACCGGGTCGCCCAGGCGTTCTCCCTGCACCCGTTGGCCGTGGAGGACGCGTTGCACGCCCACCAGCGGCCCAAGCTGGAGCGCTACGAGGACGGCATCTTCCTAGTGCTCAAGACGCTCTGGTACGTCGACGAGGAGGACGCCGTCGAGACCGGCGAGATCAACCTGTTCGTCGGCCGTGACTTCGTGATCAGCGTCCGCCACGGCGAGGGCACCGAGCTGCACACCGCCCGGCTCGACCTCGAGCAGGAGACGGTCGTGCTCGGCCACGGGCCGTCGGCGGTGGTCTACGCGATCTGCGACCGGGTGGTGGACGCCTACGAGGATGTCGCCGCCCAGCTGGAGGTGGACGTCGACGAGGTGGAGGAGTCGGTGTTCTCGCCCGCCAGAAGCCACGACTCCCGCCGGATCTACGTGCTCAAGCGTGAGCTGGCCGAGGTACGCCGGGCCGTGAACCCGCTGCGCGAGCCCATGAAGCGCTTCGCGACCGGGTCGGTCCCGGTGGTCACCCAGGAGGCGGCGCCGTTCTTCCGCGACGTGGCCGACCACGTCGTGCGGGTCACGGAGACGATCGAGACCCTCGACGGCCTGCTCTCGACGGCTTTCGACGCCCATCTGGCGCGGATCAGCGTCGAGCAGAACGAGGACATGCGGAAGATCTCGGCGTGGGTGGCGATCGCCGCCGTGGGCACGCTGGTGGCGGGCATCTACGGGATGAACTTCGACAACATGCCCGAGCTGCACTGGC
>NZ_DASSCL010000003.1:0-57291 GCF_035697785.1 Nocardioides sp.
TCCTCGGGCTCCTCCTCGTCGGACTCCTCCTCGGAATCGTCCTCCTCGGGCTCCTCCTCCTCGGCGTACTCGTCCTCGGGCTCTTCCTCCTCGGACTCGTCCTCCGGCTCCTCCTCGGGCTCCTCCTCGGACTCGTCGTACTCCTCGTCCTCGGTGTACTCGTCCTCGGGCTCCTCCTCGGCGGACTCGTCCTCCTCGCCCTCGGCCTCGTCGGCCTGTTGCTGCTCCTCCTCCACGACCTCGTCGTGGTCGCGCTCCACCTCACCGTCGGAGATCTCGCCGCGCCAACCCTCGACATCGTCGGGGTTCTGGATGACCTCGGTCATCACGTGGCGTCGGAAGTGCTTCAGCTCGAGCCTGGCGCGCCGGCCCTGGGCACGCCACAGGTTGCCGGTGCGCTCGAACAGACCCTGCGGGTAGTACTCCAGCACCACCAGGATGCGGGTGAGGTTGGGGCCGATCTCGTGGAAGGTGACCGCACCGTCTACGTGCCCCTTCTCCCCCTTGGAGCGCCAGACGATCTTCTCGTCGGGCACCTGCTCCAGGATCTGGGCCTCCCATCGACGGTGGGACCAGAACACCTGCGCCTTGAAGTTGAGCTTGGTGTCGTCCTCCTGCTCGATGTTGTCGACCTTCTTCATGAAGCCGGACCACTCCTGGAACTCGGTCCACGCGTTGTAGGCGACGCTCACCGGCACGCCGACATCGATCTCCTCGATGATGTTGGTGGACTTGGTGCCCTTGCCGCCACCACCACCGCCGCCGCCGAGCTTCTCCTTGACCTTGTCCTTGGCTCCCGAGAGGCCGCCCTTGAGTGCGCCCTTCACGGGCGAGCCACCCTCCGCTGCCTCTTCGGCGCCCTTCTTGGCCGCCTTTCCGACCACGCCGCCGCCGTCGGCGACGTCGCTGAGCCGGTCCGTGAGGTCGGTGAGACGCTGGCCGGCCGACTCGACCGCCTTCCCACCAAGCGTGGTGAGTCCCGAGCGCAGCTCGTCCTTGAGTCGGTCAACGGGAAGCTCGTCCATCAGGCCCTTCAGGCCCCCGGTGCTCTTGTCTGACATGCCCGATCACCCCTTCCGTGTGGAGCGGCCGCGCGAGGACGAGCTCTTGCGAGTGCTGCTCGGCGACTTCTTCGCAGCGGTCTTCTTCGCGGGTGCCGACTTCTTGGTCGCTGACTTCTTGGCCGGCGCCGACTTCTTGGCCGTCTTCTTCGCTGTCGAGCCTGATGAGCTCGAGGCCTTCTTGGCGGTCGAGCTGGCGGCCTTCTTGGCCGGCGCGCTCTTCTTGGCCGCCGACTTCTTGGCCGGGGCCGCCTTCTTGGCCGGCGCGCTCGCGGCCTTCTTCGCCGGCGCGCTCTTCTTGGCCGCCGACTTCTTCGCCGGGGCCGCCTTGGAGGCCGCCTTCTTCACCGGCTGGGAGCGACGGGAGCTTCGCCGCGGCTTGCGGCGCGGGGGCTCGGGTTCCTCTTCGGGTTCCTCTTCGGGCTCCTCCTCGGCCTCGTCCTCGGGCTCGGCCTCTTCCTCTTCCTCGGGCTCGGCGTCTTCCTCGGCCTCGTCCTCCGGCTCGGCCTCTTCCTCCTCCTCGGCCTCTCCCTCGTCGTACTCGTCCTCGTCCTCGTACTCGTCCTCATCGTCGGAGCCACCGGAGCCGAGCGCGAGACGCTCAGAACGATCACGGATGGCGTCGCTGATTCCGTCCATCCGCGAGCCGGCCGACGCCACCGCGGCCGAGCGCGCGGCCTGGAAGAGCTGCGTGCGCACCTGGTCCGAGAGCCGCGACAGCTCCTCGTTGCTCTCGATGAGCTTCTGCCCCTGTTGCAGCAACGCTCTTGGGTTCGTGGCGATCTTCTTGCCGGCCAGCATGCTGCCGACCGTGATCGCTAGTCGGAGCTTCTTCCTCCGGCCCAAGAGATAGCCGCTGGCCACGCCGAGCGCGACCTTTCCTGCAGCACTCATCGAAACTCCCTCCTCAAGGATTGTGTGCTCCCGCAGGAGGCGTACCCGGGGGCGTAGCCCCCAAACGTTCGGTTCCGAGGAATGACCTGCACGAGCCGCCTCCTCGCGATCCTGGAACATGGGTGCCCATCGTGACGCGATACGAGCGCTGCGGTCACTAGCACGTGCTAGTTTGCCTGGGTGCGCGAGCCGACGATGGCCGACATCGCAAATCACCTCGGTGTCTCCCGCCAGCTCGTCTCGATCGTGCTGCGAGACGCACCCGGGGCGAGTGACGACACCCGGGTCCGGGTGCGGCGGGCGGCCCAGACGCTCGGCTACCGGCCGCATCTCGGCGCTCGCAGCCTGCGCGGCGCCCAGAACCGCATGGTGGGCGTGGCGTTCGCACCCGGACACGGAGCCGAGATCGCCGTGGTGGAGTCGCTCTACCCCGCGGCGGCGGCGCAGGGGTACGACGTCGTGCTGAGTGCGCTCACCCGGACGCGCACCACTCGCCAGGCGGTGGACCAGCTGCTCGGATACCGCTGTGCCGCGGTGATCGTGCTCGGTTCACAGCTCTCCGGTCCGCACATGCGCGCCCTGGCCCGGCATGCGCGGGTGCCCCTCGTCGCGGTCGCACGGGACGACCGCGGCCCCGGGTACGACACGATCCGATCGGCGGGCGACCAGGGCACTGCCGCCCTCGTAGGACATCTGGTCGGCCTGGGTCACGAACAGCTCACCTACGTGCACTGCCCCGCCATGCCGATGGCCGGTCTTCGGCTGGACGGCTTCCTCCGTGCCGCTTCCGCCGCCGGCTGCGAGACCGATCTGCTCGAGGTGCGCAGCCGAGACCACACCGAGGAAGCCGGCGCGATGGCGGGACGACGGCTGATCCGTCGCGGCGAGCTGCCCACGGCCGTCCTCACCGGCAACGACGAGCAGGCTGTCGGGCTCCTGCACGTGCTCGCGCGGGCTGGAGTCCGGGTTCCGCAGGACGTCTCGGTGACCGGCTACGGGGACATCCGCCTTGCTTCGCTGTCGGCCGTCGACCTCACGACCGTGCGCGAGGACCCGGACCAGATGGCGGTCGCGGCGGTCGGTGCCGTCGTCCGTCGCCTGGAGACCCCGTCCGCTCGACCGGGCCTGAGGGTGGTCAGGCCGAGACTGCTCGTGCGCGGCAGCACCGCCCCGCCGCCCTGAAGCCGCGCCGGTCACAGCTTCTTGCGCAGCAGGAGCAGGGCGCCGTGCCCGCCGACCTGCGTGACCTCCGGGTCGACGAGGCCGTGGCGCATCGCATCGTCGGCGAGCACCTGCGCCTGGTCGCGGTCGCGGAGCTGCAGCACCAACGCTCCCCCCGGTGTCAGGTGCCGCGCCCCCACGTGGACACACGTGCGGGCCAGGTCCAGGCCGTCAGCCCCGCCGTCGATCGCGACCAACGGATCGGTCGGGAAGTGCCCGGTCTGGTGCGACGGGATGTAGGGCGGGTCGGCCAGCACGAGGGGGAACTGCTCGCCCTCGTCCAGCACGTCCGTCATCTCGCCGTGACGGACCGACACCGAGACACCGGTCGCGCGAACCTGGGTGGCGTTGTCCTCGGAGAAGCGACATGCCGCCTCGTTGAGGTCCACCAGGACGGCGTCCCGATGGGACAGGAGCGCGGCCAGCAGGCCGATGTGCCCGGCCCCGCAGCAGAGCTCCAGCAGCGGACCGTGCGCCAGGTCGCGCGCGACGTCGGCCGCCAGCTCTGCCTGGGCCGCCGTCCACGGACGAGGTTCGAGCACGGACTCGTCGTACCTGACGTCGAGGGACCCGACCCGCATGGTGAGTGTCATGCGACCGGTATAGCAAGCACCTGTCTGGTGCGAGCAGCCGATCGTGCATGAGCCGCGGCGTGGCTGGGCACCGGATCCAGGTCCGTTGGTCCCGACCCGAGGTGGACGTCATGCAGATCGGATACTTCCTGTCCTGCGAGGAGCACGCCCCACGATCCCTGATCGACCAGGCGAAGGCCGCCGAGCAGGCGGGCTTCGACGCGCTCTGGATCTCCGACCACTTCCACCCCTGGAACGACGAGCAGGGCGAGAGCCCGTTCGTGTGGAGCGTCATCGGTGCCGTCGGTGAGGCCACCGGGCTCAAGGTCACCACAGCGGTCACGTGTCCGACCGTGCGGATCCACCCCGCCGTGGTGGCCCAGGCGACGGCCACCTCGGCGCTCACCTGTCGGGGCGGCTTCCGCCTCGGCGTGGGATCCGGCGAGGCGCTCAACGAGCACATCACCGGAGCCAGGTGGCCGACGGCCGACGTGCGGCTCGACATGCTCGAGGAGGCGGTCGAGGTGATCCGGCGGCTGCTCACCGGAGAGCGGGTCGACCACCATGGCCGGCACTACACCGTCGAGGACGCGCGGCTCTACACGGTGCCCGAGCAGGCGGTCGAGATCCAGATGTCGGGCTTCGGACCCAAGGCCATCGAACTGGCGGCGCGGATCGCGGACGGCTTCGTCACGACCATGCCGAGCAACGAGGCGATCGAGCAGTACCGCGGCGCCGGCGGTCGCGGGCCGGTCACCGCCGGCGCGAAGGCCTGCTACGGCACCTCGTACGACGACAGCGTCGCGCTCGCGCACCGGCTCTGGTCGAACGCCGGGGTACCGGGTGAGCTCGCGCAGGTGCTGCCCAGCCCGAAGCACTTCGAGCAGGCCGCCGAGCTGGTCACCCCCGACAAGATCGCGGAGACCATGCCGTGCGGGCCGGACCTCGACCTGCACGTGGAACGGCTCTCGGCCTACGTGGAGGCCGGGTACGACGAGCTCTACGTGTCCCAGGTGGGGCCGTTCAGCCAGGACTTCTTCGACGCCTACGAGAAGGCTGTGCTGCCGGAGCTGCGGGCACGCGCAGCGTGACCCCAGTCCCCTCGGCTCAGCGGGGGATCACCTTGTGCGTGCCGTCGCACCACGGCAGCCGCTGGCTCTTCCCGCAGGCGCAGACGGCGACGACGGGACGCCGCACCGGGTGCTCATGGCCGTCGTCGTCGACCACGACCTGGGCGCCACGCACGAGGAGCGGGCCCCGAGGACAGACGGTGACCTTCACCGGACCAGTGGTGCTCATGCCGACACCTGGTGCGACATGGCGGCGGCCGCCTCGAGGGGTTCCGGCCGCCAGCGCGTCAGCATGTCCTCGGCCACCACGGCGTCGATCACGAGGCAGGCCGCCGCGCCGAAGAGCACGTCGGAACGCAACGCCGGCTCGGCGGCCACGGCCGCCGCGCAGATCGACCGGAGCGCAACCTCCTCGTGCACGGCATCGGCCTCGACGTGCTCGTCGAAGTAGTCCCAGACAGCCTCACCGAGCCCGAGGCGCTGGATGCCGCTCGCGATCTTCCGGCACGGGAGCGTGCTGGTCGCCTCGAAGGCCGCCAGGTGCCCGAGGGCCGCGCCGCGCAACCGCCGGTGCAGGCACAGGAAGCTCGCCGTGTTGTTGAGCGCGAGGGTGGGGGCGGTCGCGTGGTCGATGTAGAAGCCGTACTCCGACTCGAGTCCGCACGCCTCCATCGCCTTCGCGAACAGGGCGGCGTGCAACCGCTCCGGCCGTCCGCCGCCGTACTCGTCGTACTGCAGCTCGGCGAGGGCGACCTTGACGGAGCCGTCGACGCGGGGCAGGACGAACGAGCTGGGGTCCGACTCCTTGAGCGTGTAGATGCTGCGCTGAACCATCAGGTCGACGAACTGGTCCCGGGTCGCCTCGCGCTGCACGAACCGGGGAACGTCGGGACCGTCGGCCGCGTCGATGAGCTGCCGGATCTGTTCGACGACGTCACCGTCCTCGTCCCCGACGGTTGCGAGGAGGTCCGCGGTAGCCGCGCGCAGATCACGCTCCAGCACCGTCTCCAGCTCGGCACGCCCGCGCAGCAGCTCGGGGTCCCACTCGGCCCGGTCGTCGACGCCGTCGAAACCGCGGTAGTGCAGCTCGTAGAGGACCCACAGCGCGAGCTGGAAGTCCTCGTCGCGCAACCCGTCGGACGCCGGTAAGTAGGCCCCCAGGTCGAGCGCGCGCCCGCGGAACGGGTCGGAGTCACGGCGCAGTGCGGTGACGACCCGGTCGCTGAGGGGTCCGCGAGGAGCCGGTAGGTGCAAGGAATGCCTCCTGGAGGGAAGGGTCGCGCGAGACGGTGAGGAGTACCCCGAACGGGCACTCCTCACTCCTGCTGCCGACCGGTCAGGCGGGCACGACGTGGCGCGCGGGACGAGACCCCGAGCTCGGCGGCGGCTCCTCGAGCTGCTCGCGGATCGTGGCCAGGGCACGGGCGAGCAGCCTCGAGACGTGCATCTGAGTGACACCGATCCGGTCGGCGATCTCCTGCTGGGTGCAGCCCTGGAAGAACCGCATCTCGAGGATCCGCCGGTCGCGCTCGTCGAGGCGACGGATGATCGGGGCGAGCATGAGCCGGGCCTCTGCTGCGGACGCATCGGCGTCGTCAGCGGCCAGCCAGTCACCGAGCGGCTGGTCGGCATCGGTCGACGCGGGCGCGTCCAGCGAGATCGGGGCGTAGCAGCCGTCGGCGGACAGCGCGTCGACGACGTGGTCGAGGTCTTCCCCGAGGTGCTCGGCCACCTCGCCGATCCGCGGCGAGCGGCCGAGCTTCTGCTCCAGGTCTGCCCGGGCCGCCGCGATCTGCGCCTGCAGCTCCTGCACCCTGCGCGGCGGCCGGACGCTCCAGGCCTGGTCGCGGAAGTACTTCTTCACCGATCCCCGGATGCACGGGACCGCGTAGGAGTGAAACGGGCGTCCGAACGCGGGGTCGAAGGCCTGGGCGGCACGGGTCAGCGCGAGGAACGCCACCTGCTCGAGGTCGTCGCGTGCCACTCCACGGTTCTGGTAGCGACCCGCGATCGCGCGTGCCAGCGGCATGTTGAGCACGACGACCGCATCGAGCGCGTCGGCTCGTCTGGCCGGGTCCGCGGCCGAGGCCGCCACGTCGAGGAGCCGCGCGGTCTCGTCCGCGACAGTAGGAACCGCGTCGGGCGACGGGAGGTCCTCGTCGTCGCGCGGTTGTGCTGGGTTGAGCCGTCCACTCATCGTGCATACCCCTGATCCGACAAAGGTTGCCCGCCGTCTGCTCCAGCGGTTATCACCCAGTGCGCTTCATACCCCCAGGTACACCCGCGAAACCCCACAGCCCTTGTCAAGATCCTCCGCTGGCCTTGCCGCCCTTCCGGCCGGCCTTCTTCTTCTGCGCGCTGGTGCCGCCCTGGGAGGAGTCGCCACCCTTGCCGCTGGACTTCCCGCCCCGCGAGGATGCGCCCTCGGAGTTGGCGATCTTGGCGGCACGCTGCTTCGACATGCCCTTGTCCTTGAGGGCTTCGTACTGCTTCTCGTTCTTCACGTTCGCCGACTTGCTGGGCACCACGAGCCTCCTCTGCTGTCGGGCCGCCCCGACCGGCGGCCGGTGTCCTCGGCGTACCCCCTGACGGCTTCGGGCACGCCCTAGCGGGTTCGTCGGGTCAGTCGGCGGACCCGGTCGTGGGCGAGGGCCGCCCGGGCGGCGTTCGACCCGGGCGCACCGTGCACCCCGCCGCCCGGATGTGCCGAGGATGATGCGAGATAGAGACCGGCGACGGGCGTCTCGGCCCGGCCGAGCCCCGGGACCGGCCGGAAGACCAGCTGCTGGTGCAGCTGGGACGTGCCCCCGCCGACCGCCCCGCCGATCAGGTTCTCGTTGCGGGCCTCGAGCTCGCGTGGCCCCAGCACCCGACGCGCGACGACCCGGCTCCCGAACCCGGGCGCCAGCCGCTCGACGCGGTCCTGCATGCGGTCGGCGAACCGCTCGCGGTCGTCGGCGTCCCAGACGCCCCGGACGCCACCGTCGGCCGCGTCGCCCCGGGCGTGCTGGGGGACGTGCGTGTAGGCCCACATCGACTCGGTGCCGGCGGGCGAGCGAGTCGGGTCGGCGGTGCTCATCTGCCCTGCCAACAGGAACGGCCGGGCCGGGATGAGTCCGGCGCTCACCTGGCCGAGCCCCTCGGCCATGTCGCTGAGCGAGTCCGCGACGTGCACCGTGCCGGGCGCATGCTCCGGCGCCGAGGACCAGGGCACCGGTCCGTCCAACGCCCAGTCGACCTTGACGGTCGACGGGTCGAGCTCGAAGGACCGCATCCTGCGTCCCACCCGAGCCGGGACGTCAGCGTCGTCGAGCAACCGGCCGTAGAGATGGGGTGCCACCACGTCGGCGAGGACCGCCCGCTCGGCCGTGAACCCCTCGCCGCCCTCCGTCCGGACACCGGCGGCGCGACCGTCTCGTACGTCGATGCGGGTGACCCGACGCGAGCACTGGACGACACCGCCCAGCGACTCGGCCCGGCGGACCAGCGCCGCGGCCAGGTTGCCCGCGCCGCCCTCGGGCACCGGAAAGCCCACGGTCTGTCCGAGCATGGCGAGCAGCAGGCCCATCACGCCCGAGCCGGGGGCGTCGAGCGGGATGTCGGCGTGGCCGGCGTTGCCGGCGACGACCAGCCGGGCGGCCTCACCGCCGAACCGTTGCTCGACCAGCTGGCGCGCAGGGGTGAGCAGGGTGCGGACGAACTCGATCCCGCCCACCGAGGGCAGCCGCGCGAGCAGGGCGACCCCGGAGCGGACCGGAGGAAACGGTGCCATCAGACCGCCGACCAGCGCCTTGCCGATGCGGTCCCACTGGGCGCACAGCTCGTGCCAGGCGTCACCGTCCCCGCTGTGCTGCTCGTCGAGCAGTCGAGCGGTCACGGACCGGTCCCGGTGGAGCAGGCCCCAGCGGCCGTCGGGCAGCGGGTGCCCGAGTACGGCGGGGGCGTGTCGCCAGCGCAGACCGTGCTCCTCGAGACGGAGCCGGGAGAGTGTCGTCGAAGCGGCACTCAGCGGGTAGAAGGAGCTGAACGTGTCGTGGACGTAACCGGGTGCGACGTCCTCGTCGCTGCGCACCGCTCCCCCTGGGGTCGGTTGCGCCTCGAGCACCAGCACCGACCAGCCCGCGTCGAGCAGCAGGTTGGCCGCGACCAGCCCGTTCGGCCCGGCGCCGATCACCACGGCGTCGTACGTCGACCCGGTCATGGCGCCCGGCCCGGTGGCCGGGTCACCTGCCTTCGATCAGCATGGCCAACCGGTTCAGCGCTTCTTCGTTGCGCCGGTCGATCAGGAAGTCCTCCACGGGGGCCGGGACCAGACGTCCCGGTCCGGCGACGGCCTTCTCCTCGATGTGGATCTGCGTACGCCGACCGTCGTCCATGGGCTCGATGAGGATGTCCACGTGTGCCTCGCCCGCAGGCCAGGCGCGGGCACGCAGCGTCAGGCGCTGCTGTGGTTCGCACGCCACCACCTCGGTGTAGTCGTCGATCACCAGTGGCCACACCCCCACGGAGTGGTGCAACTTGCTGCCGACGGTCGGCCAGTCCTCGTCGACGTCGCGCATCCGGGTGGCCCCCACGACCCACAGAGGGTAGAGCCAGCCGTCGGCGAGCACCTCCCAGCACTTCGCCGGGTCGGCCGCGACTTCTCTCGTCCTCGTGCTCATGGGGCTTTGATACCCCTCCGGACCGTCGAGCACGCGTCTCCTCGCAGGAGCGCCGACGACTCAGGTGGCGATCTTGACGCAGCAGAGTCCGGGCTCGGGGTCGAGGCGTGCCCGGGACGGCTCGACGTCGAGGCCCTCGAGGACGCCCTCGAGGAGGGCGAGGTTCATCCCGCAGACCAGGTCTGTGTGCTCGGCGGCGAGCCGGTCGAACGGACAGTTGGCAAGGCAGACGTCGTGGTCGGCCAGCCGCGGCTCGTAGCCGTGCGCCGCGAGCAGCCCGCTGATCAGGGCCACCTCGTCGCCGGCGTCGGACGCCTCACCCGACCCCGCGGCGATCCGGAGACCGGCCGCCCGGGCCACCGCTCGCACGTTCTCGCCGACCGGCGTCCCGTCGCGCTGCGAGCGGTCGATCGCCGCCGCGAGCAGGTCGCCGGCCAGGTCGTAGCGGCGCTCGGGCAGGGTGATCGACACCTGGCGGTCGGCGCGGCGGTAGAGCTTGGAGGGTCGGCCCGCTCCGGGGCCGGTGCGACCGGTCAGGCGTCGGTACTCGACGTCGAGCAACCCCTCCGCGACGAGCCGGTCGAGGTGGAACTTGGCGGTGTGCAGGGGGAGGTCGACGGCGGCGGAGGCCTGTTCCCGGCTGACCGGCTCCGCCGACCCGGCGACGTAGCGGTAGAGCGCCCAGCGCACCGGCTCCGCCAGTGCACCGACCGCGACGACCTGCTGCTCCAGCTCCTCCGCCATCACACCTCGCCTCGGAGTCCTTGACGGTCCGGCGTCACACTTCTAACGTCGAAAACATACCCCGTTAGACAACCTCGAGAGGCGATTCCGTGGGCACGACTTCCGACGACCCCATCGGCACGCTGCTGCGCTGGGAGCGCTCCGGGGCGGTGTGGCGGGTGCTGGGAGCCGCGCGCGACGGCGTGACGGTCGGCCTGTTCAGCTGCGACGGGGGCGAGGAGATGGGCCGGATCGTCACGGCGGACCCGACGGTCCGGGCGTACCTCGACGCGCGCCCTGACAGCGAGACGCCCGACACCAGTTCTAAAAGACAGCATGCTTGACGCAAGAACATCGAGGCTCTAACGTCAAGAGTCAAGTCTTTTAGAACTCGTTGGAGGCGTCATGACCCAGACCCGACCGCTCGCCCCGTCCGACCGCGCAGCCGGTCCCGACCCCGAGGGCGCCCGGCAGGCGTTCCTGCTGCTACGCACGGTCTTCACCGTTGCGCCGATCCTGTTCGGTCTCGACAAGTTCGCGGGGGTGCTGACCGACTGGGACCAGTACCTCGCACCGTGGATCAACGACCTGGTCCCCGGCACCGCGCACCAGGCGATGCTGGCGGTCGGCGTGATCGAGGTGGTGGCGGGCATCCTGGTCGCGGTCGCACCCCGCTGGGGTGGCCTCGTCGTGGCGGCCTGGCTGCTGGGAATCATCGTGAACCTGGTCAGCATGGGCGAGTTCTACGATGTCGCGCTTCGCGACTTCGGTCTGCTCGTCGGCGCCCTCGCGCTGTCCCGGCTCGCCACGCCTCGTCGTACGACGGCGTGACCCTGCACCCGTGACGGTCAGCGGCGGCGCGCGAGCGTGACGCCATCGGCCATCGGCACCAGCGACAGGGACACCCGCTCGTCACCGGCCAGCTTCACGTTCAGGGCCTGGATCGCGCGGGTGTCCTCGTCCTCCGCATCCGAGTCGAGCACCCGGCCGCCCCACAGCGTGTTGTCGAGCGCGATGAGACCGCCCGGCCGGACCAGACGCAGCAGGCGCTCGTAGTAGCCGTCGTAGCCGGCCTTGTCCGCGTCCACGAAGGCGAAGTCGTAGGTCGACTCCTCCCCCTGCGCGAGCAGCTCGTCGAGGGTCTGGGCGGCCGGGGCCACACGCAGCTCGACCTTGTCCGCGACGCCGGCCTCGACCCAGTACTTGCGCGCTGTCGACGTCCACTCCTCGGAGACGTCGCAGCACAGCAGCCGCCCGTCCGCGGGAAGCGCCAGGGCGACGGCCGTCGACGAATAGCCGGTGAACGTGCCGACCTCGATGCAGCGGCGCGCACCCACGAGCTGGACCAGCAGGGCGAGGAACGCACCCTGCTCCGGCGCTATCTGCATCTGGTGGTTGGGCATGGCGGCGGTCTCGGCCCGCAGCCGGGCCAGCACGTCGGGCTCCCTCACGCCGACCTCGACGACGTACTTCGCGAGCTCGTCGGAGATGCCGATCGACTTGTTCGTCATGCCCCGACTGTAGGGCGTGCGGACCGGGGCGGACCGGCGTCCGGCACACCCTGGTCGACGCCGGGCAAGGCCACGCCATCATGGGCGCGTGCTCCTCCATCGCGGCCCCACCCCAGGCGGCGACCCCGCCCTCGAGCTGGCGGTCGCTCATGCGCTGGTCCGCCGGGCCAGCGAAGGAGAGGTCGATGAGGTGCTGCGGATCCACCGCCCCTCCGTGCCGGTGGCGGCGTTCGGGCGTCGGGAGGTCCGCCTCGACGGCTTCCGCGGTGCGGCGGACGCCGTGCGGAGAGCCGGCTTCGTCCCGGCGATCCGGGCCACCGGCGGGCGGGCGGTCGCCTTCACCGACCGGGCGATCGTCGTCGACCACGTCGCGCCGGACCCGGATGCGGCGGGGGGCCTCGACCATCGGTTCCAGACCTTCGGCCGGATGCTCGCCGACGCGTTCCGCGACCTGGGGGTCGATGCGCGGATGGGTGCCGTGCCGGGCGAGTACTGCCCAGGCCCCCACAGCGTGAACGCCCGCGGAGTCGTCAAGCTGGTCGGCACCGCGCAGCGGGTGGTCAGGCGGGCCTGGCTCTTCAGCTCGCTGGTGATCGTGGGCGACGCAGTCCGGATCCGCCCACTGCTGACCGACATCTACGGCCGCCTCGACCAGGACTTCGACGGCGCCTCGGTCGGATCGCTCAGCGGCGAGTCACCCGATCTCGACCTGGACACCGTCGAGGAGGCGCTGCTCGCGGCGTACGCCGGACGTGGCTCGCTCGACCCGGCGCCGCTGGAGGAGCGGACCCTGGAGCGGGCGATGGAGCTGCACCCGCAGCACCGCGTCGAGGCCTGACGTCGCAGCGTCCGCGTCGTCAGTGGTAGCGGAAGCCGTCCATGAACCGCCGGAACACGCCGCCCTTGCGCGGCAGCGGCGCTGACGGCGGCGGCGCCGTCGCCTTCTGGGTGGCAATCGGCTTGTCGTAGTCGGTGCGGACGATCGCGTCGACGACCTGCTCCTCGGTGAAGGCGTCGGAGCCGTCGATCGCCGGGACGAAGCCGACGAGCACGCCGTTGCGCATCACCTGGGCTTCCAGGGCGGCCGTGCCGTCGGAGTCCCAGGTGGCCTCCCGGCCGTCCGGGAGCTTGATGCTGACCCCGAACTGGTAGACGCCGACGCGGGCCAGTTGGGCGTCAGTGCCGCGGTCGCGAAGCGAGTCGACGACGCGGCGTGCCTTGTTCTCCTCCATGGTGCTTCGAGACTACCTGCGGGTGCCGAAGGATCATGGATGCGCTGCGGGGCCGCTCGTGCTCTGCTACAGACGTGAGGTTCACCCACGAGACACTGGCCCAGCGCGTGATCCTCGACGCCGGGCGGTCGCTCGAGCACCTCGAGGCACAGGTCGCGCACCTCGGCGCCTCGCGCGTGATGCTGGTCGCCGGCGGGTCCGCCTCGTCGTACGCCGACCGCGCCGCCGTGCTGCTCCCCGTCGTCCTCCGGTGGACGGAGGTCGTGCAGCACGTCCCGGTCGCGGTGGCCGAACGGGCTCGCGCGGCGGCCGCCGACACCGGCGTGGACGTGGTCGTCTGTGTCGGCGGGGGCTCGGCCGTCGGGGTCGCCAAGGCGGTGGCCCTGACGACCCGGCTCCCCGTCATCGCCGTCCCCACGACCTACGCCGGCTCCGAGGCGACGCCGGTCTGGGGGCTCACCGAGGACCGCCGCAAGACCACCGGGGTCGACCCGGTGGTGCTGCCGACGGTCGTGGTGTACGACTCCGACCTGACCCGGTCCCTGCCGGTCGACCTCTCGGTGGCGTCCGGGCTCAACGCGCTGGCGCACTGCGTGGACTCGATGTGGGCACCGCGGTCGAACCCGGTCAACCAGGCGCTCGCCCTGGAAGGAGCCCGGGCGCTCGCGCAAGGGCTGCCGCACGTCGTCGGTGACCCGATGGGCACCCCGGGTCGTGACCAGTGCCTGTACGGCGCGTACCTGGCGGCGACGGCGTTCGCCTCCGCGGGCTCCGGCCTGCACCACAAGATCTGCCACGTGCTGGGCGGCACGTTCGACCTGCCCCATGCGCCGACGCACGCCGTTGTGCTCCCGCACGTGCTCGCCTTCAACGCGCCGGCGGTGCCCGACCAGGCGCGACGCCTCGCCATCGCGCTCGGCCGACCCGCGGGACTCGCCGGACCCGACGACGACGCGGCGGCTGCCGCCACGGATGCCCTCGCCGCGCTCCGGCAGGCCGTGGGCGCACCACGGGCGCTCCGCGACCTCGGGCTGCCGCTCGACGCGATCCCCGAGGTGGCCGAACGAGTCGTGGCCGCCGCGCCGGCCACGAACCCACGCCCGGTCACCGGACCAGCCATCGAGACCCTGCTGCGCGCCGCGTGGGAGGGCGCCGACCCGAGGAGCCAGTCATGAGTGCGCACTACCCGCCCGCGATCGAGCCGGGCGTCCGCCCCGGCGACCCGCAGCCGAGCGTCTGCGAGGTCTCCGAGGAGCAGGCGAGCCGCGAGGAGGCGCTCACCCGCACGGTGCTCGCGTCCTTCGACCAGGCGGAGTCGCCCCGGCTCCGCCAGCTCATGCAGGCGCTGGTGCGACACCTGCACGCGTTCGTCCGGGAGACCCGACTGACCACCGAGGAGTGGGACCGGGCCATCGAGTTCCTGACCGCGTGCGGCCACATCACCGACGACCGGCGTCAGGAGTTCATCCTGCTCTCCGACGTGCTCGGCGCATCCATGCAGACGATCGCCGTCAACAACGAGGCCTTCGAGGACGCCACCGAGGCCACCGTGTTCGGCCCGTTCTTCGTCGAGGGGTCACCGGAGATCGAGATCGGCGGAGACATGGCCTTCGGCGCACCCGGCGAGCCGTGCTGGGTCGAGGGCACCGTTCGCAACACCGACGGCAACCCCGTCCCCGGTGCGCGGATCGAGGTGTGGGAGGCAGACGCGGACGGCCGCTACGACGTGCAGTACGACGACGGCCGGACCGCCGCGCGGGCCCACCTGTTCAGCGACGACCGCGGGCGGTTCGCGTTCTGGGGCGTCACCCCCACGCCGTACCCGATCCCGCACGACGGCCCGGTCGGCCGGCTGCTGGCGGCGGTGGGCCGCTCGCCGATGCGCCCCTCGCACCTGCACTTCATGGTCTCCGCCGAGGGACTGCGCACGCTCGTCACGCACATCTTCTTGCGCGGAGACGAGCACCTCGACAGCGACAGCGTCTTCGGTGTCAAGGACTCGCTGATCCAGGAGTTCGTCCACGAGCCGGCTGGCACCCCGGCGCCGGACGGCCGGGCGCTCGACGTGGGCTGGGCGCGCACCAGCTTCGACATCGTGCTGGGGCCCGCCCAGACCGCGGCCGACGACGACGTGCACCGGGTCGCCGTGCCGCGTGGACACTGACGACCCTGACCCCTGTCCGGGAGTGTCATCCCGGGCGGGTGAGTGCCGGGTCCACCGAGCATGACTAGCGTGACGACATGGTGATCGCCCTGCGCAGCGGGCACGGGCGCCGGCAGTCATGACCGGCGAGACCTTCGTCCGTGACGCCAGGGACGTCGCCGTGCGCGTGGTCGAGAGCTATCTGGGCCGGTTCCTGCTGTGGGTCTGCGGTGTGCTGCTCGTGGTGTTGATCTACTCGCGGCAGACGGCCCCGGCTGGGGAGTGGACGGCCGACGACTGGTCGGCCCTGGCCGGGATCGTCACCGCCTCGATCGCGCTGCTGGCCCTGATCATCGCGGTGCACTACTGGCACGACGCCAAGGCGACGCGCCGGGAGCGGTCGCTGCCGTACGTCGTGGCGGCCCTGGAGCCGGACCGGACGGACCCCAGGATCGTCTACCTCGTGATCCGGAACCTTGGTGCCACGGCCGCCCATGACGTCCGCGTGTCGGTGACACCTCCTCCGGTCAGGAGCAGCGGCGCGGGCGGCGGTGAGCTCCCGTACCCCACCAGGTTCCCGGTGCTGGTGCCCGGGCAGGGTCCGTGCACCTTCTGGGACTTCGGTCCCTGGCGGTACCACGAGCGCGACGTCCTGGAGGCACGGCACCGAGTGCGCATCGAGTACACCGACCACCGCTCACAGCCGCACGACACGGAGTCCTGGCTGGACTGGGACACCGTGCTGCTGGGACCGGGCTGGGTGGGCAGACGACCGCTCGACGACGTCAGCAGCCACATCGAGTCGATGGAGAGGTCGCTCCGGCGGTTGGCCGCGACGACCCCTGGTGACGACAGCCCGCGCGTGGCCGATCCCCCCGCGGCTCGCGACGCGGAGGGCTAGAGGCAGGTTCTCGGGACAGGGTGGCGCGGGCCGGGCGAAGATGGTCCGAGTGGTGCCGACCCTGCTCGAGACGAAGTTCTACGTCCCCCGGCCGCGGCGCGGCCTGGTGCCACGACGACGCCTGATCGAGCGCCTGGACCGTGGCTCGTCGGCGACGCTGACGCTCGTGTCCGCGCCGGCGGGGTTCGGCAAGTCCACCTTGCTGGCCGAGTGGCTGAGCGCGCGATCGGCCGACGGGGAGACGTCGACGGCCTGGTTGTCACTCGATCCGGAGGACAACGACCCCGTGGCCTTCTGGACCTACCTCGTCGCCGCCGTGCAGAAGGCGCTCCCCGAGGTCGGCAAGACCCTGCTTCCGATCCTGCAGGGCTCCGCCGCACCACCGGCCCGGACCGTGACCAGTGCCCTGCTCAACGACCTGGGCGCCGTCGAGGGTGAGCTGGTGCTCGTGCTCGATGACTTCCACGTCGTCGACGCCCGGGGCGTCCGGGAGGAGATGACGTTCCTGCTCGAGCACCTGCCTCCCCGAACACACATCGTGATCGCCGGCCGCGCCGACCCCGCGCTCCCGCTGGCTCGGCTCCGGGCGCGCGGCGAGCTGGTGGAGGTCCGGGCGGCCGACCTCCGCTTCACGCCCGACGAGGTGGCGGCGTACCTCAATGACGTGATGGCCCTGCGGCTGGCGGCCGACGACGTCGTCGCGCTGGAGGGACGCACGGAGGGCTGGATCGCCGCGCTCCAGCTGGCCGCCCTGTCGATGGAGGGCCGCGACGACGCGACCGACTTCATCGCCGGCTTCGCGGGCGACGACCGCTACGTCGTCGACTACCTGGTCGAGGAGGTGGTGCAGCGCCAGCCCGAGGACGTGCGGAGCTTCCTGCTGCAGACCTCAGTGCTCGACCGGTTGAACGCACCCCTCTGCGAGGCGGTCACCGGTCAGGCCGGCGGCGCCGCGATGCTCGCACGGCTCGAACGGGACAACCTGTTCCTGGTGCCGCTGGACGACAGACGTCGCTGGTACCGCTACCACCACCTGTTCGCCGACATGCTGTCGACGCGTCTACTCGACGAGCGTCCTGACCAGGTGCCGGACCTGCACCGCCGCGCCAGCGTGTGGCACGAGCAGCACGACGCCCCGGACGTTGCCATCCGGCACGCCCTCGCGGCCCGGGACTTCGCCCGGGCGGCGGACCTGGTGGAGCTCACGATGCCGAGCAAGCGCCGGGACCGTCAGGAGGCCACGCTGCGTGGCTGGCTGGAGCTGCTGCCCGAGGACGTGGTCCGCGTCCGGCCGGTACTCGAGGTCGGGTACGTCGGAGCCCTGCTGTCGACCGGCGAGCTCGAGGGCGTCGACCAGCGGCTCCACAACGTCGAGCGGTGGCTGGCCGAGACAGCGGAGCAGCCGCCGGGAGAGGTGCCGCCGGCGACCGAGATGCTCGTCGTCGACCCGGAGCAGTTCCGGGTGCTACCCGGCTGGGTGGCCGCCTACCGGGCCGCACAGGCCCTCCTGCTCGGCGACACCACGGCGACGACGGCCCACGCGCGGCGGGCCCTGGAGCTCCTCGAGGACGATCCCGTGGGACACGGCGCGGCGGCCGCTCTGACCGGGCTCGCGTCATGGGCGCGCGGCGATCTCGAGGCTGCGCACGCGGCGTACACCGACTGCACGGCGAGCATGCACCGGGCCGGACACCTCTCCGACGTGCTCGGCTGCTCGATCACTCTGGGGGACATCCGGATCGCGCAGGGACGTCTCCGCGATGCGATGCGCACCTACGAGAGCGCACTCGCCGTCGTCCCGGCGGACGGACCACCGCTGCGCGGCACCGCCGACATGTACGTCGGGATGAGCACCCTGCGCTACGAGTGGGACGACCTCGATGGCGCCCGGGCGCTCCTGCTGCGCAGCCAGGCTCTCGGGGAGCACCTGGGCCTGCCGCAGAACGCGTACCGCTGGCGGGTCGCGATGGCGAGGGTCCGGCAGGCGGAGGGCGACCCGCTCGCCGCCATCGGCCTCCTCGACGAGGCGGAACGTGTGTACGTCGGCGACTTCTCCCCCAACGCACGTCCGGTGCCGGCCGTGCGGGCGCGGACGTGGATCGCGCACGGCAGGGTGCAGGAGGCTCTCGCCTGGGCCACCGGGGAGGGGCTGTCCGCGGACGACGAGCTGAGCTACCTGCGGGAGTACGAGCACGTCACCCTGGCCAGGGCGCTGCTGGCGCAGTCGCGGCAGGAGCCGGCGGACCGCACGGTCTCCGAGGCTGCCGGGTTCGTCGACCGTCTGCTCCGGGAGGCCGAGGCGGGACACCGCACGGGCATCGTCATCGAGCTCCTGGTGCTGCAGTCGCTGACCCACCGGCTGGGCGGCAACCTCGAAGCCGGGCTGGTTCCGCTGGAGCGAGCGCTCACACTGGCCGAGCCCGAAGGCTACGTCCGGACGTTCGTCGACGAGGGGCCGGCCATCGGCGCTCTCCTGCGACTGGCTGCGCGACGCGGTGTCATGGTCGGCTATGTCGGTCGGCTCCTCGCCGCGCTGGGCGAGCGCCGGGAGGCGTCCCCCACCCGACCCGGCCTCGTCGACCCGCTCAGCGAACGCGAGCTGGACGTGCTCCGACTGCTCGGCACCGACCTCAGCGGACCGGAAATAGCCCGCGAGCTGGTGGTGTCGGTCAACACCGTCCGGACGCACACCAAGAACATCTACGCCAAGCTCGGCGTGACCAGCCGCCGGGCCGCGGTACGCCGTGGCGGCGAGCTCGACCTCCTCTCGCGCAAAGCCTGATCGAGGCTGCGCAGCTCATCAGCAGGATCACCAAGTGTGGTGATCCCTGCTCACCAGGTCGACGCATAGCTTCCGGAACAGATCAGCTGCCGCGACGACCAGCAGCACCGGCACCGGGAGGAGCGAGGCCATGAGCCAGACTCCTCCCCCCTCCGGCGGGCCCGAAGCTCCGGAGCTCTACCAGATCCGCCTGCGCGGTCACCTGGATGCGCGCTGGGCGACCTGGTTCGACGGGCTGACGCTCACCCGCGAGCGCGATGGCACGACCCTCATCCAGGGGCCGGTCCAGGACCAGGCTGCCCTGCACGGACTGCTCCAGAAGGTGCGAGACCTGGGCCTGCCGCTGATCTCCGTCACCCCCAACGACCCCGAAAGGAACCGGACATGACGACCACCGCAGCCCCTCCGATCCCCACCTCGACCCGAGCACCCGGGAGCGTCAACCCACGGAGGACCGCCTTCGTGGCGGGCGCCTTCTACCTGCTCACCTTCGCGAGCTCGATCCCCGCCGTGTTCTTCCTTGCCCCGGTGCTGGACGACCCGGGCTACGTGACCGGGGCCGGAGCTGACACGCGCGTCGTCTTAGGTCTGCTGCTGGACGTGGTCAACGTCGTGGCCCTGATCGGCACTGCGGTGGCGCTCTTCCCGCTGCTCAAGAGGCAGAGCGAAGGCCTCGCTCTGGGCTTCGTCACGTCCCGTGTAATGGAGGGCGCCGTGATCATGGTCGGGGTGGCCAGCCTGCTGGCGGTGGTGACCCTGCGCCAGGACGGCGCCGCCGCCGGAGCAGGTGACGACGGACTGGTCGTCGCCGCGCAGTCACTCGTCGCGGTCCGCGACTGGACGCTCCTGCTCGGGCCCGGCCTCGCCGCCGCCGTGAACGCCCTCCTGCTCGGCACCCTGATGTACCGCTCCGGCCTCGTGCCCCGGGCGATCCCCGTGATCGGACTCATCGGCGCCCCGCTGCTGCTGGCCTCGGTCATCGCGACGTTGTTCGGCATCCACGGCCAGTTCTCGCAGACGGCACTGGTCATCGCGCTCCCGATCATGGTCTGGGAGCTGTCGGTGGGCAGCTGGATGCTCGTCAAGGGCTTCAAGCCCGCGCCGATCCTGCAGCAGGCGTAGCCGCCACGCACGTCAGAGCACGCTCGATGACGTCCGGGCACCGGAAGGGACCCGGACGTCGTTGACTCTTGCTCAGCGCACGCCCTTCACGCGCAGCACGGCCGCCGCCCCGGCGATGGCGCAGACGCCCCCGAGCGCGTAGAGCACGGTGTAGCTGCCGCCACCGAACGCGAGGACGACCGGCGCGATCGCGGGCGCGACCGAGAACGGCAACGCCCCGGCGATGTTGAACACCCCGAGGTCCTTGGCCGTGTCGTTCCTGTCGGGCAGCACGTCGGTGACCAGCGCGAGGTCGACAGCGACGTACACGCCGAACGCGAGCCCACCCAGGGCCATCCCGACGAGGTAGCCGTTGAAGCCCGCCGCGAGGGCGATCACGAACATCGCCACCCCGTAGCCCACCGACGCGGTCAGCACGAAGACCTTCCGACGACCGGTCCGGTCGGAGAGCCTCCCGCCGACGACCGAGGCGACCACCACGAACGCGGACTGCGCCAGCGTGCCCAGGAAGATCTGTCCCGGCACCTCGCTCTCGGCGCTGCCGACATGCTCCAGCAGGTAGTAGGCCTGGTAGGTCACCAGGAACGCGTACGCCAGCACGAACATGAACCGGCTGGCGAAGGCCCAGGCGAAGTCGGGGCTCCGGCGCGGGTTGACGTAGAACGTCCCGGCGAGCTCCCGTAGCGACCAGGGCGGCCGGTCGGCTGACGCGAGCCGGCGGTCCTTCAACGTGGCGGCAAACAGCAAGATGAAGAAGCCGCCGACGGCACACGGGACGAGGAACATCGCGAGCTGGTCGCCCGTGAAGAGCTTGACCAGGAACGTGCCGACCACCGACGCGACCGGCAGGCACACACCCAGGACGCCGGACACCAGACCGCGCTGTGCCGCCGGGACCTGGTCCGGGAGCACCGCAACCTGGGCGGCGAGCACCGCGTTGAAGAACAGCTGTGCCGTGCACCAGCCGATCAGGACCACGGGCACGTTGGGGGCGAGCGCGACGACCAGGATGCCGATCGACCCGCCGGTCAGACCGAGGACCATCCACGGGCGGCGCATCCCCCACCGCGAGGTCGTGCGGTCGCTGAGTCGGCCGAAGACCGGGTTGCCGACCATCGCGACCAGCGAGCCGACGCCCGCGACGAGAGCCAGGCTGTTCGGTGCCCGGTCGATGCCCACCAGCGTGTTGATCTTCAGCGCCAGAGTGACGAGCAGCGGGGCGATGAACAAGAGCGAGGTGCTCGCGAACGCCAGCGCGTACAGCACGATGAAGGTCCCGCCGACCCGACCGGCGTCGGGCTCCGGAGGCCGCGCCGCGAGCGCGTCCGGCGTACCCGCTGGGCCTGTGACGTCGGTCATCGCGTCCCCGTCCAGTCCCCACCGACGCTAGGCGTGACGGGTCGAGGCAGCCATAGCCCGACGTGACCCCACGCCGGACCCCGGCTGGGGGAAGTTCGTGGTCCCCCAGCCGGGTAGCGAGCGTCGACCCGCGCGCCCGGGCCGTCAGGCTGCCGGTGGCCGGATCAGCAGGCCTTTGCCCACGAGCACTCGAGGTCGGCCGGTCCGTAGTCCGTGGAGCGACCCAGGCTGCGGCTGCTGACGGTCGGCGCTTCGGCGTCGTCCTCGCTCCACGACGCCAACGTGACACCGAGGGCGTCCTCCGCGCTGCGCGGAGACTGCAGGAAGTTGTTGGAGACCATCGAGAACACCAGCTCGCGTCCGTCCGCGTTCGTGACGTAGCCCGACAGGGCGGTGACCGACGTCATCGACCCGGTCTTGCCGTGCAGGTTGTCCGCGGCCGGGGTGTTGCGCATCCGGCTGCGCAGCGTGCCGCCGGTGAAGCGGTCGGGGTTGCCGGCGACGGGAAGGGCGCCGAACCACGCCTGGAACCAGGGCTCGGCGCGCACCGCGGTGAGCAGGTCGGCGATGTGGTCGGCACTGAGCAGGTCGAACCGGGACAGGCCCGACCCGTCGGAGATCCGGAGCGAGGAGGTGTCGACGCCGACGCGCTGCGCGTAGGCGCGTACGACGTCGAGCCCGGCACCCCAGCTGCCGGTGCCGGTCGCCTCGCGGCCCATCGTCTTCACCAGGGCCTCGGCATGCATGTTGTTCGAAAGCTTCATGAACGGGGTCAACAGCTCCTGCAGGCTCATCGACTGGTGGCTCGCGAGCACGCGCGCTCCCTGCGGCGTGCGGCCCTGCTCGACCCGGCCGGAGAGACGGATGCCTTCCGCGTCGAGTGCGCGGGCCAGCACGTCACCGGCGTACGCGGTGGGTTCGGGCACGGTGACCCACTCGCTGTTGGTTGAGGCGTCGGCGGCGATGCTGCCCGTGACCACGACCCGGTCGGAGGCGTGCTCGCGCTCGACCGTGAGGTCGGTGCCCGACCCCGCCGGGCCCGTCGTCGCGCGGTTGTCCACCCGGACCGCGTCGGTCTGCGGCTGCAAGGACACGACCGGCTGATCACCGGCAGCGCCACCCGGCTGCGTGCGCACGATGACGGTGCCGGAGTCGTAGTCGGTGTCCGGAGCGACGGTCAGCGCCGAGGTGACCGCGCTGTAGTAGAACGGCTCGTCGTCCCAGCTCCAGGCGGTCGCGAGCGGCACGTCGTCGAAGAACGAGTCGTCCGCGACCACGTCTCCCTCGACCCGGTCCACACCGGCGGCCGCGAGCTGCCGCGCGAGCTCGCGGTAGTCGTCGGCCAGCAGGGTGGGGTCGCCACCCCCGCGCAGGTACAGGTCGGACTTCAGGTTGCCGCCGCGGACGACTCCGTCAGCGAGAAGATCGGTGCCGAACCGGTAGTCCGGGCCGAGGGCGTCCATGGCGGCCGCCGAGCTGAACAGCTTCATGTTGGAGGCGGGGTTGAGCCGGCGGTCGACGTCCCGCTCGTAGAGCGGTTCGCCGGTGCCCGCGTCGCGCACGGCCACGGAGACCATGGACCCCTGGAACCGCGGGTCGGCCAGGATCGTGTCGATTGCGGCGCCGAGCTCCTCGCTCCCCTGCGCCGTCGACGCGGTCTGAGTCTGGGCGGCGGGAGCGGTCGGGGCCTGGGCCGTGGCGGCCAGGTGGCCGCCCGTGGCCGTGAGCGCCGCGGTGGTCAACCCGAGGACGACGTTGGTGAGTCTTGACAAGGCAACTCCTTGAATCAGGCCCGGCGGATCCGGGTTGTCGCGATTCTGGCGGAAACCACCGTTCCGGGTAAGGGCCCGCCACCGCAGGACGTGCGCGGCCCTGGTCAGACACACGGGTCGGCGGGATGCTCATCTGTGGGCCCGCGCCGGGCGACGGGGCCGGAGTGAGAGGACTGCCGATGACGGACGACGACGAGTCTCGGCGCACGACGGTCCTGCGAGCGAGTCGCCTCGAGGCGTTCAGCGACGGCGTCTTCGCGATCGCGATCACCCTGCTGGTGCTGGAGATCTCGGTCCCGGAGGGGTCCGAGGAGGACCTGCTCGCGGCGGTCCTCGACCAGTGGCCGTCGTACCTCGCCTACGTGATCAGCTTCGCGACCGTCGGCGCGATCTGGCTGGCCCACTCCGTGGTCACGGAGTACCTGCACCACGTGGACCGGTGGTTCGTCCGCATCAACCTGCTGCTGCTCCTCCTGGTGTCGTTCCTCCCGTTCCCGACGCGGTTGCTGGCCGAGAGCGTCGACAGCTCCGAGGCGGCGTCGGTCGCCACCACGGTCTACGGGCTCACCCTCCTCGGCGCGGGACTGGTCCTCTCAGCGCTCTGGCGGCACGCCGTCCGCAGCCACCTGGTGCACGAGGAGACCGCCGACGCCGAGCTGGAGGTCCTGACCGGCAAGCTGACGCCGGGGCTCGCGGGCTACCTGGGGATGATCGTGCTCGGGCTGTTCTTCCCCCTCGTGGCCGTGTTCGGCTACCTGCTCATCGCGGTCTTCTACCTGGTCCCGTTCCGGCCGCTGCGCGGTCGCACGTGAGGACTCAACCCAGCCGGTCGAGGAAGTCGCGGGACCGCTTCAAGACCAGCGCGGTCGCCTCCTCGTCGTACGACGGGAGCGAGCTGTCGGTGAACAGGTGCTGGTCGCCGGGGTAGACGAACAGCTCGGCCAGGTCGGACCCGACCGTCTCGACGATCTCGCGCGCCGAGTCGATGTCGCTCTCGAGCCCGAAGTACGGGTCGCGATCCATGCCGTGGATCTGCACCGGAAGCCCTTCCGGCCACGGTCCGTAGGCCCACTCACCGGTGATCGGCATGCACGCCTCGTAGAGCAACGCGCCCCGGGCGCCCGGCCGTGTCTGCGCGAGCCGTTGAGAGGTGCCGGCACCGAGCGAGAAGCCGGCGTACACGAGGCCCGCGGGCAGGCCCGCCAAGGCCCGGTCGGTGCGCTCCTCGAGCACCTGGTCACCGAGGCCCTGCGCGTGGGCCACGCCCTCCTCGATCGACGCGGGCCGCTCGCCGTCGAACAGGTCGGGCGTGTGCACGGTGTGTCCACCGGCGCGCAATTCGTCGGCGAACGCTCGCACGCCGTCGGTGAGCCCCCGCACGTGATGGATCAGCACAACCTCGGCCATCTCCGCCCTCCTGTCTTCGCGCCCGCTGGACGCTGCCGACTCTAGAGCCGAACCCGGACGTTCTGCGTCCGGATCCCTGGCCGGTTTCGGGTGGGGCGGGGACCCAATTACCACGGTCCCGTGGTAATCGCCCGCTTCCCGGTGTGAACTCCCCACGGGAAGCGGCAGTTCTCGCGGGGCAGTACGCCGGGTGGCCGCGAGGTGTCCACCCTGGACGGATCGTGCCGAGTAGGCTCGACAACCCATCCGTCCGCGCGGCAGTCGCGGGAGGACGGTGAGCGGAAGGGATCGCCAGTGACCGAAGCCCCGGTGGTGGTCGGCTACAACGGCAAGCGACCGAGCACCGAGGCGCTCGACTGGGCCGCTCGCGAGGCGCGACGCCGGGGTGCGCCGTTGCTGGTGCTGTACGCCGCGAACTACCCGGGGATGACGCTCGACCCCGGGCCGGGGCTCCTGCACCCGGAACCCGGGGCGCTCGAGGCGGCGGAGGAGGTCACTGCCGAAGGCGTCGCCTCCGCGCTGGTCGCCGATCCCGCTCTGAAGGTGAGCGGCGCGACCGAGGTCACCAGCCCGGCCCAGGCACTCACCGAGGCGTCCACCGATGCCGGGCTGCTGGTGATCGGCACCCGAGGGCACGGCACGGTCCTTCGAACGCTGCTGGGATCGGTCGCCTTCGAGGTCGCCGCCATGGCCGAGTGTCCCGTCATCGTCGTGAAGTCCACCGCCGAGGACCCGGCAGGACGGGCCGCCGGACGAGTCGTGGTCGGCACCGACGGATCGCAGGAGGCCGGGCGCGCGGTTCTCTTCGCGGCCGACCGGGCCGCCTCCGCGTGGGCAGCCGGGTCGCTGAAGGTGCTCACCTGCACGGGCGAGGCGGTCCGCAGCGGGATCAGCCAGGACCGGCTCCGGTCCACTGCGGAACAGATCGCGGACGACGCCCGGCAGGCGCTGCGCCGTACGCACCCGCGGTTGGCCGTCAGCACCGAGGTCCAGGAGTGTCCACCCGAGCGGGCCCTCGTGGATGCTTCGGCGGAGGCTGACCTGGTGGTCGTCGGCACCCGTGGCCGCGGTGCGTTCCGGGGGATGCTCCTGGGCTCTGTCAGCCACGCCGTGATCCACGGCGCGGAGTGCCCGGTGGGGATCGTCGGCGCACCGAGCCCCGGCGCCGACGCCGACGGGTGAGCCCGGGTCCCGGTCGACGGCCGGTCCGCGGAGAAGTGGGGCCCGCTCTCTAGGATCGACGCTGTCCGCCCCCGACCCGAGGATGCCGCTTGCTCGCGCTGGTCGCCGCCCACTTCGTGGCCGCAGCCGTGTCCCCGTGGCTGGTGCGGGGGCTCGGCCGACGGGCCTTCCTGGTGCTGGCGCTGGTTCCCCTGCTCAGCTTCGGATGGGCGCTGAGCCGGACCGGCCGCGTGCAGCAGGGGGACGCGCCGACGGAGGTCATCTCCTGGGCGCCGAGCCTCGGCATCGACCTGGCGTTCAGGATGGGTGCTCTGCAGTGGCTGATGGCGCTCATCGTCGCCGGAGTGGGCGGCCTGGTGCTGCTCTACTGCGCCTGGTACTTCGACGCTGACGACCCCGGCCTCGCCTCGTTCTCGGGCAGCTTCGTCGCCTTCGCGGGCTCGATGCTCGGCCTGGTCCTCTGTGACGACCTCCTGGTCCTCTACGTCTTCTGGGAGCTGACCACGGTCTTCTCCTACCTGCTCATCGGCAGCGAGCCGGCCCGACGGGCGAGCCGGCAGGCGGCGATGCAGGCGCTGATCGTGACCACCCTGGGCGGTCTGGCCATGCTCGTGGGGATGCTGATGCTCGGGCAGCAGGCCGGCACCCACCGGATCAGCGAGCTCCTGGCCGACCCGCCGACCGGCCCGGCCACCACGGTCGCCGTGGCACTGCTGCTCACCGGTGCGCTCAGCAAGTCCGCCCAGATCCCCTTCCACTTCTGGCTTCCCGGTGCCATGGCGGCGCCCACCCCGGTCAGCGCCTACCTGCACGCGGCCGCGATGGTCAAGGCGGGGGTGTACCTCGTCGCGCTGCTCGCCCCAGGTTTCGCCGATACGCCGGGATGGCACGAGCTGGTGCTGCTGCTCGCCATCTGCACGATGCTGCTCGGTGGCTGGCGAGCCCTGCGTCAGTACGACGTCAAGCTGCTGCTCGCCTACGGCACCGTGAGCCAGCTCGGCTTCCTGCTCCTGATCTTCGGTGTCGGCACCCGTGCCACGGCGTACGCCGGCCTGGCGATGCTGCTGGCACACGCGCTGTTCAAGGCGACGCTCTTCCTCGTCGTCGGCATCGTCGACCACCAGGCAGGGACCCGCGACCTGCGAGTGCTCTCCGGGGTCGGACGCGCCGCCCCCGTCGTGTTCGCGACCGCCCTCGTGGCCGGGGCGTCGATGGCGGGACTTCCTCCCCTCCTCGGCTTCGTCGGCAAGGAGGCGGTTTTCGGCTCGCTCCTCGACGTGGCCCGCGCAGACGACCGGCAGGACCTCTCGCCCCTCGCCGGATGGCTGCTCCTGGGCGGGGTGATCCTCGGCTCGGTGCTGACGGTCGCCTACACGGCGCGATTCCTGTGGGGGACGTTTGCCACGAAGCCCGAGCTGCGGGCTACGCAGTTCACTCCGGCACCGCGCGGTTTCCTGGTCGCACCGGTCGTGCTGACGGTCGCGACCGCCACGCTCGGGTTCGCGGGACCCGCGCTCACCAGTGTGTTCGAGCCCTACGCCGTGCAGTTCCCTCCGGGCGCGCACGCCGCCGAGCTGGCCCTGTGGCACGGCCTGGGGCTTCCGCTGCTCTTCTCCGCCCTGACACTCCTGCTCGGCCTTGCGATCTTCGCCCGGCGCCGCACCTTCGGTCGCCTGCAGGCGGCGCTGTCCCCGTCCCGGACGGCCGATGGCGCCTACCGGCTGATCATGCGGACGGTCGACCGCTCGGCGGTGGAGGTCACCGGGCTGACCCAGCGCGGTTCGGTGGCGGCGTACCTGGTCGTCATCTTGGTGGTGCTGTTGCTCCTGGCCGGAACGGCGGTCCTCACCGCCCTGGACGGACCCCGGACGGTGGTGGCGTGGGACACGCCGGCCCAGGCTCTGGTCGGCGCGGTGATCATCCTGGCCGCCGTGTTCGCGACGCGCTCGCGCCGACGGCTACGCGCGGTGATCCTCGCGGGCGTCACGGGCTACGGGACGGCGCTGCTGTTCGTCCTCCACGGCGCTCCGGACCTCGCGCTCACCCAGATCCTGGTGGAGACGACCAGCCTGGTCGTCTTCGTGCTGGTGCTGCGCCGGCTGCCGGTCTACTTCACCGACCGACCGCTCTCGCCGCGGCGCTACCTGCGGATGGTCCTCGGGGCCGCCGTCGGCATCGCGGTCACGCTCATCATGCTGGTCAGCACCGGGGCCCGCACCGCGGACCCGGTCTCCACGGCCTACCCGGAGGCGGCCGTGGAGTTCGGCGGCGGCCACAACATCGTCAACGTGATCCTCGTCGACATCCGTGCCTGGGACACGATGGGCGAGATCTCGGTGCTCGTGGCTGCGGCGACCGGCGTGGCCAGCCTGCTCTTCCTGGACACCCGGATGTCGACGATCAGACGGGTCTACGACATCGCCGCCACGGAGCATCTCGCCACGGTGCCCACCGGCCCGGGCCGACGTGTGTGGCTGCCCGGTCCGCGCACGCTCCCGCCGGATCGGCGCTCGATCATCTTCGAGGTGGTGGCCCGGCTGATGTTCCCGGTCATCGTCGTCCTCGGGATCTACCTGCTCTTCGCCGGTCACAACAATCCCGGTGGTGGGTTCGCGGCCGGCATGGTCACCGGTCTCGCCCTGATGGTGCGCTACCTCGCCGGTGGCCGCTACGAGCTCGACGAGGCGGCCCCGATCGACGCGGGCGTGCTGATGGGCACCGGCCTCTTCGTCGCCACCGTCTCCGGGCTCGCCCCCCTGGCGTTCGGAGGCGCCGTCCTGCAGAGCGCCCAGATCGACCTGGCCGTTCCCCTGATCGGCAACGTACACGTGGTCACGTCCACCTTCTTCGACATCGGCGTCTACCTCGTCGTGGTCGGCCTCGTGCTGGATCTGCTGCGCGCCCTCGGGTCCAGGATCGACCGGCAGATTCTCCGCGACGAGCGCGAGGCGGAGCAGGAGGCCGTCCGGTGAGCATGAACCTCGCCCTCGTCCTGACCGCCGCCACGCTGATCGGCTGCGGCGTCTACCTGGTGCTGGAGCGCAGCCTCACCCGGGTGCTGGTGGGGCTGCTCATCATGGGCAACGGCGTGAACATCCTGTTCCTGGTCGCCGGCGGACGGGCGGGGGACCCGCCGATCGAGGGGACCACCGACCCCGCCGCCATGGCCGATCCCCTGCCCCAGGCGCTGGTGCTCACCGCGATCGTCATCGCTCTGGGCACGACCGCCTTCCTGCTCGCCATGGCGCACCGCAGCTGGCAGCTCAACGCCAATGACGACGTGCAGGACGACGTGGAGGACGCCGCGATCCGTCGACTCGCGGCCGCGGACGAGGCCTCCGACAGCCACGACCTGGCCACCGCAGGTGAGGACGAGGTCCTGACCGAGGAGGGCGCATGAACTCGCTCGTGCCGCTGCCCGTGATCCTCCCCCTGCTGGGGGCCGGGGCCGCGCTCATGTTCTCGCACCGGCCACGAGCCCAGCGGCTGGTCAGCTTCACGGTGCTCACGGCCATGGTCGTGATCGCCGCCGTCCTGCTCGTGCAGGCCGACCGTCACGGCCCGCAGGTGGCCTGGCTCGGCGCTTGGACCCCGCCCCTGGGCGTCAGCCTGGTCGCCGACACGCTCTCCGCGCTGATGCTCCTGGTCTCCGCCGTGGTGACCCTCGCGGTGCTCAGCTACTCCGTCGGTCAGGGCATGACCGGCGACGATCGCGAGGCCCCGGTCTCGATCTACCACCCGACGTTCCTGGTGCTCGTCGCCGGCGTCTCCAACGCGTTCCTGGCCGGCGACCTGTTCAACTTGTTCGTGAGCTTCGAGATGCTGCTGTTCGCGAGCTATGTGCTGCTCACCCTGGGAGGGACCGCGACCCGGATCCGTGCCGGGACGATCTACGTCGTGGTGAACATGCTGTCCTCCACGCTGTTCCTGATCTCCCTGGCCGCGGTCTACGCCGCCACCGGCAGCCTCAACCTTGCCCAGCTGGCGGAGCGCATCGAGACGCTCCCCTCGCCCGTGAGCCTGACCCTCCAGCTGCTGCTGCTCACGACGTTCGCCGTCAAGGCGGCCGTCTTCCCGCTGTCGTTGTGGCTGCCCGACAGCTACCCGACAGCACCGGCGCCGGTGACCGCCGTGTTCGCGGGGTTGCTGACGAAGGTGGGGGTGTACGCCATCCTGCGGGTGCAGACGCTGCTGTTCCCCGACAGCCCGCTCACGGACCTGTTGATGTGGGCTGCGCTGGTGACGATGCTGGTCGGCATCCTCGGTGCGGTCGCCCAGTCCGACATCAAGCGGATGCTGTCCTTCACGCTGGTGAGCCACATCGGCTACATGATCTTCGGAATCGGGCTCGCGACCGAGGCGGGAATCTCCGGAGCCGTGTTCTACGTCGCCCACCACATCACGATCCAGACCGCCCTCTTCCTCGTCGTCGGGCTGATCGAACGTCGTGCCGGCAGCACCGCCCTGCTCCGGCTCGGCGGTCTGGCACGGCTGGCCCCGCTGGTCGGTCTGCTGTTCTTCGTGCCGGCGATGAACCTCGCCGGCATCCCGCCGATGTCCGGGTTCCTGGGCAAGGTGGGCCTGCTGCAGGCAGGTCTCGACGTCGGCACTCCCCTGGCCATCACGCTCGTGGTCGGCGGAGTAGTGACCAGCCTGCTCACCCTCTATGCCGTGGCGAAGGCCTGGACGATCGCATTCTGGCGCACGCCCGAGGAGGCACACGAGACCGCGCAGGCGCTGCCGAGTCCCGGTGAGGAGGTCGACCAGCGGCATCCGACGGTGACGATGGTGCATCATCGTGGCCACGTCCACGCCGGCGGTACGGCGTACGCCACCGGCGACCTCGAGGAGGCCAGGTTGGTGCGCGACGAGGAGGCGCCGGACCGCGATCTCTACCAGCTGCTGCGCGACGACGCACTGCCGGATCGGCTGCCGCGTGCGATGGTGCTGCCGACGGCCGCGCTGGTCACGTTCAGCCTCACCTTCACCCTCGTGGCCGGGCCCATGTTCGCCTACACCGACCGGACCGCCCGCGACCTGATGCAGCGGACGCCGTACCTCGAGGCGGTCCTGGACGGAGCCGACCGATGAGTCCGCAGCTGAGGACGCGGCGGGACGGCACGGTCCGGCCGGCCCGCTACCGGTCGCTCGAGCCGTGGGTGCTGGTCTGGCTCACCGTCGTGTGGATGGCGCTGTGGGGAGACCTCTCCCTCCTGTCGGCGGCGAGCGGTCTCCTCGTCGCGATCGTCGCTTGCCTGGTGTTCCCGCTGCCGCCGTTGCGCCTGGACGTGCGCGTCCGACCGCTGGCCATGCTCTGGCTGGCGATGCGTTTCGTGGCCGACGTCGTCGTCTCCAGCATCCAGGTCTCGCGCGTGGTGCTCCGCCCGCAGCGTCCGTTGCGGAACGCCGTGATCGAGGTGAACCTGCGCACCCCGTCCGACTTCGTCCTCACCATCGTGGCGGAGATGACCTGCCTGATCCCCGGCAGTCTCGTGGTCGAAGCACGCCGGTCCACGCACACGCTGTTCCTGCACGTCCTCGACGTCGGAGACCTCGCGGGCGTGGAGCGTTTCAGGCAGAGCGTGCTCGACCAGGAGGCGAGGCTCGTCCGTGCCCTCGGAGGGCACACCGACCACCTCGACGACGTACCCACCCTGCCCCCCGGAGCCGTCACGTGACTATCGTCCTGATCATCTGTGCCGCGATGCTCTCGGTCGCGGCGGTCTGCGTGGTGGTCCGCATGACCATCGGGCCGACCATCCTCGACCGAGCGGTCGCCCTCGATGTGTTCGTCGCGATCGGCATCTGCGCGCTGGCGATCGAGGCGGCGCTCAACCGGCACACGTTCACGCTGCCGATCCTGCTCGTGCTCACCCTGCTCGGCTTCGTGGGCTCGGTCAGCGTCGCCCGGTTCACCAGGGGCAGCGACGACATCGAGGCGGACCGGACATGACCTGGACCCAGCTGGCCGACTACGTCGCCGCCGCCTGCATGTTGCTCGGCGCACTCCTGGCCCTGATCGCCGCGATCGGAGTGCTCCGGCTCCCCGACCTGCTCAGCCGCATGCACGCCGCCACGAAGCCGCAGGTGCTCGGCCTGATCCTCATCCTGATCGGCCTCGGATTCCGGCTGCGGGACCCCGGCGCCATCGGCGTCCTGGTGCTCATCGGGTTGTTCCAGCTGCTGACCTCTCCGGTGGCGAACCACATGGTCGGCAGGGCATCGATCCGCGCCGGCCAAGTGAGCGAGGACCGCCTCATCGTGAACGACCTCGAAGGAGTGCTGCCCGATCCAGCGGAGCCTCACTGAGGCCTGGGACCGGCATCGCGCTACCGGGCCGGGCACGCCCCGTGACCGCCGGCGAGAGTCGAACGACCCCGGCGTCAGGAGTCCGCCAGCCACGCCAGCAGGCGACCCCGCGACCAGCAACGACCGACGGCCTCGGAGCTCAGGGACGCTCCCTCGAGCACCGCCAGGCCGATGATGCTGTGACCCGAGGCGCGGCGATCGCCCAGTGTCGGTACCGCCGGCGCGACCCCGACCCCCTCGGCCGACACCCACGCCACCGCACGGCCGGCCGCCGCTTCGTCGAGGCGTTGCAGGAACCGCAGGCGGCTCTCGAGCGTGAACTGAGACAGCGCCCACGTCGTGGTGACGACGGGCAGGGCAGCGGCGGGCACACTGGCGAAGGCGTCCGGCAGCACCTCGAGCGCGTCACCTCGCAGCAACCGCGGAGCAGCCGTGACCGTCAACGACATCTCGGCCTCGAGCCTCGCGGCCCGCTCCGGCTGATCGGGTGGGAGGCAGGCACACAGCCAGCGGGCCTCCTCCGGGTCGGACACGTCGACCGGATCGACGTCGACGCCGACGCGGGCCACGACCTCGGGGATCTTCCGTCGCGGGACCGGCCGGTCCCCGACGATCGAGCACGACAGCCGCACGGGAGATGTCGGGTCGCCCAGCAACTGCCCGTCGCCGTAGGTGATGGACACGCGATCCACATTGAGGTTGAGCCCAGCCCCGCAGCTCACGTCGATCAGCCCCACCGCGGTCGCGCCCACCCGGCGGGCTGCCTCGGCAACGGCCGGGTAGAGCACGGCACAGCGTCCGGTCTCGTCGGTCAGCGGCTTCCGTCGTACGGCGATGGCCACCACCGCTTCGGTCATCTGCAGCAGCGTGTCGATCGCCGCCGCGGCGGCGGCGTCGCCGTCGGCCGTGGAATATGCCGCGGCCAGCGCCGGGGCGCGGCCGGCGAGGGCGAGGTCGTGCAGTGCGGCGAGGATGGCGGTGGGACCTCGCCTGCGCGCCGGCGCCGATTCGATGGCGCGCAGCGCCTCTCCGGACTCGCTCATTGCGACGGCGACGCGCGCGTAGAGCGGTGACGTCTCGGCGGCGTCGACCTCACCGAAGCGTCGGTACGTCTGAGCCAGCGTGCGAGGTCTACCCACTGACACGGCATCCTGCGGTCGGCCCTGACATCCCGAGAATTCTAGGACGGCGATACCCAGGCTCGGGCTGGGATGCCGGCGGCTACCTTCGCGGCTCGTACCGCAGTGCGACTGCCCCCGAGTCGAGCTCCAGCCGGCTCACGAGCCTCAGGTCGACGTGGGTCGACAGCCCCGCGAACAAGGTGGGTCCGTGGCCGGCGAGCCTGGGATGCACCACGAACTCGTACTCATCGATCAACCCGAGCTCCGTCAGCGACAGTGCGAGCCGCACTCCTCCCACGAACAGTCCATTGCCCGGCTCTCGTTTGAGCTGCTGAACGGCCTCGCCCAGATCTCCGCGCACGAGTTCCGCGTTCCAGTCAAGCTCCTCCAGGGTGCTCGACACGACGTACTTCTTCGCCGCGTTGATCGTCAGGGCGAAGGGCTCCATCCAGTCGGGTCTCGAGTCGGCCGGCGCTGGGGGCATCCACGCCGACCGCATCAGTTCGTAGGTCACCCGGCCGAAGAGAAGCGCGTCGGCCTGTTCGAGGTTCGCGACCGCGTGACGATGCAAGGCCTCGTCCGCAGGGATTGCCCGATGATCGCAGCATCCGTCCAAGGTGACGTTGATGGAGTAGCGAAGGGGTCGCATTTCGCGACAGTACCTACGACGAAGCGATCGGAGGCAACCCGGTCACGTCGGCCTCATCGGCCTGTCCGCTCATCGGTACGCCTGCCACCAGACGGTCAAGCTGCGAAATGCCGACCCTTCGGCGACGGCTGACCCTCCGGGCGGCGACCAGGACGGTTCATCTCCCCCATCAGGGGTGATCCCCACCGGTCTGCGCCATGCCATCTTTCCGCATAGGCCACTAGCTAGGGGGCGACGCCCATGACACGGTTCGTTGTCCCCCTCCCCTACGAGCTCGACGGTCAGAGCAGGCCGCACGGGTGACCTCACGGCGCAACGGACGTGTTGAAGGCGAGGAAGGCGCCATGCTGGTCGTCAACTCCAGGCGTCCGCTGGCACTTCTTGCGAGCGCCGTGGTCGCCGCCTCGGGTGCTTTGCCCATCGTGCTGCTGACGGCGACGCCCGCCGCTGCGGCGAACATCACCACAGCTTGCGCCGGAGACACCAGCGGCACGACCTTCACCCTCACTGCCAACTGCTCCACGACCGAGCCGCTGACGGTGCCGAACGGGTTCACGATCGACGGAGCCGGCTTCACGATCAGCGCGACGGACGCGGGTGTGCCGCAGTGGAACGGCGGGATCGTCACCAACGCCGGTGAGTCGATGACCATCCGGAACCTCAAGATCACCGGGCCGGAGCTCGGCTTCCAGCTCTGCACGCAGGCCGGCAACGTCCTGTACGGCATCTGGTTCAACGACGCGAGCGGCAGGGTCGACAACGTCACGGTCGACCACATCTTCCAGTTCCAGAACAACGCCTTCGCCTCCTGCCAGACCGGACGAGCCATCCGCGCGGACAACGCCTCCGTGCCGCGAACCGTCCGGATCACCAGGACGACGGTCATGGACTACCAGAAGAGCGGGTTCGAGTCCCGCGGGTCTGCGACCATGCACGTCAGGAACAGCACCGCAGGGCCTCCGCATCCGCTGGAGGGTTTGAGCGCCCAGAACGGCGTCTCGTTCGTCAACACCACCGGCGGAACCGTGGCGCAACACGATCCACGGCAGCAGTGATCAAGCCCCTGGGCCCCCGGGCTGCGGGAACTGCAACCCCACCAATGGCACGGGAATGCTCTTGTTCGACGCCGACAACGCGACAGTCACCCGCAACACCTTCGTCGGTGCCGGCACGGACATCGGCATCGCGGTGTCCGCCGGCAGCACCGGAGCAAGGATCGCTTTCAACAGGGTCACGCGAACCCCCTCTACCAATCCCGACAATACGGACCCGACCGGCATCGGGATAAGCGTCGGCCCGAGACCGGTCAATTCGGCGACGCTGATCTGCAACACGTTCGACGGATGGAACCAGAACATCGACGGTGCCATCCAGATCGCCTGCACGCCGCTGCCCGACGGCACCGAGTGCGTGCCCTACTCGGCCAGTGCTCCGACCGTCGAGGGCAATGCCGCGCCGCCGTTGCGGTGGCGGGCGCCGCCTGGGACCCTGCCGCCGGGCTTGACCCTCGCGCGGAACGGCACGATCAGCGGCACTCCCCCTGACACCACCGCGGGGACGTACCGGTTCCGTCTGAGGGTGGTCACTGCCGACAACTTGATCGCGACGACGGTTCAGAGGATCACCATCGCGCCGGGTTGCGTGGATCCGACTCCCGAGCCGGGCCCGAGTCCCACGCCGGAGCCGACCCCGACCCCACCCACCCCGACGAACCAACCCGTCGTCAGCACGGTCACCTCTGACCGGCGCGTGCCACCTGGGCAGCCGTTCCACGACCGGATCCGGGTCAGCGGGCTGGCCGGCAATCAAGCTGCCGCCGCCGTGGCGCGGCTTTACGGGCCCTTCGAGTCCCGGGCCGCGGCCACCTGCGATGACCGGTTCCGGGTTCGGGCGCTCGCGCTGCAGGTTCGCAACGGCTCGAACCGGACCACCCCCGACATCCGGATCGACACGGCGGGCGTGTACACGTGGAGAGTCACCCTCCTGGCCGATGCCGACAACAAGTCGGCGACCCACCGCTGCGGGCAGGCCGCCGAGACCACCGTGGTAGCGAAGCCCGCCTTCGTCGCGCCGGCCGTGATCGGAGGCTTCTCCGGCACCCTCCCGGGCTTCGACCGCGACCGGCGCCTGGATCCCTCGGCGACGATCGAGATGCCGGGGATCGGGATGCGTGCGGCGGTCCAGCGCCACGGGATCGTCGGCAGAAAGATGACCCTGCCCGGTGACGTGGGCGATGTGGGGTGGCTGCGCCGGTCTGCCGGCTTCGGCGACATGATCGGCACGGCCGTCGTCGGCGGACACGTCTCCGATCGGCACGACCGTCCCGGCGCGATGTTCAACCTCAGACGGGCCCACGCCGGGCAGCGGATCACCGTCACCCAGGCCGGGGAACGGCATCGGTTCAAGGTGGTCGAGAAGACAACCCTCGACAAGCGCCAGAAGCTGCCCGACCGGTTCTTCGCCACCACCGGCAAGCACCGCCTGGTCCTCATCAGCTGCACCGACAGGGTCGTGACCTCCGGCGGGCACTTCCACTACACGCGCTACATCGTGGTCGTCGCCAAGCAGGTCCACCGCCACAGGTGACAACGAGGTCGGTTCGACTGTCGAGGTTGGCTGCGTGAGCGGACGGGGGTGTCCCGCACGCGTCGGTCCATGCACGCGCTCTGGACTCGGCGGTCGGCGACCGGATCATCGGTGGTGACGGGATGGTGTTTCGCCCTGGCATCGCAGCCAGAACGGAAGGTGCTTCCAAGCCGTGTGGGTCGTCATGTCGTCACCGCGACTGGTCCCGGCACACCCTGGGCGAATCCGGGTCAGGCGCGTTCGACGGGCTGCCAGAGCTCGCAGGTAGCGGTGCTGAAGTCCTCGTTGTGCTCGAGTACCGCGACGATCGACGGGCCGGGTCGCAGCCGCCACGGGTTAGACGGGAACCACTCGGCCGCGGTCGCCGCCCACGTCTCCTGAAGCACCTGCGGGTGAGGCCCCTCAGTGGTGAAGACCACCCAGCTCCCCGCTGGCACGGTGATGCTCTCCAGGTCGTCGGGCGTCGACGTGTCGTTCGTGATCGCTACTCCGTGCATGTAGGTCAGCTCGCTGCCCTGTGAGCCCTCGGGTTCCAGCTCGTCGCTGATCTGGAGCAGTCCCTCGGGCGAGGCGTTGCCGAGCGACTTCAGTCGCAGGTGCTCCGCCATGGGGATCGCGGCGATGTGGGCTTGGATGTGCGGGTTGACGCCTTCGTAGACGAGCGGCACCCGAGTGGCGTGACCCACCAGGCGGAAGGCTGGTCGGTCGGTGATGCGAACGTGCATTGCGGTATTCCCTTCGACGGTCAGGCGGAACCTGAGCTGCTGTTGGCTTCGGAAGGGGCCCCCGTGTCGGCGGGCGTCGGTGAGGCCGACGCCGTGGACGGCGCGGAACGCGCGGCCGAACGCCTCGGTCGAGCCGTAGCCGTGCCTGACAGCGATGGTCAGCAGGTCGTCGGACGACCCCGCGACGTCGGCCGCCGCGAGCGACATCCGGCGCCGGCGTACGTACTCCGAGACCGGCATGCCCGCCAGCGAAGAGAACATCCGTCGCAGGTGGTGCTCGGTGGTGCCGTGCTTTGCAGCCACCGCGGCGACGTCGACCTGCTCGGCGGCTGCCTCCTCGACGGCGTCCAACAGGTCGTTCAGTGCGGCGAGCATGGAGCCTCCTTCCGCGTATCAGTCTCGGCTCGTCCGGCGCATCTCTGCCCGATCGTTGCGGACCAGTCCGATCAACCGTGAGCGAAGGCACGCTCTTCAGTCCAGCGTGACCTCGGCATGAACATGCATGAGCCTGAAGCCGGATCTTCGGCACCCGGACGGACAACTCGCGGCATGACGGTTCGGCCGTGAAAGGGTTGTTGACATGGCAGGTAAAGCGAGTCCCGGCCGCGAGGTCGTGCTCAAGACGAAACGTCTGCGGCTCAGACCGTGGCGGGTAGCCGAGGCGGTCGTCCAGCGTGAGCTGTGGACCGAACGTGATCCACGAGTGCCGCCGCACCGTCGGATCGACGCGGATGGACACCCCACGGTCGCAGACCTCGAGGAGTCGATCCACGCCAACCAGCCGTCGACGATCGGGTTGCTGGCCGTCGAGCGGCAAGTCGCTCGTGACGTCATCGGCTACTGCGGGCTGATCGACAGTGGACGGGCGTCGGAAGGGGAACCAGAACTGGCATTCGAGCTGCTACGCCGGGTCTGGCGCCAGGGATACGCGACCGAAGCCTCGTTTGCGGTTCTGGACTGGGCGAGATCGTCGGGGTACGAACGTCTGTGGGCCACGGTCTGGGAGTGGAACACCGCGTCTCGCCGGGTGCTGGCCAAGCTCGGGTTCACCGAGACGGAGCGGAAGGAAGTGGACGCGGTCTACGGGAACACCCTGTTCACCACGAGACGGCTTTGACGCAGCCGTTGCAGGGTGGGTCGACGAGCTCGACGTTCATGTCCGCACGAGGAAGCGCCGACACGCGTCGATGGGTTTGCTGCACACCTGCGAGTGTGGTCTCGTTTGAGGTTCTGCCCAAGGCGAGCCGCTGAGCCCGTGACGGCCTCGATGGAACGCCCATACACGATCGGTACGGACCGGGTTGAAAGCCATCCTGCTGAGCGGAACGTGCGCGCTCCTGGTGTCGCTCTTCATCACTCGCTGGGCGATTACGCAGTTTGCGTCCTGGGGCCTGGGGCAGCTGATCCGCGAGGATGGCCCGAAGACGCATCACGTGAAGCGCGGCACACCCACGATGGGCGGCGCCGCCGTCGTGGCTTCGGTGGTGATCGGCTATGCGTCCGCCAAGCTCCTGATGTGGGACTCACCCTCGTGGTCCGCGCTCCTGGTGCTCTTTGTCCTGGTGGGTATGGCCGGCGTGGGATTCCTCGACGACTTCATCAAGGTCAGGATGCAGCGCAGCCTCGGTCTCCGGAGCAGGGCCAAGCTGTTGGGGCAGACCGTTGTCGGCCTCACGTTCGGATTCCTGGCGCTTCATCCCGCCCTGCAGGGTGACGCGCCAGCCGCTGTCTCTCACAGGCTCTCCCTCGTGCGGGACTTCGGTCCGGCGTTGCCTTGGGTGATCGTCGTTGCGCTCATCTGGTTCATGGTGAGTGGGACCAGCAACGCCACGAACTTGGTCGACGGGCTCGATGGGCTGCTCGCGGGCAGTGCCACGATGGTCTTCGCCGCGTACACCATCATCGGCATCTGGCAGAACAACCACCTGTGCGAATCCGCCGGCACGACCGACGGCTTGTGCTACCAGGTGGCTTCCCCGCTGGACCTGGCGACCGTGGCAGCCGCCCTGACCGGCGCCTGCTTCGGGTTCCTGTGGTGGAACGCATCTCCGGCCAAGATCATCTTGGGCGACACCGGCTCCCTCGCCCTGGGGGCGGCCATGGCCGGGCTCGCACTGCTGACGCGGACCGAGCTGCTGCTGATCGTCCTCGGTGGCCTGTACGTGGCCGTCACCGGGTCGGTGATGCTTCAGGTGTCCTGGTTCAAGCTGACCAGACGCACTACGGGTGTGGGCAAGAGGATCTTCCTCATGACGCCACTCCAGCATCACTTCGAACTGCTCGGTTGGGAGCAGGTGACGGTGGTGATCCGGTTCTGGATCGTCACGGGAGTCTGCGTCGCGGCCGCGCTCGGAATCTTCTACGGCAACTGGGTGACGAACCTACGCTGAACCTCTGAGTGTGCAGACCTCCTTCGCGACCACTGAGAGGCAGTTGGGACGAACCTGTCCGACCGCGACGACGACCGGCAGGACGTCGTCATCCGTGACCCGGAAAGCTGGGTCTCACCCGGCTGGCTTCCGTGGACGGGAAGGATCGCGGGTTCCACAACGGGAGCGGCGGCTCCACCGTCTCCGACGACGGACCGTGCACGGCGCTCAGCACGTGGTCGGGTGTCCACGTGTTCGAGCGCCTCCGCCGCTAGCCCTGGGACCGACACGGTTTCGTGCCGAGCGTTCCGCGCAGTCGCGATCGGCGTCGCAGCTAGGACGGGAAGTGCTTCCAGTGCCCTTCCGAAACGACCTCAACGGTGCCGTCGACTACCTTGATGGCCGTCTGGTCGTCCAGCGCGTACGCCGGACCCGAGATGTCCGCAGCCCAGTGTTCCGCCTCCGCCATGGAGTTGCCCCGCATGCCGTCGGGAGCCAGGTGGGGACAGATCGAGAAGTCGACGATGCCCAACGCGTGGTCGTCACCGGTCGGTGGTCTCCACTGCACGAAGTCCTCCCCCACCCTCGGGGTCATCACCATGCTCCCGGCGCTCACTCCTACCCAGACCGTCTCGGTCAGCGACGGAAGCAGGTCTGCCAGCCCGGACTCGCGCATCCAATGGCACAGGTACAACGCGTCACCGCCGTCCACGAGCAGGACGTCGGCCTCGCGGACCCAGGGGACCCAGCGCTCCTCGTCGATGCTGGGCAGCGCGGTGAGTTCGAGGACGCCCACCGACTTCCAGCCGAGGTCAATCATGGGAGCGGGCGTCTTGCCGGCGATGAAGCGCCACACCCCGGACGGACCACAGTTGGGATGGCCCCACTCGGCGGTCGGGATGCACAGCGCAGTGGCGTCGCCGATGGGCCTGTACAGCAGACCCGTGAGCGCATCGTGAATGCTCGAATTCGTGACGCCGCCGGATGTGAGAAGCAGCTTCAACGTGGCTCCTGATGTGAGTGCGTGGGACGTGTACCTCGCAGGCGGCAAGGCTTCCAGCTCCCAGTCCGGCAGGCCGACGGCCGGCGGATCCTCAGCTGCGCGCCTCGACGCGACTGTCGATTCGCAGTCAGCTCTTGTTGAGCTCCTCGGCGAGCATCACGAGGATGCCGCTGGGGCCGCGGACGTAGGTGAGCTTGTAGATGTCCTCGTAGGTCGCCACGCCGCGCAACGGGTGGCAGCCGTGTCTCGCGGCGATCTGGAGGGCCTCGCCGAGGTCGTCGACCGAGAAGGCGACGCGGTGCATGCCGATCTCGTTGGGCAGGGTGGGCTCCGTCTCGATCGCGTCGGGGTGGATGTACTCGAAGAGCTCGAGGCGACCGTTGCCGTCTGGTGTCTGGAGCATGGCGATCTTGGCGTGGTTGCCGTCAAGGCCGACGGCGGTGTCGGTCCACTCTCCGCGGACCGTGTCACGGCCCAGGACGGTCAGCCCTAGGTCGGTGAAGAAGGCGACGGTCGCTTCAAGGTCGCGGACGGCGATTCCGACGTTTTCGAACCTGATGGGCATGCGTGGCAGGTTACCGAGTTGCGACGGTCTGTTCAGGCCGAGCCTCCCAGGTCCCGAGGGGGCCGACGGACAACCCGTGTCGGGCTCGCCCTGACGAGTCTCGGCTGGGCCGCCTGGTGCATGAATAGAAGACAGCGCTTCCGGGTACAACCCTCTCATGAGTGCGAAGCCAGCACTGGTGCGCATGATTCTCGCTGGACGCGACGAAGGCCGTGACCTCGAGGAATCGCTGAACTACCTCGCCCGGGTCTTCGGCCGGCCGGCTTCAGCGGAACGGCTCGGTCCGCATGTCACCTGTGCCGAGGCGAACTGCATCGCATGGGTGCTGGTCAACAGCCGCCACGCCGACGCAGCGGTCGCCTGGCTGGACCACCATTCAGCCAGTGATACCGAGGGGGACGTGCACGGGGGTGCCGAGTTCAACGCTGCCCGATACGTCGCCGAGAGCTTCTGAGCCGACTGGCCGATCATCGGCACGACCGCGCACGTCGCCGGCGCGGCGACGAGTTCGTTGCAGCACGGACACGCACGGGAACCCGGCCTCCACGTCTGCCATCCCGGGCCGTTCGTCAGGCCGGCGCCGCGGCTGGCGCGGCCGTGCCCGAGATGACGCCCGCGAGGCCCGCAAGCGCCTCGACCGAGACCCGGTAGTAGGTCCACGGCCCCTGCTTTCGGTCGGCGTACACGATGCCGGCCTCGGTCAGCTTCTTCAGGTGGTGGCTGACGGTGGGCTGGCTCAGACCTAGCGCGTCGGTCAGGTCACAGGTGCACCCCTCCATGTCCTGGTTGGCCAGCATCAGCGACAGCAGCCGCAACCGGGCCGGGTCCGCGAGGGCTTTCAGCTGCGTGGCCAGCGCCTTCGCGTCCTCGACGGACAGCGGGGCCGAGGCCAGCGGGGCGCAGCACGCCCCGGCCGGCGCGGACTCCAGAACCGGAAGCAACTTCGTCATGTCACCCATGGTGCCACGACATCGGTGACCGTCAATGAAGCCAGGTCAGCGAGTTGGTTGCCGAAGCCGCCACAGGGCCTGAGCGCCTGCGAAAACTTTTCCTGCCAGATGCTTGCATTGATGGCTGTCGATGGGCACGATGGTCGACGAAGACATCGACAGTTGTCGATGTAACGAGGTCCGGACGCCGGGCCCGAACTCCGAGGAGCCCGAGATGACCCTGATCCACCCCGGCTCGGCCGGGACCGTCAGCCCCAGCCCGCAACGCGGCGCCGTCGACCGCGGCTACCCGGCCTCGCTGAGCGCGATGGTCGCTCAGCAGCGCACGGCCGACCTCATCCGCACGACCGAATTCGCTCGGATCGCTCGCCAAGGCCGCGAGGCGTCGCCGCGCTGGGCCACCCCCGCCGTCAGCGCGCGTGGCGTCGTGGGCGCCGTCCGGGTCGCCTTGGCGCAGGCCCTGACCCGGCACGCCCCGCACGCCATGCGGCGCGGTTCAAAGGGCCGCGCCGCGCTGACGGGGTCGACCTCGCAGCTCGTCTGCTGCGCCGCCTGACCAACGACCAGGCCCGCAAACCCCGACACGCTCGGGCAGCACCGAGTCACAACACCCTCCCGCCACCCGCATCGAGAAGGAGCACCACCATGTCCCGTCTGCAGCTAGCCCTCAACGTCAACGACATCGACGCCGCGGTCGACTTCTATCGCACCCTGTTCGACACCGAGCCCGCCAAGCGCCGCCCCGGGTACGCGAACTTCGCGGTCGAGAACCCCGCGCTGAAGCTCATCTTGTTCGAGAACCCGGCGCAGGCCGGCACCCTGAACCACCTCGGCGTCGAGCGCGAGTCCATGGAGGAGGTCGAGGCCGAGGCGAACCGGCTCGAGGCCGCCGGATTGATCCTGGACGTGGAGGGCGACGTGGTCTGTTGCTACGCCCGCCAGGACAAGCACTGGGTGACCGGCCCCGACGGGCAGAAGTGGGAGAACTACGTCGTCCTCGCCGATGCCCACCCGGAGCTCGAGGGCAGGACCGCCCTCGCCGACCTGGCACTGCGCGACGACTCGGTCCCGGTCAACGGCGGCTGCTGCGGAGGCGCCAACGGGGCCGACGGTGACATGGCCGTCGGCCCCGAACGGCAGCCGGTCAGCGCTTCCGCCGGAGGCTGCTGCAGCTGACGGTTCACCACCAGCACGGGCGGATCACCACGACCCCTGTCCCGGGGTCACGGCGCAGCCTCCATCCCCCGGGTGTCGGGGCCCGCCGCGTTGCGTTGGTGTCACGGAGCCGAGGTAGCCGAGGTAGCCGAGGTAGCCGGGGTGGCCGAGGTGGTGGTCCGCGGCCACTACTGGCGCCAACATGGACGCGTGAGTGTCGTCGAGAACGAGGCATCATCGGGCGCCCCGGCTCGCGTCGACGTGCTGGTCGTCGGCGCAGGCCCAACCGGTTTGACCCTGGCCGGCCAGCTGGCTGCCTACGGGGTCAGCGTGCGGATCGTGGACCCCAAGCCGCATCCGGTCATGGAGTCCCGTGCCCTCGCGGTGCAGCCGCGAACCCTGGAGGTGCTTCGCGGAACGGTCACCGCCCGGCTCCTGGAGCGGGGCAACCCGGCCGTGCACCTGCACTGGCATGCCGACGGTCGGAGCGCCCGGCTGCCGCTGTTCGACATGGGCATGGCCGACACCGCCTACCCGTACCTGTTGTTCCTCTCCCAGGCCGAGACCGAGGCCGCAATGGTCGAGCACCTGGCCGAGGTCGGAGTCACCGTCGAATGGGGCACAAGGCTCCTCGACTTCGCGCACTACCACGGTTCCGGGCAAGGTGACGAGGGCCTCGAGTGCAATCTCGTCCAGGCCACGGCCGCCGACCAGCACCCCTCCACGGAGGGACTCACACCGAGCGAGACTCTGCGCGCCCGATACGTGGTGGGCTGCGACGGCGCGCACTCGCGGGTGCGCGAACTCGCCGGCATCACCTTCGCCGGCGGCCGGTACCCGCAGACCTTCCTGCTTGCCGACCTCGACGCCGACGGGCTCGACCCGGGCGCCGCGCACGTCTGGTTCGGGCAGCACGGCCCCCTGTTCTTCTTCCCACTCCGCCGGCCCGCCGCCTGGCGAGTGCTCACCCCACGCCCCGACCGCCCATCCCCCACGGTCGGCCCGGAGGCGGCGGCCGAACCGCCGCAGGGCGGGTCCGGCCGGCAGGACGTCGTCGGGTCCGCACACGTCACCGACGCCGAACTGCAAGACGTCGTGGACGCGGCCACCGGCGGCACCGTCCGCCTGAGCTCGCCGATCTGGTCGACCGTGTTCCGCATCCATCACCGGCACGCCGAGACCTACCGGTCCGGCTCGGTTTTCCTGGCCGGGGACGCCGCCCACATCCACAGCCCTGCAGGCGCCCAGGGCATGAACACCGGCATCCAGGACGCGGCAAACCTCGGCTGGAAGCTCGGGTTGGTCTGCCACGGGCGAGCGACACCGCGGCTGCTCGACACCTACGACCGGGAACGCCGGCCAGTCGGGGCGTTCGTGCTCCGGTTCACCAACCGCGCGTTCACCGCGGCCACCTCGAGCGCGGCACCCGTCCGGTTCGCCCGCACCCACCTCGCGCCGCGAGCCCTCGGGCTCGCCGCCCGGGTTCCGAAGACCCGCGCGGTCGCCTTCCGCACCGTCTCCCAGCTCGGCATCCGCTACCCCAACCTGCTCACCCCGGCCAGCTCCTCGACCAAGATGCCGACGAGACTGGGAGTGCTGCGGTCACGAATGGCCGGACGTCGGGCAGGGCACCCGCGGCCCGGCGAACGGTTGCCCGACGCTCAGGTCACGGCCGGCCAAGAACGCCTGTGGATGCACGACGCCCTCACCGCGCCGGGATTCCACCTGCTGCTGTGCGGACCCGCCGAACACTGGGACCCGGCCGAGGTCGCTGAGCTTCACGCCGCGCACCGGCCCTGGCTCCATCTCCACCAGGTGCTTCCACGCGGCGGCGTTCCGACGGCGGGGCACTCCGCGGGTCCGGTCGAGTCTTCCGGGCGACCCGTCCGCGTGCCAGTCGACGTGCCGGTCGACGAACTGGTCGACACGGACGGCGTCGCCCGGCGGAGATGGCACATCCGGGGGGCGGAGGCGCTGCTGGTCCGACCGGACGGACACGTCGCGGCCCGCGACTCCGACGCCAACCTCGACGGCGTGCGGGCCCTCCTGGCCAACTGGCTCACCACGGCTTGACCCCTCCATGTCGCTGCGTCACCGGCAACCACTTCACGCCGGTCGTGCTCGCCGCGGTCCGGTCCAGCACTCGTCGCAGCACTCCGACGATCGGTTCAGGAGTAGCCTGAAAGACATGGCTGGGCAGGTGTGCTCACGAACGCCGGCAAGACCGTGCCGGGCGCCGGCCTACGACTGCTGCGACGCGGAGGACCCCGCGAACTGACGCCACTGGCGCCGTCCTGCGGCGCCGATGCTCAGTCCTGCCCACTTCGTCCTCCACCGGAGTTCCGCCATGTCCAGCCACACCTCCACCCGCCGACTCCCCGCGGCACCCAGCGCGGTCGCCGCGCTCGTCGCCGCGGCCGCCTGCTGGGGACTCGGCACCGTCGCCTCCAAGCAGGTCGTCGACGACGTCGCCCCGCTCACTCTGCTCCCCCTGCAGCTGGCCGCCAGCTGCGCACTCCTGCTCCTGCTCACCGCGGTCCGCCGCGAACGCTTCGCCTGGACACCGCCGATGCGCCGGCTCGCCGCGCTCGGCGTGCTCAACCCCGGCGTCGCCTACGCACTCGGCCTGATCGGGCTCACCACCATCACCGCGAGCATGTCCGTGCTGCTGTGGGCGCTCGAGCCGGTCATCATCTTGCTGCTCGCCGCGCTCGTGCTCCGCGAGCACATCCCTGCATCGCTGGCGGTATCGGTCGCCGTCGCCATCACCGGGGTGCTGCTCGTCGTCTACCAGCCTGGCGCCACCGGCAAGGCCATCGGCATCACCCTGACCCTGGTCTCCATCGGGTTCTGCGCCCTGTATGCGGTGCTCACCCGACGGCTGATGCTCGACGACTCCTCGCTCACCGTGGTGCTCGCCCAGCAAGCCGCGGCGCTCGGCTTCGCGGTCGCCCTGGCGACGGTGGTGGGCCTGGCCGGTGGCCCCGGCTGGGACTTCAGTGGCCTCGGCGCCGGGGCCTGGCTGGGCGCCGCCGGGTCCGGAGTCCTGTACTACGGCCTCGGATTCTGGTTCTTCGTCACCGGTCTCCGCCAGGTGCCGGCCTCCTACGCGGGCGCGTTCTTGCCGCTCATCCCGGTCTTCGGGGTCGCCGCCGGCTACCTGACCGGTGAACGGCTCGATCCGCGACAGTGGCTCGGCGCGGTGATCATCGTGGCCGCGACCGTCGGTATCGCCATCCGGCAGCGCGCAGGCACGGCAGCTGCCCCCACGACCAGCGGAGCTTCGCGTTGAGCCTCGCCGGCACCTGACCCCACCGAGCGAGACAGCCCGAGGGCGAACCGCGGCGACGGTCGGAGACAGCGGGGCGCGCGTCAGCCGGTCGGGCGCAGCCCGTCCAGGACCAGTCCGACGAGCCGGTCGACGGCAGCATGACCACCGCGGCGGCGACGCCCTCCTCTGGCGTTTCGGTCCGTGCCAGCTGAGCCGTGGGCGGGCACCACCTCCACGGCGGCTCCCAAGGCGTGCAGGACGAACCCGGTCAGCTCACCGGAGGGCACGTCGGTGCGCACCACGCCCGCGTCGGCACCCTCGACGAGCAGGTCGCGCATGAACCCGACCAGCTCCGAGCGCGCCGCATCCATCCGCTCCCCGTGATGCAGTACCGCCGTCACGTCGGTCCCCGCCCCCTGCGCGGACGCGAAGGCGAACGCCGTCAACACCGCCCGCAACCGGGTCTCCACGCCAGCACCGCCAGCCTCCCGGGTGTCCGCGGCCCGCGCCGCGACCTGGCGCAGCTGGTCCAGGTGACCGGCCACCTGCCGCTCGTGCCACCCGGCAAGCACGGCCTCCAGGTCCGGGAAGTACCGGTACAGCGTGGCCCGCCCCACACCGGCCGCATCCGCGACCCCGGACATCGACACCCCACCGACCCCGCGCTCGGCCACCAGCGCCGACGTCGCATCGAGAACGGCCTCGCGCACCGCCTGACGGTGCGCGTCGACGGTGTCCTCCCACAACTTCGGCATGGCCAACAGGGTACGCCAAGGGAGACGCACCGTCACATAGACGACACGTTGTCTTGACCAAGACGCTGTGTCTCGCAAACACTGGTCGCATGCGAGACAAGAACCGGTCCCACGGTCCGTCCAACGCGCCGGGCACGCCGGCCCCGCCGATGCCGAACTGGGTCAAGGCATCCCTGGTCATCGCAGCGCTGGTGGCCATCGTGGTTGTGGTTGCAGTTCTGACCGGTGGAGAGCACGGGCCGGGCCGCCACCTGGGCGGTCCCAGCCTCACCGACACCCACCCGGTCCCCGTCGCGGCGGACAGCCGCCCATGAGGCGCACGCCGAGAACGAGGCACGCCCTGCTGCTGGTCCACATCCTGTCCTCAGTCGGCTGGTTCGGCGCAGTGGTCTGCTTCCTCGCGCTCGCCGTCGCGGGCACGAGCAGCGCCGACGCCCAGCTCGTGCGGGGCGCCTACCTGGTGATGGGCTGGTCCGACTCCGTCGTCCTGGTCCCGCTGGCCGTCGCCTCCCTGACCACCGGCATCGTCCAGTCGTTGACCTCCGCGTGGGGTCTGCTGCGGCACTACTGGGTGGTCTTCAAGCTCGTCCTGACCACCCTCGCAACCCTGGTCCTGGTCACCTATACGCAAACCCTCGGCCACTACGCCGGTCTCGCTGCCTCAGGTGCACCCATCGGCCAGCTGCGTGCGCCAACCGTCGTCGTCCACTCCACCGCTGCGCTCGCCCTGCTGCTGCTGACCACCGCCCTGGCCGTCTACAAGCCACGCGGACTCACCCCACGCGGACATCGGCAGCGGTTGCGGTCACGCACCACCCCTGCAGTGGTCGACCCGCCCGGTGCGACCAACCCGGGGGGCCCCAGCTGAGCTCCCGCACGTCCGTCGTCACCCGACGAGATCTACGCCGTCCGCGTGGAGCGCCCTCGCCAGCGGTCACCACAGGCCTGCGCTCGCGACAACGTTTCCAGCGCCGTTCACGCAATTTCTGACTGGTAGGGCGGGTGGGGCTCGAACCCACGACCCAAGGATTATGAGTCCTCTGCTCTGACCAACTGAGCTACCGCCCCGCGCTGTCTACGCGTCGGGGAGCCTACCCGGCCGCGCGCCGACGTTCTGCAACGTGGCACCACCACCTCGAGGACCGACCCAAGGGCGGTGGCTTCTTCTGAGGCCCCCAGTTCAGACGCTTCCCGCCGGCGGGTCGCTCCAGCATGCTGGGCCCATGACTGATCACACCGCGCCGCCACCGTTCACCCGCGTCACCGAGGACTGGGAGCGCGCGCTGTGCGTGGTCGCGCACCCCGACGACATGGAGTTCGGCGCCGCCGCTGCCGTGGCCCGGTGGACCGGGCAGGGGAAGCACGTCGTCTACTGCATGGTGACCAGCGGTGAGGCGGGCATCGACGGCATGGAGCCCGAGCAGTGCCGCGAGGTGCGTGAGGCCGAGCAGATCGAGTCGGCCCGCATCGTCGGCGTGGACGCGGTCGACTTCCTACGCCTCCCGGACGGGGTGCTGGAGTACGGCGTGGGGCTCCGGCGGGCCATCACCGCGGTGGTACGGCGACACCGCCCCGAAATCGTGATCACCAACAACTTCCGCGACACGTGGGGCGGCCGCAACCTCAACCAGGCCGACCACATCGCCACCGGCAAGGCCACCCTCGACGCGGTCCGCGACGCCGGCAACCGATGGGTGTTCCACGAGCAGCTCGACGGGGGCAGCCTCGAACCGTGGGGCGGCGTCACGCAGGTGTGGGCGGCGAGCTCTCCGGAGTCGGACCAGGCCGTCGAGATCACGGACACGTTCGACGTGGGGGTGGAGTCGCTCAAGGCGCACTCCGCATACATCGAAGGGCTCGGCTGGGAGCACTTCGACCCGGCGGAGTTCCTCGAGGGCGTGTCGCGGGCGACGGGCACCCGGCTCGGCGTACCGCATGCGGTGGGGTTCGAGGTCTTCCCGATGGGCTGGGGCGAGTAGCCGACCCGGCAGGTCAGGACTCACGCCCCGACCCGAGCCGGATCTCCTTCCCGCGCTCGATGTCCTCGCGAGCCTTGCGCTCGGACTTCTCGATGTTGCGCGTGTCGCGCGGGGGCAGCTGGATGACCTCCTCGGCCGGCAGACCCGCCTGCAGCTCACGGCCGCGCTCCAGCTCGGCGTCGAGCTCGGCCCCGAACAGCAGGGCGAGGTTGGTGATCCACAGCCAGAGCAGGAACACCACGACGCCGGCCAGCGCGCCGTAGGTCTTGTCGTACGACGAGAAGCTGGAGACGTAGAACCCGAAGGCGGCCGACGCGACGATCCACACCACGATGGCCAGCACCGCGCCGACGCTGACCCACCTGAACCTGGGCTGCTGCACGTTGGGGGTGGCGTAGTACAGGATCGCGACGACGAGCACCACCGCGAAGAGGATGACCGGCCACTTGGCGATGTTCCACACCAGCACGGCCGTCGAGCCGAGACCGACCGCGTTGCCGACCGCCTCTGCGGCGGGCCCGGTGAGCACGAGCGCGAGGGCGACTGCGGCGGTGAGGAGCAGGGCCACCAGGGTGATCAGGATCATCCAGGGCCGCAGCTTCCAGAACGGCCGACCCTCGCGGATCTCGTAGATCCGGTTCATCGCCCGGCCGAACGACCCGACGTACCCCGAAGCCGACCAGAGCGCTCCCGCGAGGCCGACGACGAACGCCAGCCCGGCAGCCTGCTCGGCGCCGGCCAACGACTCCAGGGTCGGCGCGAGCGTGTCGGCCGCGCTGCCGGCGCCGACGTCGCGGAGCACGCCCAGGAGGGTCTCGACGGTCTGGGGGCCCTGGCCGACCAGGCCAACGAGGGACAGCAGCGCGATCGCCGCCGGGAAGAGTGCGAGCACGGCGTAGTAGGTGAGCGCCGCGGCGAGGTCGGTGCACTGGTCGTCGGTGAACTCGCGGGCGGTCTTGCGGGCGACGTACAGCCAGGACCGCTTGGTCAGGTCGGTCGGCGAGTCCGGTTCGCGCCGGTCGAGCTCGTCCGGATCCGCCACGGTCCGGTCGTCGGGGCCGGGGTCGCGGTGCTTCGAGGTGACGTCCATGGGTCCGACGTTCCCGAACCCGAACCGCGCAAACGGGACTGGGCGCGGCGATCGTCCTGTCGCCTGGCCGGCGCGGAGCGGACGAGAGCGGCTGTGAGCCGCTGACAACGGCGCGTCGGATGTTCTGTACGCCAGCACATGGGTTCCCGAGCCCTCCTCGGCGAGAGTCGAGGGTGCGACCAGCCGGTCACGCCGTCCCACACGAGAATCCAGGACCACCCGATGACGAACCTCGCCAACAACCTCTACGAAGCCGCACAGATGTACCCCGAGAAGCCCGCCGTGCGCCTGGACGACACGGTGCTGACCTACGGCGAGCTGCACGCCCGCGCCGCCGCGGCCGCCCAGTGGCTCGTCGGCCAGGGCCTGCAGCCGGGCGATCGCGTCGGCCTCGTCATCCCGAACCTCCCGGCGTTCCCCGTGCACTTCTACGGCGCACTTCTTGCCGGTGCCGTGGTCGTCCCGATGAACCCGCTGCTCAAGCAGCGCGAGGTCGAGTACTACCTGACCGACTCCGGCGCGCGGTTCCTGTTCGTCGCCGACGGGGTCGGCGACGAGGCGACCAAGGCCGCGGCCGAGGTCGGCGTCGCCGCGGTACCGGTCGGACCCCTCGGCCAGGAGCTGCTGCCGCTGACCGGCGCCGGCACCCCGGTGCCGCGGGCCGCCGAGGACACCGCGGTGATCCTCTACACCTCCGGCACCACCGGCAAGCCCAAGGGGGCCGAGCTCACGCACGACAACCTCGCCGGCAACGCCGCCGTCTCCGCGACGAGCCTGTTCGACCTGGACCCCGACGACGTCGTGATGGGCTGTCTGCCCCTGTTCCACGTCTTCGGCCTCACCTGCGGGCTCAACGCGGTGGTGGTCGCCGGGGCGACGCTGACCCTCGTCCCACGCTTCGACGGCGTCAAGGCGCTGGAGGTCATCGAGCGCGACGGAGTGACGGTCTTCGAGGGTGTGCCGACGATGTACGCCGCGATGCTGCACGCGCCCGGCCGCGAGGGGTACGACGTCGCCACGCTCCGCACCTGCGTCTCGGGCGGCGCGGCCCTCCCCGTCGAGGTGCTGAAGGGGGTCGAGGCGGCCTTCGACTGCATCATCCTCGAGGGCTACGGCCTGTCCGAGACCTCCCCCGTCGCCTGCTTCAACCACCCCGACAAGGTGCGCAAGCCGGGCTCCATCGGCACCCCGGTGGCCGGTGTCGCGCTGCGGGTGCTGGACGCCGACGGGACGGACGTCCCGCGCGGAGTCGTCGGGGAGGTCGCGATCCACGGCCCGAACGTGATGAAGGGCTACTGGGGGAAGCCGGAGGCCACCGAGGAGACCATCGTCGACGGCTGGCTGCGCACCGGTGACCTGGCCCGGCAGGACGAGGACGGCTACTTCTACATCGTGGACCGGAAGAAGGACCTGATCATCCGCGGCGGCTACAACGTCTACCCCCGCGAGGTCGAGGAGGTGCTCTACGAGCACCCGGCGGTGGCCGAGGCGGCCGTCATCGGGATCGCCCACGCAGACCTGGGCGAGGAGATCGGGGCGGCGGTCGCGCTGAAGCCCGGCGCATCGGCCACTCCGCAGGAGCTGCGGGAGTTCGTCAAGGACCGGGTCGCGGCGTACAAGTATCCGCGTCACGTCTGGGTCGAGGCGGCGCTGCCCAAGGGCTCCACCGGCAAGATCCTCCGCCGCGAGGTGCAGGCACCCGCGGTGCTGGGCTGAGAGCGAGGATCGGCCATGACCACTACCCCCTTGACCGCCTCACCCATAGTGGCCTGCGGAGCGGAGGAGATTCGCGCGCTCGCGGGCACCGACCTCGGGGCCAGTCGCTGGGTCGAGGTGACCCAGGACCGGATCGACACGTTCGCGGCCGCGACCGGGGACCATCAGTGGATCCACGTCGACGTCGCCCGCGCGGCGTCGGGGCCCTTCGGCCGGACCATCGCGCACGGCTACCTCACGCTGTCACTCGTGGTGCCCCTGTTCGCAGAGCTGCTCGAGCTCCGGGGCGGCACGATGACCCTCAACTACGGTCTGAACAAGGTGCGCTTCCCGGCCCCGGTCCCGGCGGGCGGTCGCATCCGGCTGCGCGGCCAGGTGCTCGCGGTCACCGAGCTGACCGGCGGGGTGGAGCTGACCATCGACTTCATCGTCGAGGCCGAGGGGCAGACGAAGCCCGCCTGCGTGGCGCAGGCGGTCTACCGTCACATCGCCTGACTGCGGCACCGCCCCTCTCGTCGAACCGCGGGAGTCGATCCGGCCGCGCGGGTCCGCGCGGCCGGGGGACGCGGTGGTCAGGTGGCGGTCACCGGCGCGGCCCCCGTGGCCGGTGCCCGCGCCTCGGCCTCCTGCGACCTGAGCGCCAGCCCGATCAGGAGCTGCATCAGGCCCAGGACGAATGCCATGGCTGCGACACCGAACGCGACGACCGACGTAAAGAGCGAGGACTGCAAGAAGGCCGAGGTCATCGCCGTCTCGCGGAGCGGGTCCTCCTGACCCAGCTCGGCGTAGGTCTTGCCGCCGGTGGCGTCCAGGGTGTGCTGGTTGATGATGTCGGCCTGGCAGTACGCCGAGAACGGCCCGTCGACCTCGTCTCCGGCCAGGCAGCTCGCGTCGTCGGAGACCACGATCTTCTGCTCGGACAGGGTGTTGGAGACGATGACCCACGTGACGACTCCCGCCACCATCATGATGACGCCGACGACGATCGCCGCGAACGCTGCTGCCTTCTGCATGACTACCCCTGACGCTGGCTGGCGCCGTGACGCCGGTGACGGTTAGGCGCGCACCTGCCCGGGAGGGTGGTTGCGCGGATCCGCAGGCACCGGAACGACCAGCGCGCCGCGTCTCTGCCACGAGGGTCGCACCGCCAGCCGTGGTCTCGCGCCATCCTCTTTGGGGTAGACCGCCCGCGAGAGGCCCCGGCTTCAGGTCCCCGTGAGGAACCCGTCCACCACCCCGACGACGTCATCGGTCATGTCGAGCAGGAACAGGTGGCCGCCTCCCTCGACGATGTGGACGCGGCAGTCGGGCAGGAGGCAGGACATGATCCGGGCATTCGCCAGCGGGATGATCGGGTCGTCGTCGCCGGCCATGACGAGCGTGGGGATCCGCACCCGGTGCAGCCACGGAACGCTGGACCAGCCGGTGACGGCGAAGATCTGGGTCAGGTAGCCGTACATCGAAGGTGGCCGGATGTACCGCGCCTTCATCGAGGTGTGAATGCTGGGCTCCAGACGCGCCCGACCGCCGTAGAGCTCGCCCGCGATCCGCGATGCGTAGTCCTTCGACTGGTAGCGCCTCGGTGTCATCATGTGCCGCAGCGCGCTCGGCCGGCCCGGAACGCCCCCGAGCCCCGGGCCGGTGGCGCAGAGGATCATCCGACGTACCCGGGTCGGCGCCTGACGCGCGATCTCCTGGGCGACGATGCCCCCGAACGAGAGTCCCAGCACGTCGGCCCGGTCGATGCCGAGCTCGTCGAGGACGGCCACCGCGATCCGGGCCAGGCCGGCCATCCGGCGAGGCGGGAACAGGGCCGGCGAGCCGCCGGCGCCCGGCAGGTCGATCGAGATCAGCTGGTACCCGAGCGGCGCCAGAGCGCGCTCCAGGGGCTCCCAGAGATCCAGGCTGGCGCCGATCCCCATGACGAGCAGCAGCGGCCTGCCCGTGCCCCGGACACAGACGCGGACCCGGGTCCCCTCGACGGAGAGGACCCGGGTGCGCTCGGCAGGATGATGCGCGCTCACTTGTCGAACACGTAGGTGCCCGGGGCCCCGCCCAGCGACTGGAACCGGCCCCGTCCCGGCTCGGCGGAGGCCGACTGCAGCTCACCCGAGCGGGCCCCCAACCACTCGGCGTAGTGGGTCCACCAGGAGCCCTGGTGCTGCTCCGCGCCCTCCAGGAACTCCCGCGGCGACATCGAGGTGTCCGTGGCGTAACGGAACGCCGCCTTGGCGTTGGTGGGCGGGTTCACCAGCGCCGCGATGTGGCCGCTGGTGGACAGCACGAACTCCGACTTCCCACCGAGCAGGCCGGTGCTGCGATAGCAGGCCTGCCAGGGGGTGAGGTGATCGGTCTCGCCACCGATGACGTAGCTGTCGGCGGTGATCCTGCCCAGGTCGACCGGCACGCCCAGGGCGGTCGCATCCCCCGGGGTGGCGAGCTTGTTTCCGATAGACAACGCGAGGAAGTCCGCGTGCAGGCGAGCCGGCATCCGGGTGGTGTCGGCGTTCCACGACAGGATGTCGAAGGCCGGGGGCAGCTTGCCGAGCAGGTAGTTGTTGACCCAGTAGTTCCAGATCAGGTCGTTCGGACGCAGCCACGCGAATACCTCGGCCAAGGCGTTGCCGTCCAGGTAGCCGGCCCGGCGGGACATGGCCGCGGCGGCCTCGGCACGGCGCCGGTCGACCACGGAGTTCGCGGTGCCGGCGTTGCGCTGGTCGAGCACGGTGACAGCCAGGGTGAGCGACGCCAGCTCGTCGCCGCGCCCGGTTGCGGCGAGGTGGGCCGCCGCCATCGACGCGATGATCCCGCCCGAGCAGGCGGCGTACACCGACGCGGCCGACGAGCCGGTGATCTCGCGCACGGCGTCGAGGGCCTCCTCGACCGCGTGGATGTAGGCGTCCAGCCCCCAGTCCGCATGTCGGGTCGAGGGGTTGCGCCAGGACATCACGAACACCTGCTGGCCCTGACCGACGAGGTACTCGATCATGCTTCGGCCCGGGGCGAGGTCGAGCACGTAGTACTTGTTGATCGTCGGCGGCACCATCAGCAGCGGGACGGCACGAACCTTCTCGGTCGTCGGGGCGTACCGGATCAGCTCGAACATGGGCGTGCGCAGCAGCACGTTCCCGGGCGTGGCCGCGAGGTTCTCGCCGAGCTCGAACGAGGAGTTGTCCACCATGCTCGGCACCCGGGGCCGGCTGGACATGTCGGCGAGGAAGTTGCGGACCCCGCGGACGAGGCTCGCACCGCCGGTGTCGATGGTCTCCTTCGCACTGGCGGGGTTCAGCAGCGGCGTGTTGGACGGGGCCAGCGCATCGCTCAGGTTCTCCACGAGGAGACGGAGACGGTCCTGGGTGCGGTCGTCCAGGTCCACGTCCTCGATCATCTGCTGCGCCTTGTCGACGGTGACGAGGTAGGCCTGGACCCATCGGCGCAGCAAGGGGTTCCCGCTCCAGGCGGGGTCCACGAAGCGGCGGTCGCGCTTGGACGGTGCGGCCTCCGAGACGCCGGCGACGACCCGGCCGATCTCGGCCGCGAGCTCGAGGGCTCGCGCGGCGGGCGTCCGTGGGCGACGTGCCAGCGCACCCACCCAGGTGACCACCTCGCCCCCGGGGAGGATCCGGGGGTTGGCGATCCGCCCCACGCCGCCGAGCAGGTGGTCGAAGGAGATGGCGACGTCGTCGTCGGTCACGTAGTCGGCGGTCAGGGTCATGGCGGGATACCTCTCGGGGGGAAGTGGTTCGGATGGAACGTGTAGGTCGGGCCGGGACGCGCCGTCGCGAGCGCGTCTCGGACTGCTTTCAGGCGGCGAGCAGCCTCACGGCGAGCAGCAGCTCGAAGGCCTCGTCGAGGCGGCGCAGGTCATGGCCGGTCCGCTCGGTGATCCGGTCGAGCCGGTAGTAGATGGTGTTCACGTGCACGTGCAGCTGTACGGCGGCCGACCTCGCGTTCATGTCAGCGGCGACGTACTTCAGCAGCGTGTCGACGAGCACGCCGCCGTCGCAGGCGTCCTCCTCGATGAAGGCGCGCACCGCGGGACGGATCAGCCGGCGCGCCGAGTCGTCGGCACAAGTGACGAGGTAGTCGAGGGTGGACATGGACGAGAGCGCCAACAGACCGGGCCGGTCTCCGAGCGTCGATCGGGCGAGCTCGGCCTCGCGGTGCGCAGCAGGCACCGCGGCGAGTCCGGCGTGAACCGTGCTGAAGCCGAAGGTGACCGGAACGCCCCGGCTCGACAGCGACTCGACGAGACGGGTGAGGCGGGCCATCACGGTGGCCTCGCCGAGCTCGTCGACGGGGACCACCGCGACCACCTCGTCCTGGCGAACCACGACCACGCCTCCGACGCTCTGCGCGACCGCTCTGCTGACCAGGTCGGCCGCCTCCGGGAGAAACGGAGCTGTGCCCTCCGGGTCGCGTGGTAGCCCGATCCCGACGAGCACGCGGCTGTCGGCTGCCAGCCCCGCGCCGGCGAGGACCTCGGTCCGGGTCGCGGCGGTGTCCGCGCGGCCGGAGAGCAGATCCTCCATCAGGTCGCGCTCGACCCTGGCGACGTCGGTCGCGCGCAGGTTCGTCGAGTCGACGTACGCTCGGGCGGCGGCGCTGCTGCCCGCCTCGATGGTGGCCATCAGGTGTCCGACCACCGCAGCGGCGGCTTCGGAGCCGCCCGGCAGGTCGACGGCCGTGGCCCGGACCTGCTCCCACAGTGCCGCCTGGCCGACCCGGAACGCCTTGAGGAAGTCCTCCAGGGCGATGCCTGCGCCGCTGCGTCGTGCGGCGTAGCCCGCGGCCATGGGGAAGTCCCCGGGCACCGGCGGTCGACCGGCGGCCAACGTGTCGAGGAAGATCCCGAACACCTGGGCACAGTTCGACGCGACCTCCTCACGCAGGTCCGCCTGGTCGTTCTGCCCATACGCCGGGACCTGCGCCATGATGGCGGACCGAGCCTCGGCTACGAACGAGTCCAGCCGAAGCCGAAGACGGTCGACCAGGAGGCCGACGTCGTAGCTATCGCCGCTCGCTGATACGAGCAGCTCCGGCGTGAGCGCAACCATCGGACCTCCTTTCCTCTCGACGGTTCGGTTCAGATCTCGGACTGGATGCCAGCGAGGAGCTGGCGGGCCATGACGATCCGCTGCACCTGGTTGGTGCCCTCGTAGATCTGGGTGATCTTGGCGTCCCGCATCATCCGCTCGACGGGGTACTCGCTGGTGAACCCGTAGCCGCCGAGCACCTGGACCGCGTCGACGGTCACCTGCATCGCGGTGTCGGAGGCGAAGCACTTGGCGGCCGCCCCGAAGAAGGTCAGGTCCTTGTCGCCGCGCTCGGAGCGGCCCGCGGCGGCGTAGGTCAGCTGCCGGGCCGCCTCGACCTTCATGCCCATCTCGGCGAGCATGAACTGCAGCCCCTGGAAGTCGGCGATCGGCTTGCCG
>NZ_DASSCL010000004.1:0-18318 GCF_035697785.1 Nocardioides sp.
ACGAGTATGCGGTGGAGCAGGCGCTGCTGGTGAAGGAGTCCCTCGGTGATGACACCGGGGACACGGTGGTGACGGTGCTGTGCGTGGGCCCGGAGCAGGCCACCGACGCGGTGCGCAAGGCGCTGCAGATGGGTGCGGACAGGGGCGTGCACGTGGTGGATGAGGCGATCGCCGGCTCGGACGCGTTGGCCACCTCGCTGGTGCTGGCCGAGGCGATCAAGAAGATCCCGCACGACCTGGTGGTGTGTGGGATGGCGTCGACCGACGGCAGCATGGGGGTGGTGCCGGCGATGCTCGCCGAGCGGCTCGGGGTGCCGGGGGTGACGCTGGGCTCGGAGATCTCGGTGGAGGGCGAGACGGTGCGGATCCGCCGGGACGGGGATGCCTCGACCGACACGGTGGAGGGCTCGCTGCCGCTGGTGTTGAGCGTGACCGACCAGTCCGGTGAGGCCCGGTATCCGTCGTTCAAGGGGATCATGGCGGCGAAGAAGAAGCCGGTGGAGACCTGGAGCCTGGCCGACCTGGGTGTGGACGCCGGCCAGGTGGGGCTGTCCGCGGCCTGGAGCGTGGTGGAGGGCACGACGGCGCGGCCGCCGCGGACAGCGGGGGAGATCGTCACCGACGAGGACGGGTCGGGCGCGCAGGCGCTGGTCGACTTCCTCGCCTCGAAGAAGTTCATCTGAGCCGTCGACTGAGTTTGGAGAGAGACATGTCTGAGGTATTGGTGCTCGTCGACACGGACAGCGCTGGCGACGGCAAGGTGACCAAGCCGACCCTGGAGCTGTTGACCATCGCTCGCCGGCTGGGGGAGCCGTCCGCGGTGCTGATCGGCTCGGCCGGCCCGGACGTCACGGCGACGTTGAAGAGGTTCGGTGCCGCGAAGATCTACACCGTGGACGACGCCGACGTGACCGGGTATCTGGTGGCGCCGAAGGCGGAGGTGCTGGCCCAGCTGGTGGAGAAGACTCGCTCGGAAGGTGACCTGGCCGCGGTGCTGGTGGTCTCGTCCGGGGAGGGCAAGGAGATCGCCGGCCGGCTGGCGGTGAAGACCGGCTCCGGCCTGGTCACCGACGCCGTGGATGTGGCGGCCGGCGAGGATGGGACGCCGACCACGACCCAGTCGGTGTTCGCCGGCAACTACACGGTCCAGGCGAAGGTCACCCGGGGCACCCCGATCATCACGGTCAAGCCGAACTCCGCGACCCCCGAGGAAGCCGAAGCAACCGGCGCCGATGACGTGGTGGAGGCGTTCGCCGCCACCATCTCCGAGGCCGCCAAGGGCGCGAGGATCACCGCCTCGGAGCCGCGGAAGGCCTCGGGTCGCCCCGAGCTGACCGAGGCCGCGATCGTGGTCTCCGGCGGCCGCGGCACCGGCGGCAACTTCGAGCCGGTCGAGCAGTTCGCGGACGCGCTCGGTGCCGCGGTCGGTGCGTCCCGGGCGGCGGTGGACTCGGGCTGGTACCCGCACTCGTTCCAGGTCGGGCAGACCGGCAAGACGGTGTCCCCGCAGCTCTACGTCGCCAACGGCATCTCCGGGGCGATCCAGCACCGGGCCGGCATGCAGACCTCGAAGACCATCGTCGCGGTCAACAAGGACGCCGAGGCGCCGATCTTCGAGCTCGTCGACTTCGGCGTCGTCGGCGACCTGCACGCCGTCCTCCCCGCCGCCACCGAGGCGGTCAACCAGCGCAAGGGCTGACGGGCCACCGCCCGTCGAGCCACCGGGCCCCGGCTCCCGCAGAGGGAGCCGGGGTCCATGCCTTTCCATGCCTTCCCAGGCCTCACAGGGGCAGACGGCTGCCTGTCCAGCGGCGCCGCAGCCAGCGGTCGTGCGACGCGACCACGACCCCGCCCGGCGAGCGCTGGAGCGCCTCCTCCAGCTCCTCCGCGAGAGTGAGCGAGATGTGGTTTGTCGGCTCGTCGAGGAGCAGCAGGTCCGGCGCCTGTGCGACCAGGACCGCCAGGGCGAGCCGGCGCTGCTGCCCGAGGCTGAGCACCCCCACCGGGCGGTGCAGGTCGCGCGGATGCAACAGCCCGAGCCCGTGCAGATCCGGACGCGTGGCCCCGGACAGGTCGCCGGTCAGGCCGTCGTACAGCTGGATCGCGCTGCGGTCCGGGCGGCGGAAGGTGACCTGCTGCGGCAGGTAGCCGACCTGACGGGCGCCGACGTCGACGCGTCCCGACGTGGCCGGCAGCACTCCCGCGAGCACCTTGAGGAGCGTGGACTTGCCGGAACCGTTCGCGCCGGTGACGAGCAGGTGCTCCCCGGCGTCGAGGTCCAGGCGTGGCACCTCGACACGGCCGGCGACGGTCAGGTCGCGCACCTGGACGACCCGTCCGGACCGCACCGGGAGGTGGGGCAGGCCGGCGAAGGCCAGCTCGCGCGGGGGCTTCGGGATGCGCTCGGACTCGAGGTCCTCGATGCGCTGCTCGAGATCGCGCACCCGACGGCTGACCGTGCGGGCGACGTTCTCACCCTTGAAGTGGTGGATGAACTTGTCGCCATCGCGCGGTGGCCGGTTGTGCGCGACGCGGCGCGCCGTGGTCGTGGTGGCGGCGCGCAGCCGGTTGAGCTCGTCACGCCGGGCGTCGAACGCCTCCTCCCACCGCAGCCGGGCCTGCCGCTTGGCGGCCAGGTAGTCGGAGTACCCCCCGCTGAAGCGGCTGCCGCCCACGCCGTCCGTGCCGAAGTGACTGGCATCGAGATCCTGCACCTGGCGGCACACGGCCTCCAGGAAGCCGCGGTCGTGGGTGGCCACGACCGCGACCCCGGGGAGGTCGGTGAGGAACTCCTCGAGAAGGGCGACCGCGTCGTCGTCGAGATGGTTGGTCGGCTCGTCGAGGAGGACGCACGGCGGCCGTCCGGCTACCAGTGCCGCGAGCGCCAACCGCGATCGCTGACCTCCCGAGAGCGCGTCCACCGGAGTCGTCGGATCGATGTCGCCGACGCCGAGCCGAGCGGCGGCGGAGGCGGCGCGAGAGTCCGCGGACCACGCATCGCGTAGCCCGCACCAGTCGAGCAGGACGGCGTACTCCTCGGCCGCCGCGGGCGCGTCGAGCTGCCCGGCCAGGACCTCCAGCCGGGCGACGGCGTCGTGCAGGGGCCGCAGCGCCTCGTCGAGCACTTCGGCCACCGTGGCGTCGGGCGGGAACGTCGGCTCCTGGGCGAGGTAGGCGAGCTCCGCGGGCCGGGACACCGTGCCGGCGTCGGCGGGCTCGGCGCCGGCAAGCAACCGCAGGAGGGTCGACTTGCCGGCGCCGTTCTCGCCCACCATCCCAAGGGGCTGACCGGGGGAGGCGACGACGTCGACACCGTCGAGCACGACGCGGTCGCCGTAGGACTTGGCGAGGTCGCGGGCGACGAGCGACTCCGCGCGCAGAAGTGTGGGTGCGGGCATGGGTGACCACCGATCAGCGAGAAAGGGCTGAGACTCGCCGGGCATGGAGCCGCGGGCGCGAGCGAGTGCGGGGTCAGTTCTTCATGACGCGACGATTGTGTCCGACGCATCGGGGCGGTGCAACGGCTTTTTCGCGACGGCGTTCTACGTTGGGACGGTGAAGCTGCGGTGGCTGCTGGTCGGGCTGGTCGTCGTCCTCGTCCTCGTGCCGGCGGGCGCACTGACCGTGGCGCGCATAGTGCAACCGCCCGGTGGCGCGTGGGTGCGGCTGGTTGCCTTCACGCCGTACGCGTTCGCCCTGTACGCGACCGCGCTCGTGCTCCTGGTCGTGGCGTGGAGCCGCAGTCGGGGACCGTGGCGCCCGGTCACCGGCACCTGCACGCTGGTCGCGGTCGCCGGTGTGGTCATGCACGGCTTCTGGCTGGCCCCGGCGTACGTCGGATCGGCCGAGCCCGCAGCGAGCGGCGACCGGCTACGGGTGATGACGGCCAATCTCATGCTGGGTCAGGCAGCTCCGTCGCAGGTGGTGGAGGTGGCCGTGGAGGAGGACGTGGACGTCCTGGTGCTGCAGGAGGTCGACGACCGCTCCCTCGCCCGGATGCGAGCCGCCGGCCTCGACGACGTGTTCGCGCACTCGGCGGGTGAGCCTGCCGCCGGCGCGTCCGGGACCGTTGTGCTCGCGCGGCGGCCGGTCCGGCAGGTCACCGCGCTCGACACCGGTTTCGGCGGCTACCAGGTCGTCGTCGAGGGCGTCACGCTGCTCGCCGTGCACCCGCGTCCGCCGACCGGCGACGTCCAGGACTGGACCGAGGACCATCGGACGATCCGCCGCGCGGCGCACGAGCGCGCAACGCCCACCATGATCGTCGGTGACCTCAACGCGACCACCGACCACCGCGTGGTCCGCGAGCTGATCGGCCGGGGCTACCGCGACGCGGCGACCGAGGCCGGCTCGCGGTGGCAGCCGACCTGGCCGGCCGACGGCGAGATGCGGCTGTTCGGCGTACCCGTGCCGCCGATGCTCGCTCTGGACCACGTGCTGGTCAACGACGCGTTGCACGCGGTGCGGACGGAGTCGGTCAGCGTCGACGGAACCGACCATCGTGCCCTGCTGGCGGAGGTGGTGCTGTCTTGACCCGGCGCACGCCCCACGGCCCGTCCTGGCAGCTGTCCGACGAGGACATCGAGTTCTACGACGTCTACGGCGACTGGGACCCGCTCACCCCGGCCGAGGTCGCCGTGCACATGGAGGGGTTCCCGAGACCCTGGTGGATCGTCGGCGGCTACGCCATGGAGGCGTTCACCGGTGTCCCCCGGTTCCACGAGGACCTCGACCTGGTGATCTTCACCAGCGACTTCCCGCACCTGCGCGCGCAGCTGGGCGGGACCTTCCACCTGTGGAGCAACACCGGCGGAACGCTGCGGTTCATCGACGACGAGCACCCCGAGCCGGACCGCCCGTTGAGCCAGATCTGGATGCGCGAGAACGCGCGCTCGCCGTGGCGAGTCGACTGCCCGCTGAACCCGGAGGTGGACGGTCGCTGGCAGTCCAAGCGCGACGAGTCGCACGTCGCCGACCTCGACGACGTGACCTGGGTGGCCGACGACGGCATCCGGTACCTCAACCCGGAGGTGGCCCTGCTCTATAAGGCGAGGCAGGCGCGGGACAAGGACCTCGTCGACCTCGACAATGCGTGGCCGCTGATGTCGGACCAGCAGCAGGACTGGCTGCGCGCCAACATCCATCGCCTTCACCCCGACCACGCCTGGCTCGACCGCATGGCCAGGCACGGCTAGCGACCGATGGTCACGACCACCGGTCGGTGGTCCGAGGCCGGCTCGTCCGCCCGCGCCAGCGGGTTGTCGGTCACGGATGGCGGGACCGGCCCGCCCGTCTCCACCCGCGTCACCCGCTCGACCGCCGCCCGGGTCACCAGCAGGTGGTCGATCAGCTCACGCCGCCCGCGGTAGACGCGGGAGTAGCGGTCCTCCTCCGGGATCAGCGACTCCACGTTCCACAGCCGGGACCCGTCGCCCCGGTCCGGCGCGTCGAAGCCACCGGTGCCGATCTCCGACCCTGGCGGGCCGAGAAGGATCTGCGTGGTGGCGGCCGTCGCCTCGTCGTTGAGGTCTCCGGCGACGACGAGCACGCGGGTCCGGCCCTGGTCGGCGAGCAGTCCGGTGACGTGCACCCGGACGCCGGCGGCCTCGGCGGCGCGGCGGTGCAGGGCGTACACGGCGTACCGCGCCCGCTCGTCCTCGTCGCGCGGGTTGAAGCGGCCGCCGGGATAGCTGAGCAGCTTGGACTTGAGGTGCACCGACACGACGTCCACGTCGACGCCCTGGACGCGCACCCGCGCCGCCAGTGCGGGACGGCCGAGCGAGTCGAGCGTGTGGCCGGCGTCGTCGACCTGGACCGGAGCGAGGAGATGGGGGAACCGCGTGACCTCGTGCACCTCGGTCAGCGGCGTCCGGGAGAGGACGCCCGCCCGGATGCCGCGCGCGTCGGGGGTCGCGAGGGCACTGTGCCAGCTGCCCTCGAGCCTTCCGACCAGGTCGTCGAGCGCGCCCGGAGAGCCGACCTCCTGCACCGCCAGCACGTCGAGTGCGAGCCCGTCGATCACACCCGCGAGTGAGGTCAGCTTCGCGTGGTACGTCGCCCCGTCCGGAGGGCTGCCGGAGCCTTCCCCGGGACGGAACAGGTTCTCGAGGTTCCAGGTGCCGACGCGCATGGGCCCAGCCAACCGCGTCCGGGGCGGCTGGAACAATCACCCCATGTGCTTGTACGTCGACGGGGAGATCACGTGACGGTGCCGGTCCTGCGCACCGACCGGCTGCTGCTTCGCGGCTGGACGGAGTCGGACCGGGCGCCGTTCGCTCTGATGAACGCGAATCCCGAGGTGATGGAGCACTTCCCGGCGCCGCTCGACCGTGCCGGGTCCGACGCGTTCGTGGACCGGATCGAGGCCCACTTCGCCGACCACGGTTTCGGGCTCTGGGCGGTCGAGGCCGACGGCGAGTTCCTCGGCTTCACCGGCCTCGCGGTGCCGCGGTTCCACGTGGACTGGATGGACCAGCGCGAGCAGCCGGTGGTCGAGGTCGGCTGGCGGCTGGGCAGATCGGCCTGGGGGAGCGGCTACGCCACCGAAGCCGCCCGTGCCGCGCTCGACTTCGCCTTCGACGGGCTCGGCCGCGACGAGGTGGTGTCGTTCACCGTGGTCGAGAACACCCGCTCCCGCGCGGTCATGGAGCGCCTCGGCATGCGACTGCTCACGACGTACGACCACCCCGTCGAGGGCGGTCCCTCCCTGCCCTCGGTCTGCTACCTGCTCACGCGCGACGAGCACGTACCCTGGGAGACGCGATGAACGCCCCTCTGACCGACTCCGTCTACCTCGACCACGCCGCCTCGACGCCGATGTTCCCCGAGGCCGTCGCGGCGATGACCGAGCAGCTGACCCGCACCGGCAACCCCTCGTCACTGCACGCGTCCGGCCGTGCCGCGCGGCGGGTCGTGGAGGAGTCGCGTGAACGCATCGCGGCCGCGCTCAACGCCCGCCCGGGCGAGGTCGTCTTCACCTCCGGTGGCACGGAGTCCGACAACCTCGCGCTCAAGGGGTTGTTCTGGTCGCGTCGCGGCGCCGATCCCCGTCGCACCCGGATCCTGGCCACCGCCATCGAGCACCATGCGGTCCTCGACCCGCTGCACTGGCTCGCAGAGCACGAGGGTGCCGAGGTCGAGCTGCTCCCGGTCGACCGGCTCGGGCGGCTCGACGTCGACGCCTACCGCGCCGCCGTCGACCGCGACCCCGCCTCGGTGGCGCTGGTGACGGTGATGTGGGCCAACAACGAGGTGGGCACGGTGCAGCCGTTGCGGGCCGTCGTCGAGGCGGCGCACGCGCACGACATCCCGGTCCACACCGACGCCGTGCAGGCGGTGGGGCAGGTGCCTGTCGACTTCGCCGACAGCGACGTCGACCTGCTCACCCTGACCGCCCACAAGGTCGGCGGCCCCTACGGCGTGGGCGCCCTCGTCGTACGCCGCGAGCTGGAGCTGACGCCGCAGCTCCACGGTGGCGGGCAGGAGCGCGACGTCCGCTCCGGAACCATCGACACACCCGCGATCGCCGGGTTCGCCACCGCGGTCGAGCTGGCCGTCAAGCGCCAGCCCGAGCACGCCGAGCGGGTCTGTGCGCTGCGCAACGCTCTGGTGGAGCGCATCCTGGAGCAGGTGCCCGACGCGGGTGTGAACGGTGACCCGGACTGTGCGCCGGAGCACCGGCTGCCCGGCAACGCCCACCTGACCTTCCCGGGGTGCGAGGGCGACTCGCTGCTGATGCTGCTCGACGCCCGCGGGATCGCGTGCTCGACCGGTTCGGCCTGCTCTGCCGGCGTGCCCCAACCCTCGCACGTGCTGCTCGCGATGGGACGCACCGACGAGCAGGCCCGGTCCTCGCTGCGGTTCTCGCTCGGGCACACGTCCACCCAGGCCGACGTGGACGCGCTGGTGGAGGCGATCGGGCCGGTCGTGGAGCGGGCCCGCGCCGCAGGCGTCGTCTCCGGCATCGGCGGCTCCACCCGCAAGGCCGGGTGACCCGGTCGTGAAGGTTCTCGCTGCCATGTCAGGCGGCGTCGACTCCGCGGTCGCCGCCGCCCGCGCCGCGGAGTCCGGGCACGACGTCACCGGCATCCACCTCGCCCTGTCGCGGAACCCCGCGTCGTACCGCACCGGCGCCCGCGGGTGCTGCACGATCGAGGACGCCGGCGACGCCCGCCGCGCCGCCGACGTGATCGGGATCCCCTTCTACGTATGGGATCTGAGCGACCGGTTCCACGAGGACGTGGTCGAGGACTTCATGGCCGAGTACACCGCCGGCCGCACACCCAACCCGTGCCTGCGTTGCAACGAGAAGATCAAGTTCGCCGCGGTGCTCGACCGCGCGCTGGCCCTCGGCTTCGACGCCGTCGCGACCGGCCACTACGCACGGCTCGAGACGGGGGCGGAGGGCGTCGTCGAGCTGCACCGGGCCGACGACATGGGCAAGGACCAGTCCTACGTGCTCGGCGTGCTCACGCAGGAGCAGCTCGCGCACTCGCTGTTCCCGCTGGGCGACACTCCCAAGTCCGAGGTCCGGGCCGAGGCCGAGCGCCGGGGACTGTCCGTGGCGCGCAAGCCCGACAGCCACGACATCTGCTTCATCAGCGACGGCGACACGGGTGGCTGGCTCGCGGAGAAGCTGGGCGCCGGCACGGGCCAGATCGTCGACCACGCGACGGGCGAGGTGCTCGGTCACCACAGCGGTGCGTTCGGCTTCACCATCGGCCAGCGCAAGGGGCTGCGGATCGGTCGGCCCGCCGAGGACGGCAGGCCGCGCTACGTCCTCGACATCGAGCCGGTGTCCGGCACGGTCACGGTCGGGCCGCGCGAGTCACTCACCGTCGACCGGATCACCGGGATCCGGCCGCGATGGTGCGGTGCCGCGCTGACCGGCGGCCTCGAGGGGACCGTCCAGCTGCGCGCTCACGGCGACGAGCACCGAGCGCTGGTGCGGGTCGTCGGCGCCGAAGCAGTCGAGATCGAGCTGCGTGACCCCGCCCAGGGGATCGCGCCCGGGCAGGCCGCGGTGATCTACGACGGCTCGCGGGTCGTCGGCTCCTGCACCATCAGTGCAACCGCGCGTGTGACCGACCCGGTCGCCCGGTGACGGTCGCCTCCGCCGTCGGGTCGATGCCCGGCAGCACCGCCGAGGAGTACGACGAGGCGTTGCGCAGCGTGCTGGGCGAGCTGCCCGACCTCCCACACCTGCCCGAGCTGCCCGGTCGTGGACCGACCGCGTCGATGACCGGCCGCGCCCTCGCCGTGCTGGCCGACCTCGACGCCGACCTCCAGCCGGCCGGGTGGCGGCTCACCGGCAGCAGCGGCTCGCCCGGGATCGACCATCGTCGGGCTCGGTCGCTCCTCGCCCAGGACCTCGACGCGCTCGAGGAGCAGGCCGACGGCTACACGGGCCGGCTCAAGGTGCAGGTCACCGGCCCGTGGACGCTGGCCGCGACGGTCGAGAAGCCGCGCGGCGACCGGCTGCTCTCCGACCACGGCGCGAGGCGTGAGCTGGCCGAGGCCCTGGCCGAGGGGCTGCGCGACCATGTGGCCGACGTGCGCCGGCGGCTGCCGGGCGCGGCGCTGGTCGTGCAGGTCGACGAGCCCGCGCTGCCGTCGGTCCTGGCCGGACAGGTGCCCACCGCGTCCGGCCTGCACCGACACCGTTCGGTCGACCGTCCGGAGGCCTCCGCCCTGCTGGAACAGGTGTTCACGGCTGTCACCGAGTCCGGGGCCGTCCCCGTCGCGCACTGCTGTGCTGCCGACGCGCCGATCGACCTGCTGGTCGGCGCCGGGGCGCACGGCGTCTCCGTCGACCTCGCCGTGCTCGCCCCCTCGGCGTACGACGACGTCGCGACGCTGCTCGAGAAGGGTGCGCCCGTGCTGCTCGGGGTGGTGCCCGCCATCGAGCCGGCCACGCCACCGGGCGACAAGGCGCTCACCGACCGGGTGCTGCGCTTCCTGGACATGCTCGGCTTCGACCCGGCCGCGGTGACCGACGCGCTGGTGGTCACACCCGCGTGCGGACTGGCCGGCGCCTCCCCGGCGTACAGCCTGGCGGCACTGAAGCAGACCCGCGACGTCGCCAGGCACCTGTCGTGACGCGGGACCGGCGTTAGTCCCGACTGCGGTCGGCGACGCCGGCGAAGGCGAGGCTTCGACTGACCGCGAACGCGTTCCACGCAGGGATCCGGCGGAACATGTAGTGGCCGACCGCACCCATGTCCACGAGCTCGGTGGACGCGGCGACTCGCTCCGCGCGCTCCACGAACGCGGCGGTCTGGCTGATCGACGTGATCTTGTCGGAGCGTCCGTGCGCCGCGGCGAGGTGGCGGCCGGAGAGGGTGCGGTTGGGCTCGTTGGCCGGCAGCCAGGGTGCGAGACCGACCACGCCTGTCACCTGCGGGTCGTCGGCGACGGCCACCGCGGTGCGGGCACCCATGGAGTGGCCGAGGAGCACGACCGGCACGTCCGCGTGGTCCCGGCGTACCTCTTCGAGGGCCCAGCGTGCGTCCAGCACCGGTGAGGGGGTCGAGGAGGTGCGCTGGTTCCACCCGCGGACCGAGTACCTGAGCAACCACACCGCGGCGCCGGCGCCGGTGAGCCGACCCTCGATCTGGCCCAACATCCAGCGGGATCGACGCCACGAGGTGCTGCGTTCGTCGACCGGCGTGTGGCCGTCGGCACGGCCGCCGTGCAGCATCAGCACGAGCGCTCGCGCGGCTCCCTCGGGCTCGCGGCGGAGGAGTGACGGCGCGGGCATGCGGCGATCCTCTCAAGGCGGTCCAAGGGATCCGGGTGGTCGTCGGTGGTTCACGGCAAGATAGGCGCCATGACCGACTCTCCCGACACCGCCGAGGCCGAGGTTCCCGTGGTCGAGGAGGCCACCGCCGATGCCCGTGAGGAGCACCGGCAGCTCTCCGAGGAGATCGATGACGCCCGGTGGCGCTACTACATCCTCGACGACCCGACGCTGTCCGACCACGACTTCGACCTCCGGCTGAGGCGCCTGGAGGAGCTCGAGGAGCACTACCCCGAGCTGCGCACCCCCGACTCGCCGACCCAGAAGGTCGGCGGTGCGGTGTCGACGATGTTCACCGCGGTCGACCACCTCGAGCCGATGATGAGCCTCGACAACGCGTTCAACTTCGAGGAGCTGGAGACCTGGCGCAGCCGGCTGGCCCGTGACGGGGTGGACGACCCGGCGATGCTGTGCGAGCTCAAGGTCGACGGTCTCGCGGTCAACCTGCTCTACGAGGACGGCCGGCTGGTGCGGGCCGCGACCCGCGGCGACGGTCGCACCGGTGAGGACGTCACGCCCAACGTGCGCACGATCGACAACGTGCCCGACCGGCTCACCGGCACGGACAAATACCCGGTCCCGACGCGCGTCGAGGTCCGCGGCGAGGTGTTCCTGCCGGTCGAGGCGTTCGAGCGGCTCAACGAGTCGATGCAGGACGCCGGCAAGCCCCCGTTCGCCAACCCGCGCAACGCGGCGGCCGGCTCGCTGCGGCAGAAGGACCCCCGGGTGACGGCCACCCGGGCGCTCGCGATGGTCTGCCACGGGCTCGGCGCGCGTGAGGGCTTCACGCCGACCGCCCAGAGCGAGTCGTACGCCGCCCTGGCGGCCTGGGGCCTGCCTGTCAGCGACCGTGCCAAGGTCCTGCCCGACCTCGAGGCCGTCAAGGGGTTCATCGAGCACTACGGCGAGCACCGGCACGACGTCGAGCACGAGATCGACGGCGTCGTGATCAAGGTCGACGACGTGTCGCTGCAGCGCCGGCTGGGGTCCACGTCCCGGGCGCCGCGCTGGGCGATCGCCTACAAGTACCCGCCCGAGGAGGTCAACGCCAAGCTGCTCTCCATCGAGGTCAACACGGGCCGCACCGGCAGGGTGACGCCGTTCGCGGTGATGGAGCCGACCAGGGTGGCCGGCTCGACGGTCGAGCGGGCCACCCTGCACAACGCCCACGAGGTCAAGCGCAAGGACGTCCGGCCGGGCGACACCGTCATCCTCCGCAAGGCGGGCGACGTGATCCCCGAGATCGTCGGGCCGGTGCTCGGGCTGCGGCCCGAGGGTCTTACAGAGTGGGTGATGCCGACCGAGTGCCCGTCGTGCGGGACCACGCTCGTGCAGGAGAAGGAGGGCGACAAGGACCTGCGCTGCCCCAACCACCGCACCTGCCCCTCCCAGCTGCTCGACCGGGTGTTCCATGTCGCAGGTCGCGGGGCGTTCGACATCGAGGGTCTCGGCTCCGAGGCGGCGTACGCACTCCTGCAGGCCGGCGTCATCGTCGACGAGGGCGACATCTTCGACCTCGACGAGGACAAGCTCCTGCGGGCGCCGCTGTTCACGCGCGCACCGAAGAAGGACGAGGGCGATCAGCCGGTCCTCAGCGCCAACGGCCGGCGGCTCCTCGACAACCTCGCCAACGCCAAGGACCGACCGCTCTGGCGGGCGATCGTCGGCCTGTCCATCCGTCACGTCGGTCCGACGGCCGCCCGTGCGCTGGCCACCGAGTTCGGCTCCCTGCAGGAGATCCGGGAGGCCGAGGAGGAGCGGCTCGCCCACACCGAGGGGGTCGGGCCGACCATCGCCGCTTCCGTCCGGCAGTGGTTCGACGGCCCCGACGGCGAGTGGCACAACGCGATCGTCGACAAGTGGGCCGCGGCCGGCGTCACTATGGCCGACGAGCGCGACGAGTCCAAGCCACGCACCCTGGAGGGCCTGAGCATCGTGGTGACCGGGTCGCTCGACGAGTTCAGTCGCGACCAGGCCAAGGAGGCGATCATCAGCCGCGGTGGCAAGGCGGCGTCGTCGGTCTCCAAGAAGACCGACTTCGTGGTGGCCGGCGAGTCACCCGGCTCCAAGCACGACAAGGCCGTCCAGCTCAAGGTGCCGGTGCTCGACGAGGACGGATTCCGGACATTGCTCGCAGACGGACCCGAGGCCGCACTCGAGCGAGCCTCGGTCGGCGAAGGCTGACTTCTCACGAATCCGGCCCTGTATCGTTCTTTTTACCAATGTTTTACGGCTACCTCCCAAGATTTGGCGCGTCGGTCGCGCGGCCGCGCACCGGCCCTCGACAATCAGGGGGTAGCACATGTTCTCGGTACTCGGCTCTTCACCACGCTCCAGGTCAGGTCGGAGCATCGCGCTGGCCAGCGCGGGTCTGCTGGCAGCCTCGGGCCTCTCGCTCACCACCACGAGCGCCGACGCGGCACTCTCCCGGGTCGGCCCGATCGACCCGGCGACCACCTTCCCCAGCTTCTACACCGACGCTCAGGGCATGAGCCTGCAGGCCTGTCTCGAGGGACCACCGCGCTGTCTCGGGAGCCAGGCCGAGCTCATGGCCGCTCCCGAGGGCGAAGGCTTCTACTACTCCGCCTCGGCCACGGCGGGCGGCATCGACGTGGGGCTCGAGCTCGAGATGGCCTGGGCCGGCATCGGTCAGCCGATCGTGTTCCAGCGCTCGCAGTACGCCGCGAACGGCGGAGGGCTGGTGCCCAACGCCGAGTACACCATCACCGATCCGTACGGCACCGCCACCTGCACCGCGGACGAGAGCGGCTCCATCAAGAACAACGCCTGTCGCACCGAGACCGGCGGCGGCGCCAACGTGTTCAGCGACGCGCTGACCGGGCGCGTCGACCCGTTCCTTCACTGGGATCCACTCTCGGACGCTCCGCCCGGCTATATCGGGGACGGCGTCACGCCGCACCCGATCGCGGTTCCGCCCTCGGGGACGAACTTCGTTCGGGTGTGCGGTCCGGCCGGCTGCGACCAGACCAACCTGTTCGTGGTCTCCGGCAAGCTCGCTCCGGGCGCGATGGGCAGCGTGGACAGGTCCGCGATCGCGTTCGGCTCGGTGTCCGCCCCGGTGGCGCAGCGCGTCATCTACACCAGCATCGGCACAGCCGGGATCGGCGTCAGCAGTGTCACGCCTTCGGGGCCGTTCACGATCTCCGAGAACACCTGTAGCGGCGCGAGCCTCGGCAGCGGGGCTCAGTGCAGCTTCGTGGTCACCTACAACCCGACACCCGGCGTGGTCTCGAGCGGCACCGTCGCGGTCGCCGACTCGACCGGAACGAAGACCATCAACCTGTCCGGCAAGGGACGGCTCGGTGTGGCCGCCCTGTCGACCAGCTCGGTCGTCATGCAGGACACCAAGATCGGCAAGAAGCGCAACGGCGTCGTGACGGTCACGAACGCCGGCGACCTCGACCTGACGGTCTCGAAGCCGCGCTTCGGCGGCCAGAACCGCCATGACTTCCGCCGCGGGCTCGTCCAGGCCGGTTGCGTCCCCGGCACCACGCTGGCCCCCGGTGGGGCCTGCAACATCCGGGTGATCTTCGCGCCTCGGGCGCGGGGCGTGCGGAAGGCCCGACTCGGCGTGGCGACCAGCGTCGGCACGCAGGTCGTCAGCCTCGCCGGCACCGGCAAGGGCAAGGACCGCGTGGCGCCGAAGGTGGTCGGCAAGTCGCCGTCGTCGAAGCGGGTCAAGCGGGGCAAGGACGTCGAGGTCAGGTTCAGCGAGGAGGTCAGCGGCGTGAACAAGAGAAGCCTGCGACTCACCCTGGGCTCCGGCAAGGTCGTCAAGGCCAAGCTCAGCAAGCTCGAGGGCGGTGACCTCTGGAGGCTTGACCCGAAGAGCAAGCTCAAAGCCGACAAGGACTACCGGGTCCGGCTGACCGGGCGCATCCACGACCGGGGCGGCAACCGGTTGGCGAGCACCGACTGGAAGTTCCACACCCGCGGGTGACGACTCGCACCGCCTCGCGGCCCGGCAGCGGGTCGCGAGGCGGTCTCGCGTTCAGGCGCGGGAGTCAGCGGGGTCCTTCCCACCCGTCGGCGCGATGTTGTGGTTGGAGCGGAACACGTTGGTCGGGTCCCACTCGTCCTTGAGGGCCACCAGACGGCGCAGCTTGTCGTCGCCGAACCCGGCCCGGACGTCGGCCGACGTCGTACCCGGCTCGAAGTTCAGGTAGGTCCCGCCCGACAGCGCCGGCTCGAAGGCGCGTGAGAACGACTCCACCCACTGCATCTCGTGGGCGCCCTCCTCGGGGGTCGCCCAGCAGGCGATCGGGTGAGCCATGTACGGCGCGTTCCGATTGCCGGCCGCGGTGGCGTCCTCGGCCACCCGGCCGACCGCGCCTGCGTGCCGGAACACGATGCCCTGGGTCATCGGCGACCCGATGTCCCGGCCGACGGCCAGGTAGGGCTCGATGACCTCGTCAGGCAGCCCGTTCAGGTGCTGGCCGCGGTGGTAGTTGAGCCAGCCCCGCGGGGCGAAGCCGTCGAGCATCGCCTGCAGGGCGGTGTAGGGCATCGGCTGCACCAGGTCGAGGCCACCGGCCAGCATGTCGCGGAGCGGCCGCATCGCCTCGGTGCCCTCTGCGGGGTCCCCGACCCAGCACATGACGACGGCCAGCATGGGCTTGCCGACCAGCTCCTTCGGCACGAAGTCTTCGGGCGGTGCCAGAACCGTCGCCAGTGCGGTGACGAGCCGCTCGTCGGCCTGCTCGACAATGGCCCGGTAGCCGCGCACGACATCGCCGGACTCCTCGGTGTTCGGGACGATCACCATCCCGGCCAGCAGCTCCGGCTCGATCTTGTGCAGACGCAGCTCGTAGGCCGTGACGACCCCGAAGTTGGCGCCCGCACCGCGCAGCGCCCAGAGCAGCTCGGGGTGCTCGTCCTCCGACACGTGCAGGAACCTGCCGTCGGCCGTGACCACGTCGGCGCCGACCAGGTTGTCGCAGGTGAGACCGTGCACCGGCGAGAGCCAGCCGTAGCCGCCGCCGAGCGTGAACCCGCCCACCCCGGTGGTGGTGACGCGCCCGCCCGGCGTGGCCATCCCCATGAGTGTGGTCTCGCGGTCGTACTCGCCCCACAGCGTGCCGCCCTGGGTAACCGCGACGCCACGCTCGGGCTCGAGGTGCACGCCTTTCATCGCCGACAGGTCGATGAGGACGCCGCCCTCGGCCACCGAGGTGCCCGCGATGCCGTGGCCGCCGCAGCGGACCGACAGCGTCAGCCCGGCCTCCCTGGCGTAGGCGACGGCGTCGATGACGTCGGCAGCTCCGTGCGGGCGCAGCACGAGCGCGGGCCTGCGGTCGATGCTGCCGTTGTACACCGCGCGAGCGGCGTCGTACTCGGCGTCCTGGGGACGGATCGCCTCGCCCATGAACGAGGCGCTGAGCTCCGGACCGGTGGTGACGGTCTGGGTCATGGCGCGGCTCCCTGAGGTAGAGGAATCGGGGTCACCACGACTGAACGCCGGTCGACGGGGAGGGACAATGACGCGTGCGGGTGGTTACCCGGCAGTCACGGCCGCGGGACAACGATTCGTCTGCGGTCTATGGGGTGATTCACACGGGCGGACCGCAGACGAATCGTTGTGAGGCGTCCCTCATAGGATGCTGCGCATGCCTGACATCACCCGCGACGAGGTGGCGCACCTCGCCGACCTCGCCCGGATCGACCTGTCCGACGCAGAGCTCGACCACCTGGCCCCGCAGCTCGCGGTGATCCTCGACTCGATCGCCTCGATCTCCGAGGTCGCGGCCGGCGACGTGCCGCCGACCTCGCACCCGTTGCCGCTCACCAACGTGTTCCGCGAGGACGTCGTCACGCCGAGCCTCACCGCCGAGCAGGCGCTCGCGGGGGCTCCCGAGGTCGAGGAGCAGCGTTTCTCGGTGCCGCGCATCCTCGGGGAGGAGCAGTGAGCGGCAGCGACCTGACCCGCCGCACCGCGGCCGAGCTGGCGCAGGCGCTGGCCGACGGCGAGACCTCCTCGGTCGAGGTGACCCAGGCGCACCTGGACCGGATCGCCGAGGTCGACGGCGCCGTTCACGCGTTCCTGCACGTCGACACCGACGGGGCGCTGGAGCAGGCCCGGGCCGCCGACGCCCGCCGCGCCGCGGGGTCGCCCGCCTCCGCGCTCGACGGCGTGCCGATCGCGGTCAAGGACGTGCTCGCCACTGAAGGGCTGCCCACCACGTGTGGCTCGCGGATCCTCGAGGGCTGGCTGCCGCCGTACGACGCCACGGTGGTCGACAGGCTCCGCCGGGCCGGCCTGCCGATCCTCGGCAAGACCAACATGGACGAGTTCGCGATGGGCTCGTCCACCGAGCACTCGGCCTACGGCACGACCCACAACCCGTGGGACCTCGACCGGATCCCGGGCGGCTCCGGCGGCGGCTCCGCGGCGGCCGTCGCGGCGTTCGAGGCGCCGATCGCACTCGGCACCGACACCGGCGGCTCGATCCGCCAGCCAGGTGCCGTCACCGGCACGGTCGGTGCGAAGCCGACGTACGGCGGGGTCTCCCGGCACGGCCTGATCGCGCTGGCCAACTCCCTCGACCAGGTGGGGCCGGTCACCCGCACGGTGCTCGACGCGGCGCTGCTGCACGAGCTCGTCGGCGGACACGACCCGCTCGACTCGACGTCGATCGACCAGCCGGTCCCCGCGGTCGTCGCGGCCGCGAAGGAGGGCGCCACCGGAGACATGTCCGGCGTGCGCATCGGCGTCGTCAAGGAGCTCTCGGGCGAGGGCTACCAGTCCGGCGTGCTGGCCCGGTTCGAGGAGTGCGTGCAGGTGCTCGTCGAGGCGGGCGCCGAGGTGGTCGAGGTGTCCTGTCCGACGTTCGTGCACGCGCTGGCGACGTACTACCTGATCCTGCCGGCGGAGGCGTCGTCCAACCTCGCGAAGTTCGACGGGATGCGCTACGGCCTGCGGGTCTACCCCGAGGGCATCGACCTTCCGAGTGCCGAGGAGACCATGCGCGCCACCCGCGACAAGGGCTTCGGCGACGAGGTCAAGCGCCGGATCATCCTCGGCACCTACGCCCTGTCGAGCGGCTACTACGACGCCTACTACGGGCAGGCCCAGAAGGTGCGCACGCTGATCAGCCGCGACTTCGAGGCGGCGTTCGCGCAGGCCGACGTGCTGGTCTCGCCGACCGCACCCACCACGGCGTTCAAGATCGGCGAGAAGGTCGACGACCCGCTGGCGATGTACCTCAACGACCTCGCGACCATCCCCGCCAACCTCGCCGGGGTGCCGGGCATCTCCGTGCCGAGCGGGCTCGCCGACGAGGACGGCCTGCCGGCCGGCTTCCAGGTGCTCGCCCCGGCGATGGCCGACGACCGCGTCTACAAGGTGGGCGCAGCGCTGGAGGCCCTGCTGAAGGACCGCTGGGGCGGCCGGTTGCTCGACCGGGCACCCGAGCTGAACGGAGCCGCGCGATGAGCGAAACCTTGATGCCGTACGACGAGGCGCTGGCCAGGTTCGACCCGGTGATGGGCCTCGAGGTGCA
>NZ_DASSCL010000005.1:0-43710 GCF_035697785.1 Nocardioides sp.
CGTAGCACGGCGCGCTCACGCTCGCCCCTCCCCAGGGCTCCGGCACGGCCAGGCCGAAGACGCCCAGCTCCTTCATTCGGTCGATGAGCTCGCCCGGGTAGGTGTTGGCGTGCTCGAGCTCGCGGGCCACGGGCCGCACGGCGTCGTCGACGAATCGTCGTACGAGCTCGACGATCTCGCGCTCCTCCGGCGAAAGGTCGTCCATGTCCTCTGCTCCTTCCGCGATCGACGCCGGTGCGGTCGTCAGCGGCGCAGCGTGATCGTGCCGACCGCCAGGTCGTGCAGGCCGCGGTTGTCGCGGTTGAAGACGAGCGGCGGTACCACCAGGCAGATCAGCGCGGTCCGGGCCAGCGCCTGCAGCAGGTTCACCGGCCGGCCGTCGAGGCGTACGACGGCAAGCCGGAGCGCCAGCTGCCCGAAGGACCCGCCGACGAGCGCGGTGAGCACGGCGGCCTCCACGAGGAACACCCCCATCGGCGCCCAGGCGGCAGCGCCCTGTCCCCACACGCCGCTGCCGAACAGCGCCGAGGCCACGAGCAGTGACGCGATCCAGTCGATGACCAACGCGAGGATCCGCCGCCCCCACGACGCGACCGACCCGGGACCGTCGGCCGGGACGCCGAGCCGGGCGCCCGGGTAGGGCTCGGCGCCGGGGGTGCTGGCGGGCTGGGGCACGGCGACAAACTACCCGGCGCCCCCTCGGCGTCTCCTCGGCGCCCCTGCCCGGCCCTCGGCGTGGTGTTACATGGGCGAAACAAAGGGGATACGGTCAAGAAACCGCATCTCCGTAGGTTGCGGACCGGTGGTGCAGTGTCGCGCCGCCCGATCCATGCTGACTTGAACTGGCCACGCCGTTGGCCGCAGGAGGACGAATGTTCGCAAACAGCGACGAGCTGCTGAAGTACGTCAAGGACGAGGGCGTCGAGATGGTCGACGTGCGCTTCTGCGACCTCCCGGGCGTGATGCAGCACTTCACGGTTCCGGTCTCGTCGTTCGACCAGTCGGTGTTCGACGACGGCCTGAACTTCGACGGGTCCTCGATCCGCGGCTTCCAGGCGATCCACGAGTCCGACATGTCGCTGTTCCCCGACCCGACCACGGCGTACCTCGACCCGTTCCGCACCGCCAAGACGCTGGTGGTGAACTTCTTCATCCACGACCCGATCACCGGTGAGGCCTACAGCCGCGACCCGCGCAACATCGCCCGCAAGGCGCAGACCTACCTGTCCAGCACGGGCATCGGCGACACGGCGTACTTCGCCCCCGAGGCCGAGTTCTACGTGTTCGACGACGTGCGGTTCGAGACGAAGGCCGAGACCGGCTTCTACGCGATCGACTCGGTGGCCGGCGCCTGGAACACCGGACGCGAGGAGGAGCGCGGCAACCTCGGCTACAAGGTCAAGTACAAGGGCGGCTACTTCCCGGTCGCGCCCACCGACCACTTCGGCGAGCTCCGCGACGAGATCGTCATCGAGATGGAGAAGGCCGGCCTCCTCGTTGAGCGGGCACACCACGAGGTCGGCACGGCCGGCCAGGCCGAGATCAACTGGCGCTTCGACGAGCTGCTGAAGAGCGCCGACAACGTCATGAAGTTCAAGTACCTCGTGAAGAACGTTGCCTGGCGCAACAGCAAGACCGCGACGTTCATGCCCAAGCCGATCTTCGGGGACAACGGCTCCGGCATGCACTGCCACCAGTCGATCTGGAACAATGGCGAGCCGCTGTTCTACGACGAGGCCGGCTACGCGGGCCTGTCCGACATGGCGCGCTACTACATCGGCGGCCTGCTCAAGCACGCCCCGTCGCTGCTCGCGTTCACGAACCCGACGGTGAACTCCTACCACCGCCTGGTGCCCGGCTTCGAGGCGCCGATCAGTCTCGTCTACAGCCAGCGCAACCGGTCGGCCTGTGTGCGGATCCCGATCACCGGTTCGAACCCGAAGGCCAAGCGCATCGAGTTCCGCTGCCCCGACCCGTCGGCCAACCCGTACCTCGCCTTCTCCGCGCTGCTGCTCGCCGGCCTCGACGGAATCAAGAACAAGATCGAGCCGCCGCAGCCGATCGACAAGGACATCTACGAGCTGCCGCCGGACGAGCTGGCCGAGGTCGACCAGGTGCCGACGTCGCTGGGCGCCGTGCTCGACAACCTCGAACGCGACCACGAGTTCCTGACCGAGGGCGGCGTGTTCACCCCCGACCTCATCGAGACGTGGATCGAGTACAAGCGGTCGGCCGAGATCCTGCCGGTGCAGCTGCGGCCGCACCCGCACGAGTTCGAGCTCTACTACGACATCTAGAAACGGCCGGTCGCTGACCTGCTCGGATGTCTGGAAAAGGACTTCCGACCTGCGAAAACATCCCGCAACGCTTCCCAACGTTGCGGGATGTTTCTCGTTGGTCTGTTACATCAGGGTTGGATAGCGAGATCGCCAGCAGGAAGGGACAGTAACGCAAGGACTACGACGAAGGCCCACTCCCCCCTCGTCACCAGGGCTCCTACCGTCGAATGTGCGGCCCCGTCTGATACCCCGTTGGGGACCCCCCGTCAGACGGGGTCGCACCTTGCGATTCCGGTCAAGAATCTCTCGATTCGGAACATCCACCGGCCTGTGCAAGCTGTTCAGACCTCAGTAAGTCAGCGGGCCCTTCGCGACGATCCGGACAAAGAATGTCTCGGGCGGCTGGTTTTCGTCGCAACCGAAGCCCTGCCCGAGCACCTTGTACGTGCCGCTGCCTTCCACATTGGCGTAGGCCCTGGTGCCCTTGACCGTCTTCCAGGTCCCACGCTCAGTGAACGTGAACAAGCAGGTAGCCGGGTCGAAGGAGTCCTTGCCACTGCCCTGCGGCTTGTGCCTGATGATGACATTCCCGTCCGGGAACTTGAACCTGTCCTTGAACTCACCGGTCACGACGTCGACGCCCTTGGCGTGGATCGGTCCAGTGGCTGCGATCGGACCGCCTTCCTCATTCGGGTCGGTCTGGATCAGCACGAACTTCTGGTCGCCCGGTGCTGCGCTGCCGGACGCACTGACCGCTGGCACGTTCAGCATCGCTCCGGTCAGGACGACAGCACCGAGTGCGAGGATGCGCGATCTGGTCATGACTCCCCCCTCCGGTGGGAACTCTGGATCCCTCATCTTGTCACCGACTGCCACGCTGTCGAGTCCCCACTGTTTAGGTAGAAGATCGTGACAGCCCGTGTGCCGATCGCCATCTGTGGGCCGTTTCGCCCCCTATGCCAATTCTGGGTGCGGAGCTTCGTCGGCAAGCTGGCGCGAGTCGGTATCCACGCGATTCGCCCGCATCCGCCACGGCAAGCCGCACCACTACTGGGCCGACACACGTGAAGCAGCGGACCTGCTCGGCGTCACGGGCAAGCGGGTACGTCAGCTCATCCGCACGGACCTTCTGCCGGCGGTCCAGGCGACGAACGGGCGCTGGTACTTCCGACGCGCGCAGCTCGAGGTCGTGGCTCAGAGGCCGTGAGGGGGCCTGACGGTCACGATGGCGACGAGGTCGGGATGACCCACGGTCGGCAGATAGTCCCGGAGATATTCGGCGTGGGCGGCATGGACGGGAGTCGCGACGTAGCGTTCCAGCGTGCGGCGCTCGTCCGCGGTGCGGCCTTGAGCTGCGTGGATCTGCGCGATGTCGAGCCCCGCAGCGGGGGTCATCCCGACCTCCCATGGTTCCTTCGCTCGCTCGAAGGCCGCCACGACGGCGCCCTGGTCCTCGAACTGGTCGAGCCACGGCAGCCCGGACTCGAGGAGCCCAGTGCGAGCGAATGTCGCGGATGACGGATCGTCGAGCGACCACCAGGCGCTGCCGAACTCACCGGTCATGACTTGGGTGAGGCCGACGCGAAGGTCACAGTCGTACTCGTTCACCCATGCACCAGGATGCTTGGCCTGCTTCCCCCTGGTGATCTCTGAGACCCGCACACCCAGATCCACTCGGAAGGAGCCGTACAACCTTTCTCGAAGACCTGGCACCTCGGTCCACGCCGGTGGCTCCTTTGGCGCCATCCAGAAGTGAACGACGTGAACCAATCCGTTGGGGTTCACGCGGTTGAAGCTGTGCCGGCGCTTATGGAACCCAGCGGCCTTGAGATCAGGCGAGGACGTGGCAACAGCGTTCTTCATCGCCTCGGCATACTGGGTCGCCACCGCCCAAGTATCAGCTTCGGGGAGCAGCAACCGCAGGCAAAGCAGGTGTCCTCTCGAACCCGCCGGACCCCCGAGCCCCCTCCCCCGCGGTCCGGCCAACGGATGCCGAACCCTTCCGTTCCCTGACCCTTCATGACGGCGTCGGCCGTGGTCTGACAGCTCCGTGTGTGAAAGAGCCATGTGCGAGAGGTGGCTGGTTGGCACGACGCCTGGGGACCCCGGCCGGGGTCCCTGGACCGGGCACACCGCAGCCACCATCGGCAGAGGGCTGCGCATATCCCTGAGACCCTTTTCAGGAGCCCTTGGGAACGGGTCGAAGTCCGGTCACTACTACGACATTTGGTCACGCGTGGGTGATGCCCACCGGCTTGGTGCCTGAGAACGGCCTCTGACCTGCGAAGACTCTTCCAGCGTCGGGGGTCGTTTTCGTGCGTAACCTGAGGGCCATTCCAAAGCAGAGGAGCGCCCGATGGGCAAGGTGGTCATGTACGGCTCCGTGTCGGTGGACGGCTTCATCGCGGACGAGTACGACCAGCCCGGACCGCTGTTCGACTGGTTGCTCAGCGGTGACGTCCCGCTGGACGAGAGCGGCGTGTTGAAGGTGTCGCAGAAGTCCTACGACTACACCCGGCCGTACTGGGACCAGATCGGGGCGACAGTCAGCGGCCGCCACGTCTTCGACATGACGGACGGCTGGGACGGGAAGCCCCCGGGCGGGGTCGACCACGTGGTCGTCGTGACGCACCGGCCGAAGCCCGAGGGCTGGGACCCCGAGGCGCCGTTCCACTTCGTCGACGGCGTGGAGGCAGCCATGGCCGAGGCGCAGCTGCTTGCGGGTGACCGCATCGTCGAGGTCGCCGCTGGCGACGTCGGTGGCCAGGTGCTCGCCTCGGGCTTGGTCGACGAGGTGCGCATGGACGTCGTACCCGTCGTGTTCGGGTCCGGCAAGCGCTACTTCGGGTCGGTCGACGCGCAGCAGCTGTTGGAGAACCCCGACGTGGTGATTCAGGGCAACCGGGTGCTTCACCTGCGCTATCGGGTGCGCCGTTGACGATCTGAGCGGGTACGCGAAGAAGTCCACTGCGGACGGTGACACGGATCGAGCCACCGGCTGCGTTGAGCATCGCTGCCCCGGGACCGACGTTCCGGCCATCATCCAGCCAGCGATCACACCCTCATCGGCTGCTGGTGTGTGATGGCTGTGTCACGGCGTCCTGCTTTGGGTGAATCGCACGACCGAGCGCCGATTGGGGTGGCGGCGGAGATGCATCTGTGTTTACCTGGATGAGCGACCAGCACCCAGACCCCGTGCCTTCTTCGTGAGAAGTGGCTCGGGGTTTTCGCGGCTGGAGCACCGCGTTGGTCCGCCTGCCCCCGGGTCGACGCCACGGCAAGGCTCCTCGTCCGGTGCCCCGTCCTGGACGAGGAGTCCTGTTGCCGGACCCCTCCCCGGGCGCGAGCTCGTCGACGGCGCGGGACGTTTGGTCGACGGGGCTGGCGCGCTGGACGCGCGACCGCTACGACTGTCGTATGTGGCGACAGCGACGGGTTGTTCCCCTGCGACTGTTGGCTGCCGGGCTGCTCACAGCGACCGTCCTCACCGGGTGCACGGCCGCGCCGGACGGCGATGTCGAGGACGCGGCCGCCCGGTTCGCAGACGCCGTCGCTGCGGGTGACGGCACAGAGGCCTGCCGACTGCTGGCACCACGCACGAAGTCCGAGCTCGAGGCCAATGCCGGTGAGCCGTGCCGAGACGGCATCGTCAAGGAAATGCCGAGCCGACCGGGCGGTGCGGAGAGCGTGCGCGTGGAGGTCTTCGGCACCGCGGCCCGGGCCCGCACCGGTCGGGACACGATGTTCCTGGCCCGGTTCCAGGGCGGTTGGAAGGTGTCGGCAGCCGGCTGCACATCGACCCCGTCGGGCATCTACGAATGTGTCCTGAAGGGGTCGTGAGCCGATGCGCACCTCGTTCATCGTCTACCTCCTGATCATCGTCGGCGGGCTCGTCTACTTCTTCACGATCGCGACGAGGCACGCATGAGTCGGTTCCTCCGGGAGACCTCTTTGGCGTCGGTCTTCCTGCTCCTGTTTCTCGTCACGCTGATAGGCCAGGCACTCGCCGGTTGGCAGCAGTTCAACGCGGAGCAGTTCGCCGACGGGCTCGGCCAACTCACCTTCTGGCGCTACGTCACCACGGCGACGTTCGCCGGCGACGTGACAGAGAACTGGCAATCGGAGTATCTGCAGTTCCTGCTCTACACCGTCGGCACCATCTGGCTGTTGCAGAAGGGCTCGCCGGAGTCGAAGAGCCTCGATGAGGGCGGCCTGGAGACCGACCAGGAGCAGAAGGTTGGCCGCTATGCGGTCGAGGACTCGCCACGCTGGGCGAAGGTCGGCGGCGCGCGTACGACGCTCTTGTCCTGGTCGCTGTCGTTGGTGATGGCCAGCATGTTCTTTGCGTCGTGGGGTGCTCAGTCGCTGGCCGGCTGGGCACAGTACAACGAGACCCGCCTCGAGCGGCTGCAGTCTCCCATCACGTGGGGCGAGTACGTGCTGAACGCCGACTTCTGGGCCCGGTCGATGCAGAACTGGCAGTCCGAGATGCTCGCCGTCGGCTCGATGGTGGTGCTCTCGATCTACCTGCGGCAGCGCGGCTCCCCGGAGAGCAAACCGGTCGGACAGCCGCACGCCAGCACCGGCATCGAGTCCTAGCAGGCTGACCCGCACGATCCGGACAAGACCACATTCACACACGGTGGGCGCCGCCGCTACGTTGAGGTATGGGTCCTCGCGCAGGCCTCGTGGCTTGGCTCGGTCTGCTGGCGTTTGTCCTGATCGTCCCCCTGGTCACGGCCTGGACCCTCGTCGACCCGTCTGACACGACCCTCGCCGCGGAGCTCGCGACCGCATCCGGGCTGCTCGCGCTGGCGGTCCTCTTCGTGGCGCTCCTGATGCCCGCCCGGTTTCGTTCGCTGGTGTCCACGCTGGGCATCGAGAAGATCCTGCGCAGTCACCGCGTCCTGGCTCTGACGGCGTTCGGTCTGGTCGCGCTGCACGTCGTGCTGGTGCTGTTCACCGACCCGAGGGGCCTCTCCATCCTCGACTTCCGGGACACGACGGCTGCCGCCTGGGCGGGTTCGGTTGCGACCGTGGCTCTCGCGATCGCGGTCGGTCTGGGCCTGCGCCGACGGAAGCGACGGCCTCGGTACGAGGGATGGAGACTGCAGCACATCGCGTTGGCGGCCGTCGTGGTGGTGGGCGCCTGGCTGCACATCTGGTGGCTGGACAACCTGATCGGCAACCCGGTGATACTGCTCTGGTTCGCGCTGCTGGCTTCGGCCACGCTCATCATCGCCTCACGGCGCTGGATCTGGCTTCCGTGGCGTGCACACCGACGGTCATACCTGCTCGAGGAGGTCGTCCCCGAGGCCGGCGACGCAGTGACTCTCGTGATGCGCGCGCACGGGCACGAAGGCAGGCCGTTCGCCGCCGGTCAGTTCGCCTGGCTCAAGATCGGGTCGTCGTCGTTCGTCTTCGAGGAGCACCCGTTCACCATCGCTTCGACGGCGGAGCAGCCGCACCGCAAGGAGTTCACCATCAAGGCGCTCGGAGACTTCAGCGAGCTGCTCCGCGGCCTGCGACCCGGACGGCGGATCTTCCTCGACGGACCCTACGGAGGGTTCACCATGAACGGCCTGGAGAGGTCCGAAGGTTTCGTGTTCATCGCCGGCGGGGTCGGGCTCACGCCGATGCTGAGCATGCTGCGAACTCTGAGCGACCGCCGGGACCGCCGCCATCACCACCTGATGATCGGCGCGCGCACGGTTGAGGAGCTCATGCTGCGGTCGGAGATCGACAAGCTGCGAGCCGAGCTGGACCTGGCAGTGACCGAGGTGATCGAGGCTCCGCCCTCCGAGTGGCTCGGCGAGACCGGCCGGATCAACACCGATCTGCTCGAGCGCTGCCTGCCCCCGCACTACCGGCACCACGACTACTTCCTGTGCGGCCCACCGCCGATGGTCGCCGCAGTGGGAGCACAGCTCCGCGAACGCGGGATCCCCACGCGTCGGATCCACACCGAGCAGTTCGAGGTCGTCTGAGCGACGACGGGGGTGGACCCGAGACCGTGCCCGTCGTCATGCTGGGCAGACCGACCTACGCGCTCGACCACTGAGGAGAACCCGATGCAGGGTCTGTCCCTGGAACGCCTGATCGACGAACAGCTGGCCGCGGCCCGGTCCGCCAGCGCCGGCCGCAGCGCACGGACAGTCCACGGTGGCCAGGAGCACGCACTCCGACAGACCCTGATCGCACTCGCGGCGGGCCACAGCCTGGGCGAGCACGAGAGCCCCGGCGAGGCGACCCTGCAGGTGCTACGAGGCTCCGTGCGGCTGCGGGCAGACGAGGAGACGTGGTCCGGGACGACCGGTGACTTCCTGCTCATCCCCGATGCCCGTCACGACCTCGAGGCGGTCGAGGACTCGGCCGTGCTCCTGACCGTGTCCCTCAAGGATGGGCGCGAGTCGGCTGGAGGCTGATCGTGATCCGGGTCCGCGCTCAGCAGGTAGCGCGGATGTCGTCGATCAGGCTCTGCACGTCTCTGCCGAGCGTGGACACCGCGTTGGCGACGGCGCTCAGGGTGTCGGCGGACACGGCGTCCTGAGCGGCCCGGAAGCTCCTCTCGAGCTCCGCGATGCCGGCCTGCACCGTGTCGATCTGTGAGGAGAACTCGTCGGCAGCATCGTCCCTGACGGTCGCCAGGTCGGACTTCACGGCCGCGAGCCCGTCCTGGAGCTCGCCGAGCGCGCCGGACGACCTGATGTCGACGTCCCTCACGCTGTCGACGGACGTCCTGAGGTCGTCGACGGACGTGCAGACGGCCGGGGTCTCCTCACTGCACGCGACGAGCGAAACGCTCAGGAGCAGCGCGGCGACCGTGCCGAGGGCTGTTCGCTTCATGGTTGTCTCCTCGTGCGGCAGCACGTCAATCGTGCTGCCCGTCCTGGGAGCCGTCGTCGTACACACCAGATGAGGTCGTCGGCGCCGAGACGTGGGCAGCGCCCCTGCACAAGTGCGCGGAATGTCCACAATGGGCCGATAAGGGCTGGTCGCGCGTGCCGTAGCTGGGTCATCACAACATGCAACCGCCAACCGGTCGAGCGGTCTCGAATATCACCCGGACAGAGTGATCCGACGAAGCCCGACCCAGCGGTGGGATGAGCACGACGGGCGACGCCGTCCCGCCACCATGCAGCTCATCAGTCAAGGAGGGTTCGGCAATGACCGAGCAGACCACATCGAGCCGTTCCGCGGGTCGAGCACAAGACGCCAGCCCCTGGGCGGCCGGCTTCATCGCGTTCGCCGGAGTCATGATGATCATGGCCGGCGCGTTCCAGTCCCTCGCCGGCCTCGTCGCCATCTTCGAGAACGAGTTCTACGTGACCACGCCGAACTACTTCCTGCAGTTCGACGCCACCTCCTGGGGCTGGATCCACCTGCTCATGGGACTCCTGGTGCTCTTCGCCGGCTTCGCGGTGCTGAGCGGACAGACGTGGGGCCGGGTCGTCGGTATCACGTTGGCCACGTTGAGCGCCATCGCGAACTTCGCCTTCATCCCGTACTACCCGTTCTGGGCGATGACGATCATCGCGGTCGACATCTTCGTCATCTGGGCGCTCGCCGCGCACGGCCGCGACCTCGCCGCGATGTGACCCGCGAGCCAGGGCGTCGGTGAACGGTCGGCCTCCGCGACCGGAGGCGGAGGAGAGGGGTGCATCGGAGCCGTCGCACGCGGTGGCTCCGCGCACCCGGCCGTTCGCGTCCAGCTTCCTGGTGGGCGCGGCCGCCTTCACCATCGCCCTCGCCGGCGTGCGTTCCGCCGCGGACATCGTCGGACCCGTCTTCCTGGCCCTGGTCATCACCGTCACGGTGCATCCGATCCGCACCTGGCTGGAGAGGGGCCGTCTGCCGACGTGGGCCACTTCCCTGCTGATGCTCGTGATCGCCTACCTGCTGCTACTCCTCCTCGCACTCGCCCTGCTGGTCTCGGTCGCGCAGCTGGCATCACTGGTGCCGCAGTACGTCGACCAGATGACCGACGTGGTCATGAGCGCCGCCAGCACCCTGGAGAGCCTCGGCGTCGACCAGGCCCAGATCGACGCGGTGGCCGGGGCCGTCGACCCGGGGCAGGTCGTCGAGGTCGTCGCGTCTGTGCTGGCCGACACGCTCGGGCTGGTCACGGACGTGCTCTTCCTGGTCACCGTGCTGCTGTTCATGGCCTTCGACACCAACTCGACCCGCCGCAACCTGGACTCCGTCGCAGAACGCTTCCCCGACCCGGTGTCAGCAGTGCGGAACTTCGCAAGGGGCACCCGCAGCTACATGGGCGTCTCCGCCGGCTTCGGCCTGATCGTGGCCGTGATCGACGGTGTCGCGCTGTACCTTCTGGGCGTCCCCGGCGCGTTCGTGTGGGCCGTGCTCGCCTTCGTCACGAACTTCATCCCCAACATCGGGTTCGTCATCGGCCTGATCCCCCCTGCCTTGATCGCCCTGCTGGAGAGCGGACCGGGCCTGATGCTGACGGTGATCGCCCTCTACAGCGTGATCAACTTCGTGATCCAGTCGGTGATCCAACCACGTGTGGTCGGCGATGTCGTCGGCCTCTCACCGACCTTGACCTTCCTGTCCCTGGTGTTCTGGACCTGGATCCTCGGGCCCCTTGGAGCACTGCTTGCTGTCCCCTTCAGCCTGCTCACCAAGTCCCTGCTGGTCGAGGCCGACCCACGCGGACGGTGGGCGGAGACGCTCATCTCCGGCAAGCCGGAGCCGGTGCTGGCGGAGACCACGACCGAGTGAGGGCGAGATGGCGGCGGATCTCAGCGCACCTGGCGGTGCGAAGGCCGCGACGGAGGCCGTCCTGCACCGGCTGCCGCCGTGGCTGCAACGGTGGGTGAACACGGCGCTCGACGCCTGGCCGGGCCGGATCCTCGTCAACACCATCGCCTCCTTCGTCCGGATCGAGACGTTCGACCGCTCGATGACCCTCGCGGCGCAGTTCTTCTCGTCAATACTCCCGATCGTGATCCTGTTCGCCACGTGGGGGGACCCGGATGAGTTCGCCGAGGCGCTCGACATGCCCGAGGAGTCTCGCTCCGTCGTCGAGCAGGCGGTCCAGGGAGCCGAAGGGTCCGCGTTCGGCGTCGTCGGCGCTCTGGTCGTGCTGGCGTCCGCCACCAGCCTGTCCCGCGCGCTGACCCGCGCCTTCGCGGCGATCTGGCGGCTGCCGCGCCCCCGGGCCAAGCTCGCGTCGGCTTGGCGGTGGGTGGCCGTGATCCTGGTGCTGGCGCTGTCCCTGGTCGTCGTGCGCGCGGTGGCCGAGTCGATGTCCGTGCTGCCGCCGCGCGAGGTGTGGCCGGTGGTCGCATCCTTCGCCCTCGACATCGCGGTCACCATCTTCGTCCCCTGGGTGCTGCTCTCCGGTGATCTGAGACCACGTCTCCTGGTCCCGGGCGCCGTGATCTTCGCGGTCGTGATGCTGGCCGTGCGCCCGGCCACGCAGGTGTGGCTGACCCGGGCCCTGGAGGTCAGCGCCGACCGCTACGGCTCCATCGGAGTCGCGTTCACCTACCTCACCTGGTTGTACGTCCTGTCCTTCTGCTTCCTGACGACGGCCGTGCTCGGGCAGACGATCGCCACCGACCCCGGAAAGCTCGGCGGCTGGATCAGACGCGACGGAGTATCACGCGCTGCGGGTGACGACCACGCGCCCGGACCCTTCGAGGATGGACCAGGCCGAGAGGAGACCCGACATGGCTGACCCAGACCCTGCGGTGCGCCAAGGGACCGGCGAGCAGTCGCCGTCCTACGGTGGGGCATCATCGCGGCCGTCCCGGGGTCGCTCCGTGGCGGCGATCATCTGTCTGGTGCTCGCAGCCCTGCTGACCACACCGGCTGCCGTGGCGTTCTGGGGCCAGCGCACGCTCAACGACACCGGGCGCTACGTCGAGACCGTAGGCCCGCTCGTCCAGTCCCCCGAGGTCCAGGACGTCATCGCCACCACCGTCACCGACGCCATCGAGCAGCAGGTGGACATCGAGGCGCTGCTCGACGACATCTTCGCCGACGTGATCACCGACCGGCCACGCCTGGAGCGGCTGGTCGGGCCGCTCGCGGCCGCGATCAACGGTCTGATCGACCGTGAGGTCCGCGCCCTGGTCGCCTCCGACGAGTTCGCGGCGTTCTGGACCAGACTCAATGCCCGGGCCCAGCAGGCGCTGCTCAGGGTGCTGACCGGCGACGAGTCGGGCGCGGTCGCCCTCGAGGGTGACCAGATCGTGCTCAACGTCGACCAGGTGATCAACCGCGCCAAGGAGCGTCTCGTCGCGCGAGGTCTGACCGTCGTGGAGAACGTCCCCATTCCCGAGACCGAGCGTCAGATCGTGCTCATGGACGCGCCCCAGGTGAAGCAGCTGCAAACGATCTACGCATTCGGAAACCCGGTGGCGCGGTGGCTGCTCCCGCTGGTCGGCCTGCTGTTCCTCGTCGCCTTCGTCCTGGCCCGGAACCGTCCGCGGATGACGGTCGCGATCGGCGCCGCGCTCGCGGTCAACGCCCTCCTGATAGCTCTGGCACAGTCGGTCGGCGGCCAGCTGTTCGTCAACGAGCTGGCCGGCACCGTGTTCGGTCCGGCGAGCCGGGTCTTCTTCGACACCTTGCTGGCGTTCCTCGACCGCGGCCAGCAGGTCGTGTTCTGGCTCGGCCTGGTGCTGATGCTGGCGGGTTGGTTCGCCGGCTCGAACCGGTACGGCTCCGCCGTCCGCACGACCACGAGCGGAGGACTGGAACGGGCCGGTGGCGCCCTCGCCGGCGCCGGGACGGGCGTGGGCCGGGCCGGACGGTGGACCACCGACAACGCCGGCTGGCTGCGCGTGGTCGTGGTCGTCCTCGGCGGCGTGGTCCTGCTCTGGGGCAACGACGTGTCGATGAGCCGGCTGTGGTGGTCCTTGGCGCTCGTGCTCGTGCTGCTCGCCGGCATCCAGGTCCTGGTGGGTGCGGGCCGAGAGCCGGCGTCGACCCCGAGACCACGACCTGTCAGTCCCGAGGCGGCAACAGCTCCTGCGCCTTGACCCTGAGGCCTCCTTCGCGCCGTCGTGGCCGACCTGACCGGTGCCGTAGGTTCGGCTCATGCAGACCCCCGACCTGTCCCGCTACGCCCTCGTCGTCGTCGACGTGCAGCAGGGGTTCGACGCCCCGTCCTGGGGAGTGCGCAACAACGCGGAGTGTGACGCCAACATCGACGCGCTCGTCCACCACTGGGCGGCGCGGGGCCGGCCGGTGGTCTACGTGCAGCACGACTCGGTGGACCCGGGGTCCCCGCTGCACCCGGACTCGGCCGGGCACCTGCTCAAGGACTACCTCTCCGACGTGACCCCGGACCTGGTCGTCCGCAAGACGGTGAACTCCAGCTTCCACGGCACGCCGGACCTCGACGAGTGGCTGCGCTCGTCGGAGCTGGCGGGGATCGTGGTCTGCGGCATCACCACGAACCACTGCTGCGAGACGACCGCCCGGGTGGGCGGCAACCTGGGGCACGACGTGCTCTACGCACTCGACGCCACGCACACGTTCGACCGCGAGGGACCGGACGGGACGGTCGTGACCGCCGACGAGCTGGCCCGGGTCACGGCCACCAACCTGCACGGGGAGTTCGCGACCGTCGTCGGCACCGCCGAGCTGCTCCGCTGATTTCGGGCCCTCCGCGCCCGGATAGGGTCGGCATGTGAGAGCGCTGGACGACGGCTGGCAACGCCCCGGGCCGACACCGGAGCAGCGCCGCGCCGACCTCGTCGTGGGCGTGCTGATGGGGCTGGGGTCCGTCGCCTTCGTGGAGCTGCTCCGGGCCACCCCGGGCGGGGCCGACCTCGCCGGCCGCAGCACCGAGGCGTACCTCTGGGCCCTCGCCGCGGTCCTGCCCCTCGTCGTGCGCCGTCGGTTCCCGATCACGGTCATGCTGCTCTGCTCGCTCGCGTTCTACGGGGCGGGCGAACGTGTCCCGCCGGTCAGCTACTCGATGTTCGTGCAGATCGGCCTGTTCATGTCGATCTACACGGCCTGGGCGTGGGCCCGCCACCGGCGCGCCCTGCACGTCACGAGCGGGGCCGTGGTGCTGGGCATGTTCGCCTGGCTGGTCCAGCTGGTCGTGACCTCCCCGCTGCCGGACGTGCCGACGGCCGCGGGCCTGGCCAGCCCGGCGGTGGCGCTCACGCTGATCACGTTCGGCATCAACATCGTCTACTTTTTCGGTGCGATCGCCTGGGGGCTCGCCGCGCATCGAGCCGCCCGGCAGCGACTCCAGCTCGAGCAGCAGGCCGAGGAGCTGCGCACGGAGCGCGACCGCAGCGCGCGACGGGCCGTGGTCGAGGAGCGGCTGCGGATCGCGCGCGACCTGCACGACGTCGTCGCCCACCACGTCACCGGCATCGGTGTGCAGGCCGCCGCAGCCCGGCACGTGCTGGACAAGGACCCGGCCGGAAGCCGTGAGGCGCTCACCGCCATCGAGTCCTCCAGCCGGTCGGCCGTCCGGGAGATGCACCAGCTGGTGGGGCTGCTGCGTGACGATGCGGACCCACACGAGGTCCAGCCCTCGCTCAACGGCCTTCGCGACCTGGTCGGCGAGGTCGCCGACCACAGGCTGGAGGTCGACTACCGCGAGGTCGGCGAACCGTTCCCGGTCACTCCGGCGGTCGGTACGTCGGCGTACCGCACCGTCCAGGAGGCGCTCACCAACGTGCGCCGGCATTCCACCGCACGCCGGGCCGAGGTGGTGCTGCGCTACCTGCGCGACGGCCGCACGGTCGAGGTCGAGGTGCTCGACTCGGGCAGCCCGACGGGCGCGGCCCTGGACGGTCGACCGGGCTTCGGGCTCACCGGGGTGCGTGAGCGGGTGGGGCTGCACGGCGGCGAGTGTGAGATCGGGCCACGGCCCGACGGCGGCTTCCGGGTGCGGGTCCGCCTTCCGGTGGAGGCGGCGTCGTGACGGCGTCGACGACGGTGGCGCTGGTCGACGACCAGGACCTGGTCCGCACCGGGTTCCGGATGATCCTGTCGGTCGAGGACGACCTCGAGCTGGTCGGCGAGGCCTCCGACGGTCTCGAGGCCACCCGCCTCGTCGCCGACGTGCAGCCGCAGGTGGTGCTGATGGACGTGCAGATGCCCACCATGGACGGCATCGAGGCGACCCGCCGGATCGTCGACGCCGGGGACACGAAGGTCGTCATCCTCACCACGTTCGAGCGCGACGACTACCTGTTCGCGGCCCTGGAGGCGGGGGCGTCCGGCTTCCTGCTGAAGAGCTGCACGGCCCAGGAGCTGGTGGGTGCGATCCGCAACGTCGCCGACGGACACGCCCTGCTCGCACCGCAGATGACCCGGCGGCTGATCGAGCGGTTCACCGCGCAGCAGGACCGGCCGGCCGCTCCCGTCGAGTCGGCACCCGCCGCCGAACTGGAGTCCCTGACCGGACGCGAGCGCGACGTGCTGGCGCTGCTCGCGCAGGGGCTGAGCAACGCCGAGATCGCCGAGGAGCTCGTGGTCGGGACCGCGACCGTGAAGACGCACGTCTCCCGCATCCTGACCAAGCTCGACCTGCGCGACCGGGTGCAGGCCGTCGTCCTGGCGTACCGGACCGGCCTCGTCGACGGACCGGGTCCGTCCGCAGGCTGATCCCGCGGATCACCCGTGCGACGGACGACGCCGGGACCCCGGCTGCCTAGGCTCGAGGCATGCTCAGCGTCCACGACCTGACCCGCGCCTACGGTGATGCCACGGTGCTCGACGGGGTCTCCTTCGACGTCCGTCCGGGACGGGTGACCGGCTTCGTCGGCGCCAACGGCGCGGGCAAGACCACGACGATGCGGATCGTCGTGGGAGTGCTGGCCGCGACCCGCGGAGAGGTCACCTGGGACGGCGCGCCGATCACCGTGGAGCAGCGCAGACGGATCGGCTACATGCCCGAGGAGCGCGGCCTGTACCCGAAGATGCGCGTGCGCGAGCAGCTGGCCTTCTTCGGCCGCCTGCACGGCCAGTCCAGGGAGGAGGCGGAGCAGCGCGCCCACGAGCTGCTGGCCCGCCTCGGGCTCGAGGAGCGTGAGCACGACGTGCTCGAGACGCTGTCCCTGGGCAACCAGCAGCGCGTGCAGATCGCCGCCGCGCTCATGCATCGACCCGACGCCCTGGTGCTGGACGAGCCGTTCAGCGGCCTCGACCCGATCGCGGTCGACTCGATGGTGTCGCTACTGCGCGACGAGGTCTCGGCCCAGGTGCCGGTGCTGTTCTCCAGCCACCAGCTAGAGCTCGTCGAGAACCTGTGCGACGACCTGGTGATCCTCTCCCGGGGCCGGGTGGTGGCCGCCGGCGCGGTGGAGGACCTGCGCCGCCGCGAGGCCGACCGCTTCCGCGTCGTGCTGGCCCAGGGCAGCGACGCGGGCACGCTGCGTGACCTGCCCGAGCTCACGGTGCTCGACGCCGCGGGACCCGAGGCGCTGGTCGAGCTGCGCGAGGGACCACCCGAGAAGGTCCTCGAGATCATCCAGCGCACGGCCCCGGTCGCGGAGTTCGCCCGGGTCGTGCGTCCGCTCGCCCAGGTCTACCGGGAGGTCGTCCGATGAGCACCGCTGTCTGGCGGATCGTCGCCGAACGCGAGGTCAGCACCCGGCTGCGGGACAAGACGTTCCTGGGCGCCACCGCGATGTCGGTCCTCTTCGTGCTCGGCTTCTTCGTGATCACGTCGATCCTCGGCAGCGGGTCCGACGAGTTCGACGTCGCGGCCGCGTCGCAGGACGAGGAGCGGATCGCGCGCTCGGCCGAGCAGGTGCTGCGCGCCTCCGGCGTCCCGGACGCCGAGATCACGGTACGCCGGGCCGACAGCACGGGCGCCGCGGAGGCGCTGGTGCGCGACGGGGACGCGGACGTGGCCCTCCTGGCCGCGGGCGACGGCTACACGCTCGTCGGCGACGACGACGTCGACCCGGCGCTCGGTGCCGCCCTGACGAGCGCCGTTGCCGAGGACGTCCTGCAGACCAACGCGGACGTCCAGGGCGTCGACCTCGAGGCGCTCGCCCAGGGCAGTGAGGTGGACCAGCGGCTGCTCGACCCGAACGCGGTCGACAGCGACGCGCGGTCCGGCGTCGCCTTCGCGTTCGCGCTGGTGTTCTTCATGACCGCTCTGGGCTTCGGCATGACCATCGCGCAGAGCGTCGCCCGCGAGAAGGAGAGTCGCGTCGTCGAGATCCTGGCGGCCGCCGTACCGATCCGCGCGCTGCTCTGGGGCAAGATCATCGGGAACACGCTGCTCGCGCTCGGGCAGGTGCTGCTCATGGTCGTGGTCGGTCTGGTGGGTCTGGCTTTCACCGGCCGTCGGGAGCTGCTGACCGGGATCGGCTGGGCGGTGGTCGCCTACATCGCGTTCTTCGTTCTCGGCTTCCTGGCCCTCGCGGCGCTGTGGTCGGTCGCGGGTGCGCTCGCCAGCCGTCAGGAGGACCTCCAGTCGACGACCCTGCCCGGTCAGATGATCCTGCTCATCCCCTACTTCGTCTCGGTTCTGGCCAGCGAGAAGGTGCAGACCGTCGTCTCGATGCTGCCCATCGCGTCGACGATGGTGATGCCGGGACGGATGGCCAAGGGCGACGTGCCCTGGTGGCAGGTCGGTGTCGGCATAGCGCTCACCGTGCTCGCGGCAGTGGTGTTCGTCCGGATCGGTTCGCGTCTCTACGAGCGCACCCTGCTGCGCACCGGAGGTCGGATCGGCTACCGGGAGGCGTTCCGGCTCACGGCATGACCTCGTTGGTGGCGCCCCCGCCCGTGGAGTGGGAAAGGTCTCCGACCGGGGGCGCCCCCTTGCGTCGGCATGGGATCAACGCACCAGAAGCGTGACAGCAGCACCGCAAAACAACGTGAAATGCCGACCCGTCAGACCCCTCGCAGCCGGCGCAGGCCGGGGAGCAGGCTCTTGGACAGCGGCCGTTCGCCGTCGTGCGCCTGCCGGACCGCGGCGCGCACTTCGGCGACCGACTCGCCCTTCACCAGGAACCCGCAGGCACCGGCCCGCAGCGCCTGGTCGACCCGCGACGGCTGACCGTAGGAGCTGAGGACGAGGACGCGCGCGGCGGGATCCCTGGCCAGGATGCCCTCGATGGTCGACACCCCGTCCATCTCGCGCATCGACAGGTCCATCACGATCACGTCGGGGCGCAGGTCGCCGGCGAGGCGCACCGCGTCGGCCCCGTCACCCGCGGTGCCGACGACCGAGAAGCCCTCGGACTCGTCGAGCACGCCCGTCAGCCCGTGCAGGATCGCCTCGTGGTCGTCCACGAGCAGCACCCGGATCATGGTCCGTCCGCCCTTCAGTCGCGCCCTCGACCAGACGGCAACCGTGCCGGACGCTCCTTGGAAAGACCTTGTGCTCAGGTCCTACTCGACTGCGTCGACCGGGAACCTCGCCTCGAGCAGCGTCCCTCCCGCCGGGGCCGGCGTCGTGCGCACCGTGCCGCCGACGTCGCTGATCGTGTCGGCCAGCAGCCGCAGACCGATGTGGCCCTCCGGGGCACCTCCGGCCGCGAGGCCGACGCCGTCGTCTTCGACCTGGACGACCACCTCGGGACCCTCGTGGAGGACTCGGATCGTCGCGTGCTCGGCCCGCGCGTGCCGGGTGACGTTGCGCAGCCCCTCCCGGATCACCCGGTAGGCCAGCCGGGCCGACCCGCCGGACAAGGCGCCGTTGGCGGACACGTCGATGGTGACGGTCAGGGTGTCGCTCTCGGCGGCGCTCGCCAGGTCGCCGAGAGCGTTGCCCAGGCCTTCGGCCTCGAGGTCGGGAGGGTAGCTGTCGGTGATCAGCCGACGCAGTGCGGCGACCGAGTCCAGGAGCACCTCATGGGCGCGTTCGAGGGTGAGCCGCCGCTTGCGATTCCGGTCCTCCCCCTCGCCGCCGTCGGCCTCGATCAGGGGCAGCGCGTACGCCAGGCCGGCCAGCTCCTGGATGACGCCGTCGTGCAGGTCCTGGGCGATCCGCCGGCGCTCGAGGTCGGAGGCGAGAAGAGCGTGCCGGGTCAGCCGCGACCGCTCCTGCTCCCCTCGCTCGATGCGGCGGGCCAGGGCAAGTGCGAGCGGGAACACGGCCAGCTGGAAGAGCAACAGCCCGCCCACCATGAGCGGCAACATGCCGGTGAGCAGCGCCATCCGGTTCTCGTCGAGCTTCTCGGTCGAGAGGTACGCCTCGACCAGGACGTCCTCGCCGGCGCCGTCCCGTGCTCCGACGTACACCTCGAGGAGCTGTCCGGCCCCCTGCTCCGCGACGTTCTCCTCCCGGTCCACGTCGCTGACCTCGGCCACGACCTCGTCGGTGCCGAGGAGGTCCCGCACGTCCGGGGCAAGCGTGAAGCTCCGTCCGATGATCCCGTCCTCGTCGGACCAGAGCACGGTCCCGTCGCTCGACCACACCTTCACGTGCCGGAGGTCGCCGTCGCGGAGCTGCGGCTCGATGAAGGCATCGAGTCGCTCGATGGCTGCTGTGTCGCCCTCGCGGAGGGAGGGCGTGACCTGTCCGGCGACGAAGCCGGCCAGGCCCTGGGCCTGGGACGTCCCGTCGCGGAGCGCCTCCGCCCGGGCCAGCCGGTCGGCGGCGTACACACTGACGGCAGCGAGCAGCAGCACCGCGACGATGCTGCTGATCACGAACCGTCTCAGGGCGGTCCGGACCACCGCGCCGGAGTGGGCCTCGCGCGGCTCAGCGCTGCCGAGGGACATGGACGATGCCGACCCGTGTCGCGGTCGCCACGGCCTCCAGCTGTGAGTGTGCGTCCAGCTTGGCCAGCACGTTCTTGATGTAGCTGCGACAGGTGTGCAGGGAGATCCCCATCGACCGGGCCGCGGTGCGTGCGTCCTGGCCGTCGGCGAGGAGCTCGAGCACCTCCTGCTCACGCGGTGTCAGCGAGGGCAGGTCGACCGGGGTGTTGTCGCGGGTCGACACCAGCCGCTGGAGCAGCTGCGGGTCGACGATGAAACCGCCCGGCCGGGCCGACCGGAGGGTGTTCAGCAGGTCATTGAGCGAGCCGTTCTTCGCCAGCAGCCCGCACACTCCAGCGGCGGAGGCACGCCGCATCACGATCTGGTCGGCGTGCGCGGTGAGGATCACCACGCGGATCCCCGGGCGGAGGCTCGCGAGCTCCGCGGCCAGGGAGATGCCGTCCTCGCGTCCCAGCAGGAGGTCGACCACGGCGATGTCCGGCGCATGCTCCCGGGCGGCCTCGATCGCCGTCGCCCGGTCGGCCGCGACCGCCACGCAGTGCAGATCCGGCTCCGAATCAAGAGCCAGGGCAAGCAGCTCTGCGAACGTGCTGTGGTCGTCGACCACCAGCACGCCCATATCCCCCGGACCACCGCCCACAGTCCAACCCCCAACATCCGGTCACCCAAGACGTCGACCCCCGTCGACCTTGTTTCAGTGAACCGCATGCCACCGACCCATGAAACCGGGTTAGTGAAATTTGACCCTTCGGGCAGTCGGGATGGCGCGCCCTGCCTATGCCAGAACGACCCAAAGGGTGGCTTTGCAGTCAGGCCGCGACGTGCAGGTGCCGGGCCAGCGCCCGCATCGCCAGGTCGGTGTCCGTTCCGACGTGGAGCCCGGTGGACTCCAACGCCTGACGGAGGAGCTCCAGGAGCAGACGGGCCTCGGACTCACCCGATCGGCGCTCCTCGGTGTGCCCTCCCCGGCGGCGCAGGACGTCGAGGTACGCCGCCAGCGTCTCCGTGTCGGGGTCGATGCCCAGCTCGTCGACGAGCAGCCGGCGGAAGTCGCGGAACACCCGGATCGCCTCGGACCTACGGCCCTGGGCGGTCAGGGCCCGCAGCAGCACCTGCACCGCGGCCTCGGCGAACGGGTCCCGTCGCAGCGCCTCGCGGGCCAGCCGGGCAGCGACCACGAGCTCGCGCTCGTCGAGGCAGCGATCCGCGGTGTGCACGCAGGCGGCCACGACCTTGGCGGTGAAGTCCCGGCGTACCGCGTCGACCCAGTGATCCCCGGCGGACTCGACGAGCAGCCCCTGCTCGTCGAGGCCGACTGCGGCCTCGGTCAGCCGCACCGCCACGGCGGTCTCGGAGTCGGGCGCGCAACGAAGGGCGTGCCGGGCCTCCGCCAGGTCGACGCTCACCAGCCGCGGGTCCAGCAGGTAGCCGCCCGGCGTGGTCGCCAGCCAGGAGTCCCGTCCGCCTGGCGCACCCACCGACCTGCGCAGCACGCAGACGTAGCTCTCCAGGGTGGCGACGTAAGACCGCGGCGGGTTCTCGCCCCAGAGTCGGTCGGCGAGCACCTCCTTGGACACGGCTCGGCCGGGTGTGAGCGCCAGCGCCTCCAGCAGCCTGCGCGGCTTGACGCCGCCGAGCCGGCCGCCGGTCACGACCCGGTCGCCGACCCGGACGGTGGTGCCCCCGAACAGACTGATCTCCCACATGACTTCGGCGCCCTCCTCGGTCACGACCCCCCGGCCGGATGCGCTCAGTCTGTGCCTGGCACACGCGAGGGAACAGCCGCAGCGGGGGGAAGGCCCGGCCCCCACTTCTCGGTGACCCGGCTGGGTGCTGCGGCGGCGCGGACGGACTACTCCCGAGTCCGCTGTCCGCGGGTACTAGGACCATCGCCCTCTGTCGGAGGTCCGCGGGGAGTGTCAGGGTTGAGGCATCTCGCGCACGCCGAGACGGGCACGGTCACGGCCCCGGCAGAGCGTTCACGCTCTAGCCCGTGACCGTGAGTGGGACCGGCCCCTCCCCCCGGGTCGGTCCCCGTCTCGACCACCCGTCACCCGGCTCGTGGGCTAGCCCCAGAAGACCCGCTCGACGACCTGTCGGGCCCGGCGCGTGACCCGCAGGTAGTCGTCGACGAGCTTGTCGGACTCCCCCGGCGCGTAGCCACGGATGTGCGCCACCGCCGCGCGTTCGCGGGTGTCGCGCGGCAACGAGTCGGCCGGCTTCCCGCGCACCTGGATGATCGCGTTGCGCAGCCCGCTCGCCGTCCGCCACGCGGCTGCGAGCGCCTGGGCGTCGCCGATGTCGAGCAGGTCGGCGTCGACGGCGGCCGTCAACGCGTCGAGCGTCCGGGTGGTGCGCAGTGCGGGTACGGCGCCGGCGTGCTGCATCTGCAGCAGCTGCACGGTCCACTCCACGTCGGCGAGCCCGCCGCGCCCGAGCTTGAGATGCGAGGCGGGGTCCGCGCCACGGGGCAGCCGCTCGTCATCGACACGCGCCTTGATCCGACGTACCTCCCGAACGTCGTCGTCGCTGATCCCGGACTCCGGGAACCGCAGCGGGTCGATCAGGGCGGTGAAGCGCTCACAGAGGTCCGGGTCGCCGATGGACGCGGATGCGCGCAGCAGCGCCTGCGCCTCCCACACCGCGGACCACTTCGCGTAGTAGGCCGCGAACGAGTCGAGCGAGCGGGCCAACGGGCCCTGCTTCCCTTCGGGCCGCAGCCCGGCGTCGACATCGAGGGCCGGGTCGGTGCCCGGCAGTGCGAGCAGCCGGCGCATCTCGTTGGCGACGTCGTGGGCGGCCCGGGACGCGTCCTCGGCCGAGGCCCCCTCCACGGGGTCGTGCACGAACATAACGTCCGCGTCGCTGGCGAAGCTCATCTCCCCGCCGCCGAGCCGCCCCATCGCCACGATCGCGATCCGGGTGGGCATCGGTCCGCGCCGCTCCGCCTCGACCGCCATCGTGGCGACGGTCAAGGCCGCCTCGAGGGTCGCGAGCGTGAGGTCGGTCAGCGCGTAGCCCACCTGCGCCGTGTCGAGGTCGCCGAGCAGGTCGGCGACCGCGACCCGGAACAGCTCGCGACGCCGCATCGCCCTGATGGCGGTGATCGCCTCCACCGGGTCGTGGTGCCGGCGGGCGGCCGAGACCATCTCCTTCTGGACCGTCTCGCGGTCGCGGGGCACCAGGCCGTCCTCCTCGCCGAGCAGCTTCACGCCCTGCGGAGCCCGTTGCAGCAGGTCGGTGGCGTAGCGGCTGGAGGCGAGAAGGGTAGCGAGCCGCTGGGCGACCTGGCCCTCGTCACGCAGCGTCTTGAGGTACCAGTGCGTGGTGCCGAGGGCGTCGGAGATCCGGCGGAAGCCGAGCAGCCCGGCGTCGGGGTTGGGCGCGTCGGCGAACCACTCGAGCATCGCCGGCAGCAGGGTGCGCTGGATGCTGGCGGCCCGGCTCATGCCGGAGGTGAGGGCCTCGAGGTGCCGCAGGGCCGCGACCGGGTCCTCGTAGCCGAGCGCGGCGAGCCGCTGCTGCGCCGCCTCCGGGGTCAGCCGCACCTCGTCGCTGGGCAGCTTCGCCACGGCGGCGAGCAGAGGCCGGTAGAAGAGCTTCTCGTGCAGCCGCTGCACCTCCCTGCGGTGCCGCCGCCACTCCCGGTCCAGCTGGGCCACCGGGTCCTTGGTCATCCCCATGGAGCGGCCGAGGCAGCGCAGCGCGTCCTCGTCGTCGGGTACGACGTGGGTGCGGCGCAGCTGCGAGAGCTGGATCCGATGCTCCAGGGTGCGCAGGAACCGGTAGGCCTCATCGAGTGCGGCGCCGTCGTCGCGTCCGACGTACCCGCCCCTGGTGAGCTGCGTCAATGCGCTCAGCGTCGCGGGCGAGCGCACCGACTCGTCGGCCCGGCCGTGCACCATCTGCAGCAGCTGCACGGCGAACTCGACGTCGCGCAGGCCGCCCGAGCCGAGCTTGAGCTGCCGCTTCGTCTCGGCAGCGGGGATGTGGTCGAGGACCCGGCGACGCATCGTCTGGACCTCGGTGACGAAACCCTCGCGCTCGGCCGCAGACCAGACCGACGGCGTGATGCGCTCGATGTACCGCTGCCCGATCTCGGGGTCCCCGGCGACGGGCCGGGCCTTGAGGAGCGCCTGGAACTCCCAGGTGTTCGCCCAGCGCTCGTAGTAGCCCTGGTGGCTGGCCAGGGTGCGGACTAGCGGGCCGGCCTTGCCCTCGGGGCGCAACGCCGCGTCGACCGGCCAGATCGTGCCCTCCCCGGTGTGGTCGGAGCAGACCCGGATGAGGTGCGAGGCGAGCTGGGTGCCGACCCGGACAGCTGCCTGCTCCTCGTGCCCCTCGGCCGGCTCCACGACGAAGATCACGTCGACGTCGCTGACGTAGTTCAGCTCGTGACCGCCACACTTGCCCATCGCGATGACCGCGAGCCGCGCCGCCTGACCGGCCTCACCGACACGGGAACGGGCGACCGCGAGCCCGGCCTCCAGGGTGGCGGCGGCGAGGTCGGAGAGCTCCGCCGCGACGTCGTCGACGCCGACGCCATGCGCCAGGTCGCGCGCGGCAAGCCGGAGCAGCAACCGGCGGTACTCGACCCGCATCGCGTCGACCGCCTCGGTGTCGGGCCGGGTGGCCGTCGGGCAGTCGTCCGTCGGGTCGGCGCCGACCGCCTCGAGCATGCTGGCCCTGAGGTGGTACGCCGCCGCGCGGGTCGACTCGAGGGTGGGGTCGGTGAGGTCGTGCCAGTGCTCGGGATACCGGAGCAGGTGGTCGCCGAGAGCGGAGCTCGCACCGAGCACGCTGAGCAGCCGCCGGGCGGTGCCCTCGTCGTCGGCCACCGCCGCCAGCAGGTCAGCGCGGTCGGTCACCCGGTCGGCGATGTCGGCGAGGTAGCGGGCGGCCTGGTCGGGGTCGGCGGCGACCTCGCTGTGCCGGACCAGCGCGTCGCCGGCCGGGGCGATCCGGTCCAGGGCGGCGGTGGTGCCCTCGACGTCGCGGTAGCCCAGGCGGGCCAGCCGCCCGGTGACCGTGCTGACGCGGCCGTCGCTCACGGGACCGCCGGCGCCCGGGTGCGTACGCCGGCGACGAAGCTCTCCACCAGCGGCCGCCAGGTGGCCCGCAGCTCGGGCTCGGCGTCCGTCACGTGCCGGAGGTACTCGTAGACGTCGATGCCCCGCTCGGTCGCGTCGTCGCGGTCGTCGTCCGCCCAGACCCGGATGATGTCGCCGCCCGCCTCGGGATGCCACTGCACGCCCCACACGGTCGGCGCGAACCGCGCGGCCTGCACCTCACCGCGCGGTGTCTCGGCCAGCAGCACCGCGTCGTCGGGCAGCCGCACCACGATGTCGTTGTTCCACTGCGCGGCGCGGGCCGGGCCGGAGACCGGTCCGAACAGCGCGTCCTGGGCGGCCTCCGGGCGCCAGCCGACGTCGAGTACGCCCAGCTGCTGGCCTCGCGGGTTGGGCGCGACCTCGCCGCCGAGGGCCACCGCGCAGAGCTGGTGACCCAGGCAGATGCCCCACGTGGGGACACTGTGCTCGGCCGCCTCGCGGACCAGGCGCTTGACGTCGGTGAGCCAGCCATGGTCGGCGTCGTCGTCCGCGCCCATGCTGCCGCCCAGCACGACCAGCCCGTCGTGGTCGGCGAGTGTCGCCGGCAGGTCGCCCCCGGCGTACGGCATGCGCAGGTCGAGGTCGGCACCCGCCTCCACGAGCCACTCCCCCACCCAACCCGGCGGGCAGATGGCCTCGTGCTGGACGACGAGGACGCGGGGCTGGCTCACGCGTCCGAATCTATCGGGTCGGACGCCCCGGGCCGGCGCCCCGTCGTCGAGCGCCGCGACCCCGAGGAACGAGGCCGACCGCGTCGCGATGCACCGCCGCGGGACGTGCTGTCTAGCCGGGAGCGTGAACCGGCCCGCAGATGACGGGTTCATGACCAGATCCGCCCCTCTTTCACGCCGGTTTTACCTAGCGCACAAACGATGCGTGGTCAGCGCACATCGAGTGCGGCCCCCTAGCTCGGGCTGGGGGGACGAGACATCAGCCCGTATCGAGAGCACCCCTGGGGTAACCATGAACAGTCGGAACATCGCGCGCCGGGCAGGCAGCTCGCGCGTGGACACCGAGAAGAAGGAAGTACGCGCAGGCCGGCTGCGGACGATCGGCGGCCGGACGCGTGCCGGCACTGCCGTTCTGGTGGCCTTCGGCCTCGTCGCCGCGACCGCGACGCTTGCCGGGGCCGAGGTGGTCACACCGCCGCCGAGCGGCCTTCAGGCCGTCGGCCCCGCCAGCAGCTCGCACGGGTTCCCCGTCTGGTACGAGGACACCAACAACCTCCGCCTCGAGCAGTGCCTGGATCTCGAGAACCCGCTCTGCGACAACGCCTTCCTCGCAGGAGAGACGCCGGACCCGACCAGTCCGATCAGCTTCCCGGGCAACTGGCCCGGTGAGTCGTTCTACTTCTCGGCGGGCTCGGAGCTGACCACCGCGGGTGGAGGAAAGGCCGTGCTGGTCAGCGCGCTCGAGGCGACGTTCGCCAACGAGGCCGTCCGTGACGGCGACCAGGTCGTCTTCGGCCGGGTCAGGTTCGACATCGACTTCCCGAGCGCCGGCACCTACACGGTGACCCACCCCTACGGCGTGGACAGGTTCACCGTGACCGACGCGGACGCCGACGACTACCGGTATGTCGAGGACATCACCCCTGCACCGGGCGACTTCACGCTTGCCATGAAGTCCCGGATCAACCCGTTCCTGCGATGGGACACCGGCCTGGTAACCGACGCGGCCGGCGACAAGTACGTCGGCGACCCCAACATCGCGCATGCGGTGACCGGCAGTCCGCTCGACACGAACTTCTTCCGGATCGAGGGACCGGGCATCGGCGGGCCGGGGGTCGACATGATCCAGACCGACCTGTTCAACATCATGGGCAAGGTCTCCACGAACTCCGGCGTCAAGCCGGACAAGGCCGTGTTCACAGAGACCGCGAGCGGTCGGTACCTCGACGTGTTCGCCGGTTCGGACGCCGGGGACTCGATCACGGTGGAGGCGGACGGGATCCAGAAGACGACCTTGAAGGGTGAGGGCAGCCGCTACTTCGCCCGCATACCGATTCCCGACAGCACCCCGGCCCCCGCAGAGGTGACGATCACGAACGAGAGCGACGTCCCGGTCGCAACGAAGAAGATGCCTGTGACTGACGACGTCACGATCGCGGCCGCGGTCTACGACACCGGAGCGAAGACGCTGACAGTGGAGGCGAAGTCGAGCGACGAGGTCGAGCCGCCGACGTTGTCCCTCAAGGGACTCGTCGACTCCGTCACCGGAGCCCAGGCGACCTTCACCGACGGTCGGGCGACCCTGTCGCTCGAGTCACCTCCGGCCGACGTCACGGTCGGCTCCACCGGCAAGGGCGCGGATGTCGCGCCCGTCACGGTGACCGGTGGCGAGCTGTCCACCCCGGCGCCGACCACCGCGATCATCACCGGCCCGGCGAACGTCACGTTCGGTGAGCCGGTGACGCTCGACGCCAGCGCCTCCTTGAACACCGACACCCTCGTGTGGGAGCAGACCGCCGGACCGGACATGGGGGTGACCGGCCAGACCGGCCAGCAGGTCACCTTCGCGGCTCCCCAAGACACCGCCACCCTGGAGTTCACCGTGACGGCCACCGGGTCCGGAGGCACGCACACCAGTGCCCCGTTCGTGGTCAACGTCATGGACACGCTGCCCGAGCCGGCCGCGCCGGTGGCCGTCGCGACGGCCAGCCCGGCCAACGCGATGGCGGGCCAGCAGGTGACCGTGTCCGGCGCGGGCAGCACCAACGCCGCCGAGTTTGCCTGGTCGCAGACCGGTGGCCCGACTGTCGACGTGCCGACCGGAAGCGCGGAGTCGTTCTCCTTCGGGATGCCGGCGACGACGCAGCCGCTGACCTTCACACTGACGGTGACGTCGCCCCAAGGCGCAACGTCGGAGGCCGCCACCGTCACGGTCACCCCGGTCGTCGACCAGCTGACGGTGACCTCCGCGGAGTTGCGGACCAGCAAGACGGAGTGGCGGATCAGCGGCACGGCGAGCATCGTCACGGGCAACACGGTGAGCGTGTACCTGCAGACGGCCACCGGTGAGAAGGGTGCCCTCGTCGGCAGCGGACCGGTCGCCGCCCCGGTGGCTCCGGCCACCACTGGGGACTGGTCGGTCCGGGCTCGAGGCGGGGTCTCCCCGAACGGCGCGAACCGTCTGATCGTCGAGTCGAGCCGAGGTGGGGTTCTGACGAACGTCTCCTTCAGCACGCGCCGATAGGCGCCCGCGGACCGGCGACACCCGGTCGGCTCCCCTGACACGACCGTCCGGCCCTCACCGGCCGGGCGGTCGTGCCAGTCGACCACCGGACCTCGAGAGGGCACTGGGTCAGCTCGGCCGCTCAGATGATCGGCAGCATGAGGTCGCGCTCGAACGCGGAGACCTGCACGCGGTAGTCCTCCCACTCCTTGCGCTTGTTGCGCAGGAAGAAGTCGTAGACGTGCTCGCCCAGGGTCTCGGCGAGCAGCTCGGAGCTCTCCGCCACCTCGATGGCCTCGTAGAGGCTCTTCGGCAGCGGGTCGATGCCGAGCGACTTGCGCTCCCTCTCGTTGAGCGACCACACGTCGTCCTCGGCCTCGCGCGGCAGCTCGTAGCCCTCCTCGATGCCCTTGAGACCGGCCGCGAGGATCACCGCGAACGCGAGGTAGGGGTTGCACGCCGAGTCGATCGTCCGCAGCTCCATGCGCGTCGACTGGCCCTTGTTGGGCTTGTACATCGGGACCCGGATCATCGCCGAGCGGTTGTTGTGGCCCCAGCAGATGTACGACGGCGCCTCGCCGCCCCACATCAGCCGCTTGTAGGAGTTCACCCACTGGTTGGTGACCACCGTGATCTCGGAGGCGTGCTTGAGGACGCCGGCGATGAACTGGCGGCCGACGGTCGAGAGCTGGTACTCCGATCCGGCGGCGAAGAACGCGTTGCGGTCGCCCTCGAACAGCGACACGTGCGTGTGCATCCCGGAGCCCGGGTGGGTGGTGAACGGCTTGGGCATGAACGACGCCCAGATTCCCTGCGACAGCGCGACCTCGCGGACCACCGTGCGGAACGTCATCACGTTGTCGGCCGTCGACAACGCGTCGGCGTACCTCAGGTCGATCTCCTGCTGCCCGGGCCCACCCTCGTGGTGGCTGAACTCGACGGAGATGCCCATCGCCTCGAGCATCGAGATCGCCTCGCGACGGAAGTCCGAGCCCATGCTCTGCGCGGTGTGGTCGAAGTAGCCGCTGCGGTCGACGGGGACCGGGTCGCCGCCGGGCTCCGGGGTGTCCTTGAAGAGGTAGAACTCGATCTCGGGGTGTGTGTAGAAGGTGAAGCCGGCCTCGGCGGCCTTCGACAGTGTGCGCTTGAGCACGAACCGTGGGTCGGCGTACGACGGGGAGCCGTCCGGCATCACGATGTCGCAGAACATCCGCGCTGTCGCCGGCCCTTCACCGCGCCACGGCAGGATCTGGAACGTCGACGGGTCGGGCTTGGCCAGCATGTCCGCCTCGTAGACCCGGGCGAAGCCCTCGATCGCCGAGCCGTCGAAGCCGATGCCCTCCGTGAAGGCACCCTCGAGCTCGGCCGGCGCGACGGCCACCGACTTCAGCGAGCCCAGCACGTCGGTGAACCAGAGCCGCACGAAGCGCACGTCGCGCTCCTCCAGGGCGCGGAGCACGAAGTCTTCCTGCTTGCCCATGGCTTCCTCCCGCTAGTTCGTGGTCCCTCAGGTGTCGGCGGCCAGTCTGACCTTCCCATGTTTCACCCCGGTATCCGGGGACCGGCCCGCTGCCCGGTGATCGACCCGCTCCCGGTGATCGAGCCCGGCGAGATCACTCAGGCACGTTGCGGCGCAGCTCGTCGAGCCACACCCGCGCGTTGCCGTCGGAGGGGGCACGCCAGTCACCCCGCGGTGACAGCGAGCCACCGGCGACCACCTTCGGGCCGTTGGGCAGCGCGGACCGCTTGAACTGGCTGAACGCGAAGAACCGCTGCACGAACACCTCGAGCCACTTCCGGATGGTCGGCAGGTCGTAGGCGATCCGCCGCGACTCGTCGAAGCCCGGCGGCCAGGCGCCCCGGTCGGCGTCGGCCCACGCGTGGTGGGCGAGGAACGCGATCCGGCTCGGCGGGAAGCCGTAGCGCAGGACGTGGAACAGCGTGAAGTCCTGCAGGGCGTAGGGGCCGATCGCGTCCTCGGTGCTCTGCGGCCGCTCCCCCTCCTCCGCCGGCACCAGCTCGGGTGAGATCTCCTGGTCCAGGATCTCCAGGAGTACGTCGCTGGCACCCGGCTCCAGCTGGGCGGTGGCCACCACCCATCGGATGAGGTGCTGGATCAGCGTCTTCGGGATGCCGGCGTTCACGCCGTAGTGCGACATCTGGTCACCGACGCCGTACGTGCACCAGCCCAGGGCCAGCTCGGAGAGGTCGCCGGTGCCGAGCACGATGCCGCCGCGGTGGTTGGCGATCCGGAACAGGTAGTCCGTGCGCAGCCCGGCCTGCACGTTCTCGAACGTGACGTCGTAGACGGGTTCGCCGTCGGCGAAGGGATGGTCGAGGTCGTCCAGCATCCGCGTCGCCGCCGGCCGGATGTCGATCTCCTCGAACGTCACGCCCAGTGCCTGCGCCAGCCGGGTGGCGTTGGTCTTCGTCCCCGAGCTGGTCGCGAAGCCCGGCATCGTGATCCCGTGGATGTCTGAACGGGGTCGGCCGAGCCGGTCCATGGCCTTCGCGGCCACGATCAACGCGTGCGTCGAGTCGAGGCCGCCCGACAGCCCGATCACGACCTTGGGGCTGCCGATCGCGTTGAGCCGCTGCTCCAGGCCGGACACCTGGATGTTGTAGGCCTCGTAGCAGTCGAGGGCGAGGCGTTCGGGATCGTCGGGCACGAACGGGTACCGGTCCATCACGCGACGCAGCCCGATGTCGCCCGTGGGCGGCGTGAGCGCGACCTCGACGGTGCGGAACTCCGAGACCCGCTGCCCGAGCGTCCGCCGGTTGTCGTCGAACGTGCCCTGCCGCAGCCGCTCCTGCCGCAGCCGCATCAGGTCGACGTCGGCGACCGATCGTCTCGGGCCGTCGGGGAAGCGCTCGGTCTCGTCGAGCAGCTCGCCCATCTCGAACATCATCGTCTGCCCGTCCCACGACAGGTCCGTGCTGGACTCGCCGAACCCGGCCGCGGCGTACACGTAGGCCGCGAGGCACCGCTTCGACGCCGACTGGACGAGGAGCCGGCGGTCCTCGGCCCGGCCGACTGTGATGGGGCTGCCGGACAGGTTGATGAGGACCGTGGCACCGGCAAGCGCGGCCTCCGCGCTGGGCGGCACCGGCACCCACATGTCCTCGCAGATCTCGACGTGCACGACCAGGCCCGGCACCGCCGGGGCGGAGAACAGCAGGTCGGGACCGAACGGGACCTCCACGCCGCCGAGCACGATCGCCTCGCCGCGTTGGTCGTCTCCGGGCGCGAAGTGTCGCCGCTCGTAGAACTCGCGGTAGGTCGGCAGGTAGGACTTCGGCGCGACTCCGAGCACCCGGCCGCCGTGCACAACGACCGCGCAGTTGAGCACGCGCAGCCCCTGGCGCAGCGGCGCGCCGACGACGAGCATCACGTCGAGGTCCGCGGACCCCGCGACTACGTCGGCGATGGCTCCCTCGACCTCGTCGAGCAGGGTCTCCTGCAGCAGCAGGTCCTCGATGGCGTAGCCGCTCAGCGTCAGCTCGGGGAACACCGCCACCACGACGCCCTCCGCGGCGCAGCCACGTGCCTCGTCGAGCACCGCCTGCGCGTTGGCCCGCGGGTCGGCGATGGAGGTGGTCACCGTGCAGGCCGCGACTCGTGCGAAGCCCTGGTCGTACGCCGAATGGAAGTCCACGTCCCGAGTCTGCCAGCCCCGACGTGACCCGGGACACAGGGCGCACCGCCGCGATCCGGGGATAGCCTGGAAAGGATCCGGGGACTCCATGAGGGAGCCTCGAGAGCACAGCGTGTGGAGGTACTCCATGAGCGAGACGGCCGCCCCCTACGGCACCGGTCCGGCGGCACCCGACGCCGCGAAGCCGCTACGCCGGGTCCGGACGCATCACCTGCGGGAGATGAAGGAGCGCGGCGAGAAGTTCGCGATGCTCACCGCCTACGAGATGTACGCCGCGCAGACGTTCGACGAGGCCGGCATCCCGGTGATGCTGGTCGGCGACTCGGCCTCCAACAACGTCTACGCCAACGAGACCTCGCTGCCGGTGACGGTCGACGAGCTGATCCCGTTGGTCCGTGCGGTCACCCGGTCGGCGAAGCGGGCGTTGATCGTCGCCGACCTCCCGTTCGGCTCCTACCAGGCCTCCCCCGAGCAGGCCTTCCACACGTCCGTGCGATTCATGAAGGAGGCCAACGCCCACGCCGTCAAGCTGGAGGGCGGCGTGGAGATGGTCCCCCAGGTCGAGAAGCTCACCCAGTCGGGTGTCCCCGTGATGGCGCACATCGGGTTCACGCCGCAGTCCGAGCACAACCTCGGCGGCTACCGCGTGCAGGGTCGTGGAGACAGCGCGTCCCGGCTCGTCGACGCGGCCAAGGCGATGGAAGCCGCGGGTGCGTTCTCCCTGGTGATGGAGATGGTGCCCGGAGACGTCGCCGCCCAGGTCACCAAGGAGCTCACCATCCCGACGATCGGCATCGGCGCCGGCCCGCACTGCGACGGACAGGTGCTGGTGTGGCAGGACGCGTTCGGCCTTCGCACCGGACGGATGGCGAAGTTCGTCAAGCAGTACGCCGACGTGCACGGGGTGCTGCTCGAGGCGGCGAAGCAGTACGCCGCCGAGGTGGCGGACGGCACGTTCCCCGGGCCGGAGCACACGTTCTGACGACGGCTCCGACCGTCTCACTTCAGTCGCGCGGCACGAGCAGCATCACTGCGAACCACACTGCGATTGCAACGACCGGCAGCAGTATCGACGCCCGCGGATGCCGGGTGAACCAGCGCGTCGCGACGACGAGAAGCACCACCCAGAAGACCGGCAGAACGAGCGAGTTCAGCCAACCGGGCAACGCGATCGCGGAGTACGCGTAGAGGAAGAACGCAACAGCGAGGCCACCGATCACCAAGAACGGCCCGGACTTGTCGAGCTGCTGGTTCATGCGATGAGCCTCCCATCATTCGCGGGACGCAGCCTCAGACCCCAACAAATCAAGGGGTTCTGAGGCCATGAAGTCACTGGTCACTATCGAACGTGGTCGACGTTGGCAATCGCGACACGCGATGCGACTTTGCGGATTTCGTTTACCTCACGCCTCAATGTTGCCAAGATCATCTTCGAGGGGGCGACCGATGGCCGCCTAACCCCGTCAGGGAACAGTGAAGGCCGACACCGGGTCGGGCTCTCGAACCAGGAGGCAGCAGTGCCTGCAGCAACGAAGACCGCGGCGAAGAAGGCTCCCGCCAAGAAGGCCACGAAGAAGGCCACCGCCACCAAGTCCGCGGCCAAGAGGACCGTGGCCAAGAAGTCTCCCGCCAAGAAGACCACCACCAAGAAGGTCGCAGCGAAGAAGGCACCGGCCAAGAAGACCGCCACGAAGGCCACCGCCAAGAAGTCGCCGGCCAAGAAGGTCGCGAAGAAGGCTGTGAAGAAGGCGGCCAAGAAGGCCAGCGCCACCAAGAGCGCCGCCAAGAAGACAGCGAAGAAGTCGCCCGCCAAGAAGTCGACCGCGAAGAAGACCGTGACCAAGAAGGCCCCGGCCGCCAAGAAGACCGCCACCAAGAAGGTCGCGGCGAAGAAGGCGCCGGCCAAGAAGACCGCCACTCGCAAGGCGGGCGCCACCAAGGCCACCGCCAAGCGGACCGCGAAGAAGTAGAACTCACGCACGAGGCCCCGTCACCGCTGGTCGGTGACGGGGCCTCGTCGTGTCTGCGGGAGGGGTCAGTCCTCCATGTCGTCGTCGTTCCAGTTGGGGTCGTTCTCCCACTGCTCGTTGCGCTCGGCGACCTTGTCGAGCGCGCGGGACGCCTCCTCCGAGGTGGCGTAGGGACCCAGGCGGTCAGCGTTCTTGCAGCCGTCCGCGCCCTCCACCGTGTGGTGCTTCAGGCAGAACCAGTACTCCGTGTCGCTCATCGATCCTCCGGTCGCTCGGTCGTGCCGCCGCGCGCGTGCACGCTGGTCGTTCCCTCTGCCTCGGAAACTACACTCGACGGGTGACCGCGATCGCCCCTGCCGCCGTGTCTCCCCGCCGTCCCGTGCCCGGCCACATCGCGCGTCCGGAGTACGTCGACCGGCCATCCCCGGCAACGTACGAAGGGCCCGAGGTCAAGGACTCGGAGACGATCGAGCGGATGCGCGTGGCCGGGCGGCTGGCCGCGCAGGCGCTCCAGGTCGTCGGCAAGCAGGTCAGCCCAGGCACCACCACGGACGAGCTCGACCGCATCGGCCACGAGTTCCTCTGCGACAACGGCGCCTACCCCTCGACGTTGGGCTACCGGAGGTTCCCGAAGTCGCTATGCACCAGCGTCAACGAGGTGATCTGCCACGGCATCCCCGACAGCCGGGTCATCGAGGACGGCGACATCGTGAACGTCGACATCACCGCCTACGTCGGCGGGGTGCACGGTGACACCAACGCGACGTTCCTCGCCGGTGACGTCGACGAGGAGAGCCGGCTGCTCGTCGAGCGCACCGAGGAGTCACTGCGCCGCGCCATCAAGGCGGTGCGCCCGGGCCGGCAGGTGAACGTGATCGGACGGGTCATCGAGTCCTACGCGAAGCGGTTCGGCTACGGCGTCGTACGCGAGTTCACCGGCCACGGGATCGGCACGTCGTTCCACTCGGGGCTGATCATCCCGCACTTCGACACACCGATGTACGACACCGTCATCGAGCCGGGCATGACGTTCACGATCGAGCCGATGCTGTGCCTGGGCACGCACGAGTGGGAGATGTGGCCCGACGACTGGACCGTGGTCACCAAGGACGGGCGCCGCAGCGCGCAGTTCGAGCACACGCTGCTCGTCACGGACTCCGGCGCCGAGGTGCTCACCCTCCCCTGAGGTTCGCCGCGGATCGTCAGGTCAGCTGGTCGAGGGTGCCGTCGGCCTCCGCCAGCCGGCGCTCCACGCGCAGCACGCCGGCCTCGTGCTCCGCGTCGCCGGACATCACCGCCGCCAGCCGCAGGTGCGGCAGCGCGTCGGCGTAGCGGGACTGGCGCTCGAGCACCCGGCCCAGCGCGAACCGCGCCCACACGTCGGTCGGGTTGTTCTCCACCAGACGCTCGAGGTCCTCCTGGGCCCGACCGAGCTGGGCGCTCTTGAAGTACGCCCAGGCACGCAGTGTGCGCAACGCGCTGGAGTCCGGCTCCGCGGACAGTGCGGGGTCGAGGATCTCGATCGCCTTCAACGGCGCGGACCCCTCGATGAGGTTCCACGCCTGCTGGTAGGCGTCGGCGGGATGCTTGGTGCCGCCGTCGTCGTACGACGCGGGCAGCTCGAACGGTGGCAGGCTCACGGATCCTCCAATCGGCCCCTCCAACGTACGCCGCGCCGTCGGGATTCCCGGACACCGGCGGCGGCCGTGTCCGGCACCCTAGAGTGCCGGAGTGACGCCACTGGAGCTGCCCGGATCCCCCGACGACCGCGACGCGTGGGCGACGTTCCTGGTGGAGCGCTGCGACGACATGCTCGACGAGGTACGCCGTGCCGCCGACACGCTCGCGGAGCCGACCGACCGGGCCCACGACAGTGCCGACGTGCTGCGGTTGTGGGGGCGGTTGAGCACCGCGCTGCTGAACGCCACCACCGCCGCCCGGCTGGTCGGCCAGGCTCACCCGGACGCCGTGATCCGGGAGCGGGCCGACGCCGCCGAGCAGCAGGTCGCCGCGGTCGCCAACGAGGTCCGGCTCGACCGCGGGATCTACCAGACGCTCGCCTCGCTCGACGCCTACGGGCTCGACGACGCCTCTTCCCGGATGCTGCACATGACCCTGCGCGACTTCCGCCGGGCCGGGGTCGACCGCGACGACGAGACCCGGGCCCGACTGCGCGAGCTGGCCGAACGCGACGTGACGTTGTCGCAGACCTTCGAGCGCACCGTGAGTGCCGACGTGCGGAGCGTCCAGCTGCGCCCCGACCAGCTCGACGGCCTCCCCGACGACTACGTCTCGGCCCATCCACCCGGGCCGGACGGGACGGTCACCGTCACCACCGACTATCCCGACGCGCTGCCCTTCCGAGAGTTCGCCACCGACCGCGAGGCCCGGCACCTGCTGCTGCGGGAGTTCTACAACCGCGGCTTCCCCGACAACGACGCCGTGCTGCGCGAGATCCTGGAGATCCGCCGCGAGCGCGCCGAGCTGTTGGACTACTCCGGCTGGCCGGACTACGACGCCGAGATCCGGATGATCGGCTCCGAGCCCGCGATCCGCGAGTTCGTCGACCGGCTCAGCGCGGAGTCCGCGGAGGCGTCCGCAAGGAGCCTCGCCGACCTGGTGGAGCGACAGCGGCAGGACCACCCCGAGCTGACCACGATGAGCTGGGCGGACTCGTGGTACTGGACGCAGGTCGTCCGGCGCGAGCGCTACGGACTGGATGCCCAGGAGGTCCGCCGGTACTTCGACTTCGCGAAGGTCCGGGCCGGCGTGCTCGACGTGACGTCCCGGCTGTTCGGGCTCGAGTACGTCGAGCGGCCGGACGCGCCGACGTGGCATGCCGACGTCTCGACGTACGACGTGATCCTCGACGGTGCGCTGCTCGGCCGGATCCACCTCGACCTGCACCCCCGCGACGGGAAGTTCAAGCACGCCGCGCACTTCCCGCTGGTCAAGGGGATCCGCGACGTCCAGCTCCCGCAGTCGGCTCTGCTCTGCAACCTGCCGCGGGGCCTGATGTCGCACGACGACGTGGTGACGCTGCTGCACGAGTTCGGCCACCTGATCCACGCGATCGTCGGCGGTCGGCAGGACTGGGCGCGGTTCTCGGGCGTGGCCACCGAGCGGGACTTCATCGAGGCGCCCAGCCAGATGCTCGAGGAGTGGGCGCGGAACGCCTCCGTGCTGGGCACGTTCGCGACCGACGCCGAGGGCCGCCCGATCCCCGAGGACCTGGTCCGTCGGATGCGGGACGCGAACTCGTTCAACCTCGCCAACGAGCTGCGCGTGCAGATGTTCTACGCCGCGACCTCGGTGGGCATCCACGCCGACGTACCCACGGACCTCGCGGCGTACGTCGACCAGCTCGCCGCGACGTACTTCCCCTACGAGCCGCTGGCCGACACCCACCACTACGCATCGTTCGGCCACCTCGCGGACGAGGGCTACGGCTCGTCGTACTACACCTACCTGTGGAGCCTGGTCATCTCGAAGGACCTCTTCTCGGCCTTCGACGAGGGTGACCTGCTCGCGCCCGAGGTCGCCCGGAGGTACCGCGACACCGTGCTCGAGCCCGGCGGCAGCCGGGACGCGGCCGACCTGGTCGAGGCGTTCCTCGGCAGACCGACCGACACCCGCGCCTTCGACGCGTGGCTGGCCGGCTGACCGACCTCAGACTCGGCGGTCGCCGTCCTCGCGGCGCGGCTTCGCGGTCGCGGTCATCGCGGCCACCAGGACGGCGCCCACGATCATCGCGGCGCCGACCAGGTCGGTTCGCCCGCGCGCCACCACCGCCAAGATCACGCCCATGACGCCCAGCAGGCCGGCGAACGCCATCAGCGCGCCTCGAGCCGTCATCGTGTGTCCCCTCACTAGGTTCCGGGACCCGGGAATTACGGAACCAACATACGGAATCTGCTCCATTTTGTCAGGACCGGCCTGGGACGGACGGGCCTGCGCGTCCTCGTACGCAGAGGAGGAGAGGGGAGCGGGCGGCGCTGATACCCGCCGGACGGCCACACCTGGGGGGTGACGCGACTGCGCCGCCGGACGTCTCCGACGGCGCAGTCTCTTCTCATTGGCGAGGGCTGCCTGGCTGGCCGGGGAAACCCGACAGACGACCCTCTACCGCGCGGTCACCTTGTTGGAGCGCCCTGACCACGGGCTGTTGCCTGCCGCGCTGCTGGCCCGCACCTGGAACCGGTACTTGCCCTTCGGCAGAGTCACCTTCACCTTCGTCGCCTTCGGTCCCACCGACTTGGGCCGCAGGACCTTCGCTGCTCGGCCGGGCCGGAGCTTCAGCGCCCGGACGTCATAGCCGTTGCGCACCGCGCCGTTGGCCTTCGGGGGCCGCCAGCGAGCGGTTGCGGTCTTGACGCCGCGCGGCTTCCCGGACTTCGCCTTGGCGATGGACGGAGCGAGGGGGACGATCGCACGCCCACCCCGGGGACCGGCACCGGCACCGGCACCGGGGGGCGTCCCGCTGCCGGGGCCAGGTGGAACCAGTTTTGTGAACCTGCGGGTGATCTGCGGCCCCAGGTTGCCGGCAGCATCCTGCTGGACGGCGTGCAGGAGGGTGTCCCCGGTGATCAGGAACGGACCGGTGAAGACGGTGCCGTTCTGGCTCGGGTCGCCGCCGCGCAGGTTGAACAGGATCCTGCCCCCGTCCTCGCCCGCCATGGTCACCGACACCCGGTCCCGGAAGGTGCCGCCGTCCGGGGAGACAGTCGGCACCCCGGGCGCCACGAAGTCCTTCAGGACCGTTCTGGTGTTCTGCGCTCCCCCGGGGATCGGGGCATGCTCAGCGGTGACGGTGATGGCGCCGTCGAGCGTGGTCAGCTCGGCCGCGGAGAAGGTCGCCCTCCAGGTCACTTCAGTCGGGACAGCATCTGGTGGGGTGCCGACCAGACTCGCCTGCCGACTGATTGTCGGGGGCGTTCCATCGGACAGGTCGACGCGAACCGTCGGCGACACACCTCCGGTCACACCCGACACCGTCAGGTCCGAGCCCGGGTTGTTCAGGTTGATGCTCACCGGCGACACGTCTTGGATCGCCCGCCTCGCCCTTCGCGGGCACCCCTCGGGTATCGGGGCGCCGGCACCGACGCGGTCGGCCGTCGCTTCGTTGTAGGGGGGGTCCCCCTCCGGGTCGCCACCGACGCCGTACGTCGCCTCCAGCACGGTCGGAGTCCGGGCGGCCGCGATCACCTCGGCGTCGACCGGAATTCCGTCTCTGCTAGTGGTGAAGGTCGCGGTCCAGGTGCTGCCGTCGAGCTCCAGCGTGTTGTCCTCGTCCGACGTGTTGGCGTCCGCCCGCCATTCATCCGCGGCAAACGGAAACCGGACGAGGACGTTCACGTTGTCGAGGTCGAGGTCGGCACCCAGCGTGCCGGTGACCGTGAACGCGTCGTTCCCCTCGTTTCCGACCGGTCTGCTCGTGACCTTGATGTCCTCGACGGTGGCGAAGTCGTCGTCGACACCGCCGCCCGTCAGGTGGACCTCGTCGCCGGGGATGACCTCGGGGGTCACCCCGATCCAGCAGAACGGCTGGGCGCCCGCGTTGATCTCCAACGTCCCTGAGGCGTCCGGGGTACCGGTCGCCGACGACACCGGGAGGCCGCCTCGCTCCAGCGTGATGGTGTACGTCTCGTCGTCGAGGCCGCTGACCGCCACGACGCTGCTCTCGGGACTCACCACGATGACCCGGGGACCACTTACTGCTGCATTGACAGGGGGCACCAACGCGCTTGCCCCCAAAGCCGTTACTGCGGTCAGCGCCAGGCCCCACCTGGCACCTTTCCTCCTTCTCCCGCCTGCATGCATCTGCCTCACCGCTCCCCTTGGTTGAGGTGTCTATACCGATGAGCATGCCGACGCTTCGTCAAGGACTCGCAAAAAATGCCCACACACCCACCCCTTCCAGCAGCGGACGGGATCATCCGCCGCAACCGGACTGCGCGCAGGTCGGAGGCTCGGGAGGGATGAGCTGGCCTTTAGGCCGGGAACTATTTGCGGTGGGTCACTGACCTGCGGCGGAACACCGAGAGGGCCACCCTGACCTGCGGTGACGCCGTTTGTCAGCGTTGGCAGCCGGTGGCCGTTTGTGAACGTCTTGCGGACTTTCTGCGGACTGTCCGCGCACTGCTCAAGGTCCCGAGGATCGGCTCACCGACGCTCAAGATGTGACCCTCAGCGCCCCATTCCGGGAGACTGCTAGCAATGTTCCCCCGTTGGAGGTGGCGCAGGTAGGTCGAGGCGTTCCCGGATTAGTGCTGGAACGCTCTCGTCATGGATACGCTCGGCACGCAAGTGCAGACGCACCCATCGGACGGCCGAATGGACATGCCCCTGCTCCCGTCGAACGTTGGCCTGACGGGCGTCCATGTTTGCTAACCGAAAGACGTTCCCGTCGATTGACTCCGGCCATGCTGCCGGCGGGTTGTTCAGGGCACGAGCGAACTCGTTGAGGGCAGGCGCGAGGCGCCTCGACTCCCGCTTGAATGTCGGTAGCCGACGCGCGACTTCTGCCTTAGTCACCCGATTGTCGCCCAAGAGGACCGTGTGGAAGCGATGGTTGGCTGCGTTTAGCGCGCAAGCCGCTGCTAGGTAGTACGCGGCCGCTTCAGACTTCTCCATGACCGGCTCAGCCTGGGCGCCGGCTGGGGCCGCAGTCACCACGCCGAACAGTCCAGCAACAACGACGCAGGCCAGCGGGCGAAGCGTCATGAGATCCCCCTGAGGTGAGACTCGCCACTAATCGGAGTATCTGCGTTCTGGTTCGCTTGCGCCAGCGTCCACGATGACTCCAGTCGGCGCGCTGCTCTGGAATCAGGGTCGAGGAGCAGCACCCCTGGTTAGGCGTCGCGCGGACGTGGCCTAGCGCCTACGCGCGATGGCAAGAGTCACGAAAACGATGCCCATCTTGTAGGCAGCAAGCAACCCGGCTACGAGCCACTGGCGGGATCCATGCCAACAGACACTAGGCTCCGTCCCAGGGTCGACCGACGATGGGAAACCCACGACCTCCCGGACGCATGTTGCCCGCCGAACGCCTCTGGATCGACGTCGAGCTGCGCGTCGAAGACGAGTGGCACCCGGGCACCCTCGAGCAGCGCAGACAGACCCGCGAAGGCGACTGGCAGGGGTGCGTGCGTTGGTCGACGGGGCCGGGAGAGAACCGGATCGGCTGGCTCAGTTATGCGGTGACCGCCTTCCCGCCTGAGTTGGCGTCCGCGGAGATGACATTTGCGGCTCAGCGTGGGGATCGAATCCGGGGAAGGAACCGGCACTGGCTTGCCTTGGCGAACCCGTCTCGTCGGGCGCTGACGCAGGCGCTGAGCGTTTGCACGCCCTTTAGCTTGCTGGTCAGTGTCAGTGTTCGGCCGCGCTTCAAGCGCTGGTCGTTGGCATGCCACGAGAATCGGTATGAGTCGGGACGCTTGTTCCACTCCCCTGGGCTGGTGATTCGCACGGTCTGGCCCACCCGGGCCGTCCCGCTCCAAGTCAGCCGCTTCACCGCCCACAGGTGCCTCCGGGTCGCGTCGAAGGTCACGACCCGCGGCGTGGTGGACACGGCGGCCACGCCGGCGACTCGCTGCGCGGCATCCTCAGTGGCGGCGTGGTCGAACCACGTAGGTTTGTAGCCTGGGAGCCGGGGCTCGACGTAGATCCGATAGTCGGCGGTCTGTAGGCCGTAGGCGAAGTACTCGTCTGTTTCGACGGAGATGGTGTTGCTGCCGGTGACGTGCATGTCTGCGACGGTGCCGCCGACGTCGCGGGCAAGGTCAACGCTACGGACCCGCACGTCCGCATAGAGGGTCGGCTGAAACTGGGCGTCCTTGGCGGAGCAGCATCCGAGCAAGCCGATCGGGCGCCGGTCGGAGGACCTCACCCGGCCGATGAAACGGCCGCCTCGTTGCACCACCGCGTCGACGCCAGCCGTTGTGGTGTCAGCGGTCACGGCGATCGGAGGTGAGGCCGCACGGGCGGTGTGGTTCCCGTGCCACTGCCAGGCCCAGTGATCCGGTGTGCCGCCCGGCTCGGAAGTGAAAAGCACCTGGTACTGACCTTCGGGCAAAGGCCCGACGCGATATCCGCCGGTGAAAGGATGGCTGAACTCCTGGCCGGCCTCGCCAGCGCTGCCGACCGGAAACACACGCACGTACACACGAGCAGCCGTCCCGGCCTGATCCACCACCCGGCCCTCGAGGTAACCCACCCCGGCCGCGCGCGCCGCAGTCCCCTGGAAAGGGACAGCGCCCGTCATCAGCACCGTCGCAAACAGCATGCCTATAACGAGGGCTCGGCCTGCGGGGGAAAGCCACTGGCGCGTTGCTTTGGTCCCCACGGCGAGCATCCCCCCGTTCGGCTGCTGATGCCACATCAGGAGTCGATTACGCATTTCCCGATCCTCGCAAGCGGGATGCGACGCTGTCAGGACTTTCACGCAGAAGGCTAACCGCCGCGGAGGCCGCCGAGATCCTAGGCATCCGCACCTCCTCTGGGCACCGGCTCGTGCTGGAAGGCAGACTGCCGAAGCAGACCCGAGACGCGAAGCGGGCGCGCAACTCGCCGACGTAAGCGGGTGTCCCTCGCCCGCATTCGCCACGGCAAGCCGCACCACTACTGGGCAGACACACGGGAAGCCGCGGATCTTCTCGGCGTCACGATCAAGCGGGTACATCAGCTCATTCGCAAGGAATTTCTGCCGGCCGTCCAGGCGCCGTACGGCCGCTGGTACTTCCGACGCGCACAGCTCGAGGTGGTGACCAACGCGAGGAACGCTCGCCACGGGGAGAAGGACCTTGGTTTTGTGGAGATGCCGCACCAAGCGGCGCGCAGGGGCTTCGTCGTGATGGCGAGACGCCCGTCAGCACATAGTCCCGTGGAATCACTCAATGACCAGTCAGCGATGCAACTTCGGACTCCGATTCCAGGTCGGGGGACTCAAGCGGCTTCCATACGTAGAACAAGAAGTCGTCCTCCATGTCAGCAATGAGGTTGTCATCGTCCTTCGCGCGACTTACGTAGGGAACGCGATTGAGGACTCCAATTCGCTAGCGCTCTTCGGATCTGCCTTCGGCACCGACGAGGACGCGCTCAGCGCGGGCGATTCCTGGCGGAGCCGGTTGGAGCGCTCCTTTTCTGTCCTCGGTATGGGGCGGACTTTGGAGCCGATCTCCGACCTCGTTCCTGGCTCCGGCGCTGTTGGAGCTGATGCAGGAACAGACTGGTCACGTCGTGCTCCCCGACACGCACGGCCTCATGACCTATCCGAGCGACGTCATGCCGATCTTCAGCCGAGTGAGCGCGCACGGGATCGGGCTTGCTCGTAGCTGCGAGGACCTTCACGGTGCTTCTTTTCGAGTAGAGACGGGGCTGCGAGGGCCAGGTCGACAGCCTCACGTGTGCGGTCGTCGCCGTCCGGGATGGCTCCGAGGAACTCTCTTCAGGGGAACGCGACGACGTCGAGGACGAGGTTGACGACCTCCTGGAGATCGCCGGCGAGGCGCCGGCTGGCGCCGTGTTCGAGCGGCGGATCGATGACCTGCGGACGAGGATGACGACGCGAGGTCGCCAATCCCGCGGACTCCTCGCGGAATGGTGGGGCGACGGACAGGCTCCGCCGCAGGTCAGAGCCATGGCGAGGGATGAGCTGGCCTGTAGGCCGGGTTCTGTTCACGCGCATCTCGCAATGCTGCGATCGGCGACCATCCATCTAGGGCTGCCGTTGCCGACAGCCTCGTGCGGTCTACCCGCGGACTCGGGCGGGCCACCCTCGATCGTCCGCGCAGGTCCCGTCTCTCGACGAGGCCCTCTTGACCTTGCTCCGGGT
>NZ_DASSCL010000006.1:0-3251 GCF_035697785.1 Nocardioides sp.
GACCGTCGTGAGGTGGTTCGCGGCCGTCGCGTGATCCGCTGCACGGCGTACGAAGCGCGCCACGAGCCCGACTCCATCGCCGAGGACCTCATCGCCCTCGGCATCCCCCGAGTTGTCAGTGCGTGAACCGGTCGGGACCGGCTGAGGCTCTGACAAGTCGGCGGTCAGGTGACGTCGCGGCGCACCGAGAGCAGCAGGCCGAGGCCGCCGAGTACGACGGCGTAGCCGATGAGCACCAGGCCGCCGACCCACCAGTCGAGGTAGTCGAGGAACGCGTCACCCGGCGAGGTCAGGGCGGCCGAGGCGTTGGTCGGCAGCCACTTCACAACCCAGTCGAGGTCGATCGAGTTGAGGGCGAAGGTGGCGATCGGCTCCACGAGGAAGGTGACGAACACCGCGACCATGATCGCGGCGATCTGGTTGCGGATCAGCGTGCCGATGCCGATGCCCAGCAGGGTCCACAGCGCGACCGCGAGGGTGGCGAGGACGGCCCCGCTCCACAGCTGGTCGGCGCCGTAACCGAGCGGGAAGTCGCGGAGGCTGATCACGATCCCGCCCACGACGAACGCGGCGACGAGGCCGGCCACGGCGTACCCGAAGCCGAAGCCCAGGTGCGCGAGCATCTTCGCGATCACGACCCGCGGCCGCCGCGGCGTGACCAGGAACGTCGGGGTGATCGTCTTGTAGCGGTACTCCCCGGTCATCCCGGTGATCCCGAGGATCAGCGCGAAGATGTAGGTGCCGGCGAAAGCGCTCGTCACGTAGACGCTGCGGATCGCCTCGTCCGTGTCGAGCGGCGGCGACGGGGGCTGACCACCGCCGGGGTCGACGCCCGCGAACCCCGCGGTGATGCCAGCCTGCAGCGCCGTGAAGAGCACCGCGCCGATCAGCAGCCCCCACCACAGCCGGGTGGAGGAGATCTTGCGCAGCTCCGAACGGACCAGGCCGGTCATCGGTCCACCCCCGTTGGGGTCGCGTCCGCGGTGAGGTCGAGGAAGACCCGCTCGAGGTCGCTGGCCTCAGGGCTCAGCTCGTGCAGCTCGACCCCGGTCGTGAAGGCGAGGTGGCCGATCTCCTCCGGCGTGCGGCCGCTCACCCTCAGCCGTCCGTCGGGCAGCGTCTCGACCCGGTCGCCGGCCAGCGCGTCGCGGAGCAGCTCGGGGGTCGGGGTGCGGACGAGCACGGCGGTCGGGCCGCGGTCGAGCTCGGCGAGGCCGCCCTGCCGGACCAGGCGACCGCGGGTGATCACGACGACGTCGTCGACGGTCTGCTTGACCTCGCTCAGCACGTGGCTCGACACGAGGATGGTCCGCCCCTCGGCGGCCAGGGCGCGCAGGAAGCCGCGCAGCCAGGCGATGCCCGCCGGGTCGAGGCCGTTGGCCGGCTCGTCGAGGATCAGCACGGGTGGGTCGCCGAGCAGCGCCTGCGCCAGGGCCAGCCGCTGCCGCATACCGAGCGAGAACCCACCCACCCGTCGCGTGGCCGCGTCCGACAGGCCGACCTGGGCGAGCACCTCGTCGGCCCGGGCCGTGTCGATGCCGGCGCCCAGCGTCAGCACCTGCAGGTGCGCGCGGGCGGTGCGTCCGGGGTGGAAGTCCGACGCCTCCAGCGCGGAGCCGACGACCTTCACGGGCTGGTCGAGGTCGCCGTAGTGACGGGCGTCGATGGTCGCGGTGCCGCTGGTCGGCGTGACCAGCCCGAGCAGACAGCGCAGCGTCGTGGTCTTGCCCGCACCGTTGGGGCCCAGGAAGCCCGTCACCACGCCGGGCCGGACCGAGAACGTGAGGTTGTCGAGAGCGACCGTCTCACCGAAGTGCTTCGTAAGACCGACGACGTCGATCCGATGCCCCTGCACCGGCATCAGAGCCGGCGCACGAAGACGTGGGCGGCCACCTCGTCGTCGACCTCGGCCGTCTCCCCACCGCTGCCGATGAGCACCCCCTCGGCGACGCGAGCCACGGTGACGACCTTGTCGGGGACCGCGCCGACCCGGCGCAGCGCGGCCATCAGCGGCTCGTCCTTCTGGAGCTCCTCGCTGATTCGCCGGACCATCACCCGGATGTCCTCGCCGGCCCCCGCGACCGCCTCGAGCGGCTCCACGTTGTCCATGAACTGCTCGCCGCCGGTCACCTCGCCGAGCTCGCTCAGTCCGGGGATCGGGTTGCCGTAGGGCGACTCGGTCGGGTGGTCGAGCAGCTCGACGAGCCGCCGCTCGACGGTCTCGGACATGACGTGCTCCCAGCGGCACGCCTCGGCGTGCACCAGCTCCCAGTCGAGGCCGATCACATCGGTGAGCAGCCGCTCCGCCAACCGGTGCTTGCGCATCACCCGGGTGGCCAGCCGGTGGCCCTCGTCGGTGAGCTCGAGGTGGCGGTCACCCTCCACCGTGAGCAGCCCATCGCGCTCCATGCGCGCGACCGTCTGGCTGACCGTGGGGCCGCTCTGGTGCAGCCGCTCGGCGATGCGGGCACGCAGCGGGACGATGCCCTCCTCGACCAGCTCATAGATGGTCCGGAGGTACATCTCGGTGGTGTCGATCAGGTCGCTCACCGGCACATTCTCCCCCATGCCCACCCCTGCTGGCACAGTGGACTCCGATGCCCTCCGTGATGTGGTTCCGCCGCGACCTCCGGCTCGGGGACAACCCCGCGCTGCTCGAGGCCGCCGCGGACGACGTGCTGCCCCTGTTCGTGCTCGACCCCGCGCTGTGGGGTCCGGCCGGCCCGGTCCGCCGGGCCTACCTCGGCGCCTCGCTCCGCGCGCTGGACGCGTCGCTCCCCCCGGGGTCGTCGTTGACGGTGCTCGAGGGTGATCCGGTACGCCGCGTGGTCGAGGCGGCGCGCGAGGTCGGCGCCACCCGGGTGCACGTCGCGGCCGACTACGGCCCCTACGGGCACCGACGGGACCTCGACGTCGAGCGGGCGCTGGCCGACGCCGGCATCCGGCTCGTGCGGACCGGCTCGCCGTACGCCGTCGCCCCGGGCCGGGTGACCAACGGCTCCGGCTCGCCGTACAAGGTGTTCACCCCGTTCTCGAAGGCCTGGGCCGACCACGGCTGGCGCGCCCCGGTGGACGCCCCTGACGGCATCTCCTGGCTCGGGCTGGCGGAGACCACCGCCATCCCGGACCCCGGGCTCCCCGACGGGATCGAGCGGCCCGAGGCCGGCGAGGAAGCGGCCCGGCGCCGGTGGCGCGACTTCCTCGACGACCGGGTCGCCGACTACGCCGGCGACCGCGACCGGCCGGGCATC
>NZ_DASSCL010000007.1:0-48600 GCF_035697785.1 Nocardioides sp.
GCGTACCCGACCGAGGATGCGGTGGACCCGGACCTGATCAACGCCGGCAAGGAGACGGTGACGCTGCGCAAGGGCGCGTCGTTCTTCGACTCCGCGACCAGCTTCGGGATGATCCGCGGCGGCAAGATCGACGCCGCGATCTTGGGCGCGATGCAGGTCTCCGCGCACGGCGACATCGCGAACTGGATGATCCCGGGCAAGATGGTCAAGGGCATGGGCGGCGCGATGGACCTGGTGCACGGCGCCAAGAAGGTGATCGTGCTGATGGAGCACGTCGCCAAGGACGGCTCGCACAAGATCCTGACCGAGTGCGACCTGCCCTACACCGGCCGCGGCGTGGTGCAGCGGATCATCACCGACCTCGCCGTCATCGACGTGATCGACCCCGAGACCGGTGAACCCGCCGCCCCCGGCACCCACGGCGAACGCGCCCTCAAGCTCGTCGAGCTCGCCCCCGACGTCACCGAGGACGAGGTCCGTAAGAAGACCGAACCGACCCTTCTCTGACAGCGAGACCGCCGAGGAGTCAGATGTTCAGGCCTCTCGGCGGTGTGTCGGTGCACGAGTGACCCCTCGCCGGGGAGGTTGCGGTGGTCTGTCGGTCGGTGAGGCAGGTGCACCGCCACGGTGACCGGGGTGTGGTCCGGTCGCGATGCGGGGTCTTCGCTCAGGCGGTACGACGCAACCGCCGCTCGGCGTGCGCGACGCCGGCCCGGAACATCTCGACGGCCCGCCCCGGGTGCCGGAACACCTCGTCGGCGCCGACCACGTCGATGATCCAACCGCGCTCGTCGCGCAGCCAGGCACGACGCCGCCGGTCGCGGACGCGCTGGGCCGGCGAGCTGTGCCAGGCGAGACCGTCGTACTCCGCGGCGTACCGGATCTCCGGCAGCCCGAGGTCGAGCCGGTAGGCCTCCCAGCCGTCGTCGTCGGTCACCGGGATCTGCAGGACGGGCGGGGGCAGGCCCGCATCGAGCCACAGCAGCCGCATCACGGACTCGGCCGGCGACTCCGCCCGCCAGTCGGCCAGCGGTGCCAGGGTGCGCAGCCGGACCACGCCGCGGAATCCCTTGAAGCGCCCGACCTCGCGCAGCATCTCCTCGCGGGTGAAGTCGCGGGTGCGCAACATCGCATCGAGGGCGGCGATGCCGCGCGCACGGGACCGCGTGCGGGCCAGGTCGAGCCCGGTGCGCAGTGCCGTCGTGGCCCGGACACCGTGCAGGTGCTCGACATCCCGCGGCAGCAGCAGGCGGCGACCGCCGTCCGCGCCGGGCTTGCGCACCCGGGTGCGTTCGAGCGGCTGCACGATCGACAGCGGTGGCGGGATCACGTGGTCGCCCCGGGCGACCAGGTCGACTCCGCGCAGCCAGGCGGCGCACTCGTCGGTGACCACGGCGGTGGGAGGTACGACGAGGGACAGGGCCCGGGCCCGGAGCAGCAGGTCGTCCTCGGTGGCCGCGTCGACGTACACGCCGCGGAACACGCGTCGCAGCACGCCTTCCCGGGTGAGCCGGTAGAGCTGGGTCCGGGTGACGCCGTGGTGGAGCGCCTGGGCCGCGGTGAACGGTGCGCCGAGGGGCAGCCGGCCGTAGGCGACGAGGGGGAGCATCGAGTCCATGGCGGCACGATGCCGCGGCCGGGCGGCGCGTGCGGGTTGTCCACAGGCGCGGTTTCGGCGAGGGGTCAGCTGTGCAGCGACACGCCGGCCACGAGGCTGATTACCTGACTCCTCGGCGGACAGAGTCAGGGTCAGAGGTCGGGGTGCTTGGTGGCGAGGTGGTAGAAGCCGGAGTGGAAGACGAGCGGCTCGCCGCCGGGGGCGTCGTAGCTCTCGATCTCGCCGAGGAACACGACGTGGTCGCCGGCGTCCACGCGCCCGCGCTCGCCCGGCAGCCGGCGGCAGACGAAGTGCGCGACGGTGCCCTCGAGCAGCGGCGGGCCGTCGCCTGGGAGCAGGCGCACCCCGTCGAACTTGTCGGGACCGGAGGTGGAGAACTGCCGGGACAGGTGGTGCTGGTCGGAGGCGAGCACGTTGACCGCGAACCGCTCGGCCGCCTCGAACGCCCGCAGGCTGGGCGAGGACCTGGCGGCGGCCCACAGCACCAGCGGCGGGTTCAGCGAGACCGAGGTGAACGAGTTCGCCGTCATCGCGTAGTACCCGCCGTCGACCTCGGTGGTGACGACGGTGACGCCGGTGGCGTACTGACCGAGCGCCCGGCGCAGGTCGCGGGTGTCGAACGGCCCGGCCGCGGCGGCGCGCTGCTCGTCGAGGAACGTCCGGGCGGCCGCCGCGTCGTACCACCAGGGGTCGAAGAGCCGGGCGTCGTCGAAGCCGGCGGCGATGCGTTCGGCGACCCCGGGCACGGTCGTGGCGGCGAGCAGCGCCTGGCGCTGGTGCGGGGCCGGCGGTCGCAGCCAGTCGTTGGTCCACCTGGTCGCGAAGTGCGCCCAGCCGCGCCAGAAGTTCGCGAACGTTCGCTCCATCCAGCCGGCGTCGAACGCGCCGCGATGGGTGGTGATCGCGTCGAGGTAGAACGCCGCGGACTTGATCGCGTTGTTGGACCCCTGGCTGGTGAGCGCGTCGTTGAGCACGACGACGTCGGCCATGCCCAGCGCGTGCGCGCCCGACGGGAGGGTGCCGACCGGGTGGCGTACGACGGGGGTGAAACGGCCGCGCAGCGTCGAGCCGGGATCGACGAGCTCCGCCCGCCCGAGCCGCTCCGCCTCGCCGGGGAAGTGCTCGGCCAGCACGGTCCGCAGCCGGGACAGGTGGTCGTCGGGCGACGCGACGTCGGCCCAGACGTCGAGCGGGCCACCCGGGACGCCGGTCACCACGACGATGTCGCACGGGCCGTCGACGGTGAGCGCGGGACAGGTGAAGCACTCGCCCACGCCTTCGACGAGGTGGTACCGGAAGCGCGTGTCGCTCGACCCGCCGCGCAGGTAGGTGAGGGCCGCGGTGCGTTGCGGCTCGGCGTACGGCGACCGGTCCTGGTCGACCGGGAACAGGTCGACGAGCCCGCCGCGTCCGGTCGACACCACGACCAGGTCATGGCTCGCGGCGAGCTCCTCGACGTCGTCGACACCGGCGCTGCGGACCACCACCTTGCCGCCGAGCCGTTCGACCGCCTCGAGCAGGGCGGGCACCTTCACGCGGAGGTCGACCGAGCGCGCCGCCGCCGGCAGGGGTACGTCGAACGCGGCGGACGTCCCGTCGCCGAAGCGCACGTCGAACGCCATCCGCTCGATCCGCGGTGCCGGTGGCAGCAGCGCCGGGATGCCGAACGCCGCCTCGACCTCGAGCGCCGACTCGAACGTCACCTGGCTCGACATCACCGAGCCGCCCCGGATCTCCTCGGCGGTCCGGTCCGTCATCAGCGTGACCGTGCAGCCGTGCTGGAGCAGGCCGAGCGCCAGCGTCGTACCGGCGGGACCGGCTCCGACGATCGCGACACTCGGGCTGCTCACGGCACCAGCGTCTCACCCACCCGCGCCACTGGGGGTTGACCGTCCGGCCGGGGCCACGGGCGAGGAGTCACTCGTGCAGCGACACACCGCCCACGAGGCTGAAGAGCTGACCCCTCGCCGGAGCTGTCCGGGCGTCGGCGACCATGAGGCGGTCGCCGAACGGGACCTCCGTCGTCATGGGTCAGCCGTCGCCCTGGCCGGTGATCGCGACGAGCACCTGCGGCCACACCTGCGACGTCGGGTCGATGACGTCGAAGTGGTCCGCGTCGAGGACCCGCAGCTCCACATGCGGGTGCCGGTCGGCGAGAGCGCGGCTCTGCGACAGCGGTACGACGTCGTCGCGGCTGCCGTGCAGGATGACCAGCCCGGCCGTGCGCGGTGTGGTGTCGAGCAGGCGCATCGGGTCTGCGTCGGCGTACGCCTCGGGGACCTCCTCCGGCGAGCCGCCGAGGAGGGCCTGGGTGGCGCCGTCGCCGAGGCGCTCGCGGGCGGCCGCCCGCAGGTCGGCGACCGGGGCGAGCGCCACCACCCGGTCGCAACGGTGGTCGAGCTCGTCGAGACCCGCCAGCCAGAGCGCCAGGTGGCCGCCCGCGGAGTGCCCGACCACCGTCGTGGTGGTGGTCGCGACGCCGAGCCCGGTGAGCAGCCCGGGCAGGCTTGTGAGCGCGGCGGCGAGGTCGTCTCCGGTGGCCGGCCACCCGCCGCGGCCGCCCACCCGGCGGTACTCCGGCGCGGCGACGACACAGCCGGCGTCGACCAGCGCGCGCGCCATCGGACGGATGTGTCGGCGGTCGTACTCCTGCTTCCAGAAGCCGCCGTGGACCAGCACCACCAACGGCCGCGGCAACGCTCGTGCGGGCAGGTGCAGCTCGACCACGCCGTCCTCGTGGTCGGCGTACCGCAGCACCGCGTCCGGCATCGCCGCCGCGCGGGTCAGCACGTCCTGGGACGGCGGAGGGGTCACGGGGGACACCGTAGTGCCCGGCGGCGCGTGCCCTAAGGTCAACCGCATGAGCGAGACGACCAAGTGGGAGTACCTCACCGCCCCGGTGCTGGTGCACGCGACCAAGCAGATCCTCGACAACTTCGGCCAGGACGGGTGGGAGCTCGTGCAGGTCGTCCCGGGCATGAACCCGGAGAACCTGGTGGCCTACTTCAAGCGGCCGGCCCAGTGAACAGCACCGGCAGCACGCCCGAGGAGCGCCTCGCGTCGTTGGGGCTCAGCGTCCCCGACGTCGCCAAGCCGGTCGCGGCGTACATCCCGGCGCTCCGCACCGGCAACTACGTCTTCACCTCCGGCCAGCTGCCGATGCGCGACGGGCAGCTGATCACCACCGGCAAGGTCGGCGGCGACGTGAGCCCCGAGGAGGCGGTCGAGTGTGCCCGCCTTTGCGCGCTGAACGCGATTGCCGCGGTCCGCGCCGTGATCGGCGACCTGTCCCAGGTCAAGCGGATCGTCAAGGTGGTCGCGTTCGTCGCCTCCACCCCCGACTTCACCGGCCAGCCGGGCGTCGCCAACGGTGCGTCCGAGCTGTTCGGCGACGTGTTCGGCGAGGCGGGCCAGCACGCCCGCTCGGCCGTCGGCGTACCCGTCCTCCCCCTGGACGCGCCGGTCGAGGTCGAGCTCATCGTCGAGGTCTAGGCCCCGATGGACCCGGCCACCCGGCTTCCCGACCACCTGGTCGAGGACGCGCTGGCCTTCGAAGGCGGCGAGCGCACCCCGGTCGAGCCGAAGCACGCGTCGACGGTCGTGCTGATGCGTGCCGGGTCGGGCGGTCCCGGCTCGCTCGAGGTCTACCTGCTGCGACGGCACGTCGACATGGCGTTCGCGGCGGGCATGTGCGTGTTCCCCGGCGGCGGCGTGGACCCGCGCGACTTCGACCACGCGATCGGCTGGGCGGGGCCGTCCCCGGCCCAGTGGGCGGGCCTGATGGGAGTCGACGAGGCGCGCGCCCGGGCGCTGGTGTGTGCGGCCGTGCGGGAGACGTTCGAGGAGTCCGGCGTCCTCCTCGCGGGGCCTTCCGCCGGCGAGGTCGTCGCGGACACCACGGGTGCCGACTGGGAGGCGGACCGGATCGCTCTGGAGTCGCGCGAGACGTCGTTCACCGACTTCCTGTCACGGCGCGGGCTGGTGCTGCGCACCGACCTGCTCCGGCTGTGGGGCTCGTGGGTGACGCCCGCCTTCGAGCCGCGGCGCTACGACACCCAGTTCTTCCTGGCCCGGCTTCCCGAGGGGCAGGTGACCCGCGACGTGTCCACCGAGTCCGACCGGGTGCTGTGGTCGCCGGTGCGCGAGGCGATCCGGATGGTCGACCGCGGCGAGATGTTCATGCTGCCTCCGACGTACATCACCTGCGCGGAGCTGTTCGAGTACGACGACGTCGGGGCCGCGCTCGCGGCCGCCGAGCACCGTGACCTCACGCCGGTCCGGCCCGCAGCGGTGCGCGACGGCGACGCGGTCTACCTGTCGATGCCCGAACAACTCGTCCAGGTCGGCCGCGACGTGTCCGCGCGGATCCGGGGATGACGGCGGAGATGAGCTGGTCCGGAGGCGCGTTCGGCGACCGTGCGCGGTGCGTGCTCGCGCCGAACCCGGACATCATGACGCTCGACGGCACCAACACCTGGGTGCTCCGCGAGCCGGGCGCGCGACGGTCGATCGTGGTCGACCCAGGGCCGGAGATGCTCGAGCACCTCGACGCGGTCGCGGAGGCGGCCGGTGACGTCGCGGTCGTCCTGCTCACCCACGGCCACCTCGACCACGCCGAGGCGGCCCGGCCGTTCGCCGAGCGGATGCGCTGCGGCGTACGCGCTCTCGACCCCGGGCACCGGCTCGGCGAGGAGGGCCTCGTGGACGGTGACGTGGTCGTCGTCGACGGCCTGGAGGTGCACGTGGTCGGCACGCCCGGCCACACGTCCGACTCGCTGTCGTTCTTGCTGCCGCAGGAGCGGGCCGTGCTCACCGGCGACACCGTGCTCGGCCGGGGCACGACGGTGGTCGCGCACCCCGACGGCAAGCTCGGCGCCTACCTCGGGTCGCTCGAGCGGCTGCACGCGCTGGCCGAGGCGCGCGAGGTGACCGAGGTGTGGCCCGGTCACGGCCCGGTCATCACCGACGCGCTCGCCGCCCTCGACTTCTACCTCGCGCACCGCCAGGAACGCCTCGCCCAGGTCCGCGACGCGCTGGCGTCGGTGGAGGACCGGGCCGCGGACGACGTCGCACGCCAGGTGGTGGAACGGGTGTACGTCGACGTGGACCCCGTGCTGTGGGGTGCCGCGGAGCTGAGTGTGCGCGCCCAGATCGAGTACCTGCGCGGGGGGTGAATTACCACGGGACCGTGGTAATCCCCCGCTTCCCGGTGTGAACTCTCCGCGGGGAGCGGCCAATTACCACGGTCCCGTGGTATTTGGCCCCAGGGGCCTCAGCGGGCCCGACGCGACAGCCGCTCGATGTCCATGATCACCACGGAGCGCGGCTCGAGGCGGACCCAGCCGCGCGACGCGAAGTCCGCAAGCGCCTTGTTGACGGTCTCGCGGGAGGCACCGACGAGCTGGGCGAGCTCCTCCTGCGTCAGGTCGTGGTGCACGTGCACGCCGTCGTCGGCGGTGCGGCCGAACCGGTCCGCGAGGTCGAGCAGCGCCTTGGCGACCCGGCCGGGCACGTCGGAGAACACCAGGTCGGCGACCACGTCGTTGGCCTTGCGCAGCCGGCCGGCGAGCTGCGCGAGCAGGCCGCGCGCGACGGCGGGTCGGCCCTCGAGCCAGCGGAGCAGGTCCTCGTGGGACAGCGAGGAGAACGTCGTGTCGGTCACGGCGGTGACCGTGGCCGAGCGCGGGCCGGGGTCGAAGAGCGACAGCTCGCCGAACATCTGGCCCGGGCCGAGGATCGCCAGCAGGTTCTCGCGCCCGTCGGAGGAGGTCCGGCCGAGCTTCACCTTGCCGTCCGTGACGACGTACAGCTTGTCGCCCTCGTCACCCTCGTGGAACAGCACCTCGCCGCGACGCAGCCGGGTGTCGGCCATCGACGCACGCAGGGCGGTGGCGGCCTCGTCGTCGAGTGCGCTGAACAGGGGCGCCTGACGCAGCACGTCGTTGTCCACGGGTGGTCCTCCTCGTCGACGCCACGCCGGATGCGGGGCGGTTGTGCAGGTCACAGTCTGTCGTATACCCGCTCGGATGGCGAAGAAGCCCGTGTCGGCACGGCCTCGTACTCTGGCCTCGTGCCCGCCACCCCCGCCCTCCCGCGCCCCGCCACGTCTCTCGTCCGCCGGGCGCGCAAGATCGACCGGGTGCTCGCCGAGACCTACCCCGACGCCCGGTGTGAGCTCGATTTCGACAACCCCTTCGAGCTGCTGGTCGTCACCGTGCTCTCCGCCCAGACGACCGACAAGCGCGTCAACGCCGTGCGGCCGACCCTGTTCGCGGCCTATCCCGACGCGCACGCGATGGCCGCCGCCGAGCGCGAGAAGCTCGAGCAGATCATCCAGCCCACCGGGTTCTTCCGCGCCAAGACCGAGTCGCTGCTCAAGCTCTCGCAGGCACTCGTGGAGCGGTACGACGGCGAGGTGCCGGCCCGGCTCGAGGACCTCGTGACCCTGCCCGGGGTCGGCCGCAAGACGGCGAACGTCGTGCTGGGCAACGCGTTCGGCATCCCCGGCATCACCGTCGACACCCACTTCGGCCGGTTGGCGCGACGGTTCGGGTTCACCGAGGAGACCGACCCGGTGAAGGCCGAGCACGAGGTCGGCATGCTGTTCCCCCGCAAGGACTGGGTGCTGCTCTCCCACCACCTGATCTGGCACGGCCGGCGCGTGTGCCACGCCCGCAACCCGGCCTGCGGCGCCTGCCCGGTCGCGCGCTGGTGCCCGGCGTACGGCGAGGGGCCGACCGACCCGGTCAAGGCCGCCAAGCTGGTGCGCACCGAGGGCCGCGCATGATCCGAGCCCTCGCCACCGCGGGGTGCGTCGCGCTGCTGGCCGGCTGCTCGGTCGGCGTACCCCCGGTGGACGACGACCGCGCCGGCACGTCACCGCCTCGGAGCAACGTCGACGTCGACACCCCCGAGCTGCGCGAGGCCAAGGCCGTGGCCGGGATCGAGCCGTGCCGGCCCGGACCGGCCACCAGCCCCCCACCTAGCGACCCGCTGCCGGACGTCACGCTGCCGTGCCTCGGCGGCGGCCCGGCCGTCGAGCTGAGCGACCTGCGCGGCCCGGTGGTGGTCAACCTGTTCGCGCAGTGGTGCGAGCCCTGCCGCGACGAGCTGCCGTACTACCAGCGGCTCCACGAGGAGGGCGGCGACGACGTCAGCGTGCTGGGCATCGACTACCTCGACACCCAGCCCGAGGGGGCGATCGAGCTCGCGAGGGCGACCGGTGTCACCTTCCCCCTGCTCGCCGACCCCGACGGGGCCCTGCGCTCCGAGCTCCGGGTCCGCGGGCTGCCCGGTGTGGTCCTCGTCGACGCCGACGGCCAGGTCGCCCACGTCGAGTACACCGTGATGCGTTCCTACCGGCAGCTCACCGAGCTCGTCACCGAGCAGCTCGGCGTCACCGTCAGTTGAACCCGCCGCACGGCCGCAGACGTCTTGCGTCAGACACACTAGGTACCCTCGATCGCGTGTCCGAGAGTGCGCCAGGCGAGCCATCCGCCCTGCCTGCCTGGCTGGAGCCGGTACGTCGGGCCGCTCGGGAGATCACCCCTGAAGAGCTGACCCGGTTCGTGCCGCCCGAGGACGCGGAGGCCCGCGAGGGGGCGGTGCTGATGCTCTTCGGAGAGGGTCCCGCCGGCCCCGACCTGCTGCTCACCGAGCGCGCCCACGACATGCGCTCGCACCCGGGCCAGGTGTCGTTCCCCGGCGGCTCGTCCGACCTCGAGGACCCGGGGCCCGAGGCCACGGCGCTGCGCGAGGCGCAGGAGGAGACCGGCCTGGATCCGGCCGGGGTCGACGTGTTCGCCACGCTGCCGCGGCTGTGGCTCCCGCCGAGCAACTTCGCGGTCACCCCGGTGCTCGGCTGGTGGCACACCGCCTCGCGGGTCTCGGTCGTCGACCCGCGCGAGGTGCACACCGTCCTGCGCGTGCCCATCGACGAGCTCCTGGACCCCCAGCACCGGGTCACGGTCCGACACCCGTCGGGCTGGCGCGGTCCGGCGTTCCTCATCGGCGACGACAAGGACCTGATCCTCTGGGGGTTCACCGCCGGCATCATCTCGAGGCTGTTCGACTTCCTGGGCTGGACGCGCGAATGGGACGAGGACGTCATGCGCGACCTCCCCGACCACATGCTGGTGGCCACCCGTGAGCCGGGCGCCGCGCCGCCCCCAAGCGCGCGCTTCGATGAGCGGGGTGGCCGGTGAACTTCCTCGACTGGTTCCTGGTCGTGCTGGTGCTGGCGTACGCCGTCTCCGGCTACTGGCAGGGCTTCATCTCCGGCGCGTTCGCGACCGCGGGCCTGCTCCTCGGCGGGCTGCTCGGCATCCTGGTCGCGCCCAGACTCCTCGGTGACGCCGCGCCCGCCCTGTGGGTGTCGCTGGCCGCGCTCTTCGTGGTCCTGGTCTGCGCGTCGTTCGGCCAGGCCCTGCTGCAGTTCGCGGGCGCGCGGATCCGCGACCGGATCACCTGGCAGCCGGTCCGCGCCCTCGACGCGGTCGGCGGGGCGGCGCTCAGCATGGTGGCCGTGCTGGTCGTCTCGTGGGCGCTCGGCGTCGCGGTATCCGGCGCCAAGCTGCCGTGGGTGAGCACGCAGGTCCGCGAGTCGACCGTGCTCGGCCGGGTCGACGACATGATGCCGACGCGGGCCGTGAGCGCCCTGGACTCCTTCAACGATGTGGTGGGCTCCAGCTTCTTCCCGCGCTACCTCGAGCCGTTCGCGCCCGAGCGGATCATCGAGGTCGGCCCACCGCCCGGGAAGATCGCCCGGGACGCCGACGTACAACGCGCCGCGGCCAGCGTGCTCAAGGTGCGCGGTGAGAACTCCTGCAACCGTGGCGTCGAGGGCACCGGGTTCCTGTACTCGCCGACCCGGGTGATGACCAACGCCCACGTGGTCGCCGGTGTCGACGAGCCGAGCGTCCTCGTCGGCGAGACCGAGATACCCGCCCGGGTCGTCTACTACAACGAGGACCTCGACATCGCGGTGCTCGCGGTCGACAACGTCGGTCGCCCGTTCCTCCGCTTCGACACCGAGGGCAGCGAACGACAGGCCGGCGCGGTGCTCGGGTACCCCCAGGACGGGCCGTACGACGTCCAGTCCGCCCGGATCCGCAGCCAGCAACGGCTGCGCAGCCCCGACATCTACGGCGAGGGCACCGTGATCCGCGAGGTGTACTCGCTCCGCGCCCTGGTCCGCCCCGGCAACTCCGGCGGGCCTATGGTCTCGCGCGACGGGGACGTCCTCGGCGTGATCTTCGCGGCCTCCGTCACCGACGACGACACCGGCTACGCGCTGACCGCCGAGCAGGTGCAGCGCAGTGCCGCGCAGGGCGCCACCTCCGGCGTCACCGTCGACACCGGCCGCTGCGCCTGACCCCCCACCACCGGAACACCCGGATACGACGCGACGTACTTGTCGTGATCGGGCGTGGAAAACAGCAATCCTGTCGCGTCGTATCGGGAGGGGGTCAGAGGTTGTCGAGCCACCGGACCAGCAGGCCGCTGAACGTGGCCGGGGCCTCCTCGGGCGGGAAGTGCCCGACTCCCCGCAGCACGTGCTCGGTCAGCGGCCCGGAGACATGACGGCGGGTGGCCCGCATCGCCCCCCGCGGCAGCGCCGGGTCGTCGGCCCCGTAGACGGCCAGCACCGGCTGGGTCACCGGAGCACGCATCGCCCGGTCGAACGCGCGCCCGTCGCCCCGCACCCGCGACCGCACCAGCCAGCGGTGGTACTCCAGCGCGCAGTGCGAGGACGGCCAGACGCCGATCGCCGACTGGTAGGTCTCCACGGAGGCCGCGTCCGGGAACGCCGATGCCGGGGACGACCACGCCTCCAGGTGAGCGCCGACGTACCCGCGCCGGGCGTCCGCGAGCCGCCGCTCCGGGAGGTACGGCACCTGGCTCGCGAGCACGTGCCGCAGCGCCGCCGCGCCCGGCTGCCGGCGCAGCCCGCTGAGCATCGCGGCCGGATGCGGGGCTGCGGCCACCGCCAGCGCGGACACCTCGCGAGCCCGGTACGTCGCGGTCGCCCACGCGACGTACCCGCCCCAGCCGTGCCCGACCAGCACCGCGCTGCGCCTCCCGAGCGCCTTGACCACGCCGGAGACGTCCTGCGTGAGCGTCACCGGGTCGTAGCCGTTGGGGGTCTTGTCGGAGCCGCCGTAGCCGCGCAGGTCCATCGCGACGCCGTGGTAGCCGGCCGCGGCCAGCGCCGGCAGCTGGTCGCGCCAGCACCACCAGTGCTCCGGGAACCCGTGGAGGAGTACGACGAGCGGGGCGTCGGCGTCGCCGGACGCAGGAGCCGACTCGACGACGTGGAACCGCGCACCGTTCGCGGCGACGTACCGGTGGCTCCACGGCCCCGCGATCTCGACCGCGCGGTCACCAGGACGCGCCACGGCCGGCTCTCTCGGTCAGGAGCGCTTGAGGAGGGACTTCGCCTCCTGCGCCTGGTGGATCGCGCGCTCCGGTGCCTTCACTCGCTTGACCTTCTGCATGCCGAGGAAGCCGAGGAGGGCCGCGACCAGCAGGTAGACGCCGAACACGATCAGGAAGCTCCAGGCCAGGTGCAGCCCGGTCATGGAGACGAAGTAGGCGAGCGCGACCGAGAACATGATGATCGCGAGCAGGGCGATGAACGCCGCGCCGGCGAACAGCCCGGCGCCGGTGCCGCCGGCCTTGATGCTGACCTTGAGCTCGGACTTGGCCAGCGCGATCTCGTTGCGGACCAGGCTGGACATGTCGCGGCTGGCGTCGGCGAACAGCTTGCCGATCGTCGGGTCCTCCGGGGAGGGCACAGCGGGTTTGCGGTGGCGGGCCGGTTCGGGTGCGTTGCTCGTCATCGGGTCTCCCTTCCCGGGCGACCCTACCGGTGCGCCGCGCCGATCCGCTGCCGCGGCACGGAACCCGTCCGGGGGTGTGCTTCGTTGGACTCCTCATGCGGCTGCCACGCCAGGACCCGCCGTGGCCGGTGCTGGTCTACCACCAGCTCCGGGGCGACGACGACGACCGCTACCGGCGGGCGCGGCTGCGCGAGCTCGCGGCCGGCCTGCCGGGCGACGTCGTCGGGTCGTACGTCGACCGGCCGGGTGAACGCAGCCGGTGGCAGCAGTACCTCAACGCGCTGTGGCGCTGGCCCGGACCGCACCGCGTCGTGCTGACCTTCGACCTCGAGGACGTCGGAGTCGGCGCGCCGGACGGTCGCTTCGAGACCGCGCTGCAGGTGTGGGAGCAGACCGGCGGAGGGGTGGGCGTCACCACCCGCCTGGTCCTGGAGCTCGACGACCCCACGGGAGAGGACGCGACGATGCTGACCGCACTGCACGCCCAGCGCTGCCGCGAGCAGCACGGCTAGGGCGGAGCTGCGCCGCCCCGGACGCCACCGCTCACCCCGCCGCTGGCGTCACTCCTCCGTGCCGCTGGTGCTTTCCAGGTTCTTCGAGATGAGGTCCATGACCGTCGAGTCGGCCAGCGTGGTGACGTCGCCGACCTGGCGGTGCTCGGCGACGTCCTTGAGCAGGCGACGCATGATCTTGCCCGAGCGGGTCTTGGGCAGCTCGGGCACGACCATGATCTGTCGCGGCTTGGCGATCGCGCCGATCTCGTGGGCCACGTGCTTGCGCAGCTCCTCGACGATGTCGGACCCGCCGTCGCCGGCCTCCTCCCGCAGGATCACGAAGGCGCACACGGCCTGTCCGGTCGTCTCGTCGGCGGCGCCCACGACGGCGGCCTCGGCGACCTTTGGGTGCGAGACCAGCGCGGACTCGATCTCGGTGGTGGAGAGCCGGTGGCCGGAGACGTTCATGACGTCGTCCACGCGCCCGAGCAGCCAGATGTCGCCGTCCTCGTCCTTCTTCGCGCCGTCACCGGCGAAGTAGTAGCCCTGGCTCTTGAACCGCGACCAGTAGGTGTCCTTGTACCGCTCGTCGTCGCCCCACAGCGTGCGGAGCATCGCGGGCCACGGCTCGGTGAGCACCAGGTAGCCCCCGGACCCGTTGGGGACCGGCGCGCCCTCGTCGTTGACCACCTCGGCGCCGACGCCCGGGATCGGGGTCATCGCGGAGCCGGGCTTGCCGTGCGTCACGCCCGGCAGCGGGCTGATCATGATCATGCCGGTCTCGGTCTGCCACCAGGTGTCGACGACCGGGACGTTGTTGCCGCCGATGTGCTCGCGGTACCAGATGTAGGCCTCGGGGTTGATCGGCTCCCCGACCGAGCCCAGCACCCGCACGCTCGACAGGTCGAACTTCGCGGGGATCTCGTTGCCCCACTTCATGAACGTCCGGATCGCGGTCGGCGCGGTGTAGAAGATCGTCACTCCGTACTTCGCGATGATCTCCCACCAGCGTCCCTTGTGCGGGGTGTCCGGCGTGCCTTCGTACATCACCGAGGTGGCGCCGTTGGCGAGCGGGCCGTAGACGATGTAGCTGTGGCCGGTGACCCAGCCGATGTCGGCGGTGCACCAGTAGACGTCGTTGTCGGGCTTGAGGTCGAAGATCGCCCAGTGCGTGTACGCCGTGCCGACCAGGTAGCCGCCGGTGGTGTGCAGGATGCCCTTGGGCTTGCCGGTGGTGCCCGACGTGTACATCACGTACAGCGGGTGCTCGCTGTCGAAGGACTCCGGTCGGTGCTCGGTGGACGCGCCGTCCACGACGTCGTGCCACCACACGTCGCGGGAGTCGTCCCAGTCGACGTCCTGGCCGGTGCGGCGTACGACGACGACCTTGCGGACCACATCGCCGGACTTGGTGACCGCCTCGTCCACGGCCGGCTTCAACGCCGACGGGGCGCCGCGCCGGTAGCCGCCGTCGGCGGTGACCACGACGTGCGCATCGCAGTCGGTGATCCGGCTGGCCAGGGCGTCGGCCGAGAAGCCGCCGAAGACGACCGTGTGCGGGGCGCCGATCCGGGCGCAGGCCAGCATCGTGAAGACCAGTTCCGGGATCATCGGCATGTAGATCGCGACCCGGTCGCCCTTGCCGACGCCGAGGTCGGTCAGGGCGTTGGCCGCCTTGCAGACCTCGTCCTTGAGCCGGGCGTAGGTGATGGTGCGGGTGTCGTCCTCGGGCTCACCCACCCAGTGCAACGCGACCTTGTCACCCTTGCCCGCCGCCACGTGCCGGTCGACGCAGTTGACCGAGGCGTTCAGGCTGCCGCCCACGAACCACTTCGCGAACGGCGGGTCGTCCCAGTCGAGCACGCGGTCCCACTTCTGGTCCCAGTCGAGGCGCTCGGCCTGCTCGGCCCAGAAGCCGAGGCGGTCGTCGTCAGCCCTGGCGTACCAGTCCTCGGTCGCGTTGGCGTTGGCGGCGAGGGCATCCGGCGGCGCGAACCGACGCTCCTCGTGCAGCAGGTTGGACAGGGTCTCGTCGCTCACGAAAACTCTCCTCGGCGTCGTCAGGTGTGTCTGGTCTGGCCGGTTGGTTCGCAACCTACCCGTCGACCGGTGCCCGCACGACCCTCCCGTGGGGCGGCGGAGGGTGCGCGCGGGCACCGGTGCGGGTGTTCCTCGATCAGTGCGTCGTCACCACACCCTCGGCGCCCGCACCGGTCAGCGACCGGACCTCGAGCTCGGTGTACGCCGCTGCGGCCTCCGGCTCGTTGGACGTCACGGTGCCGAGCCAGCCGAAGAAGAAGCCGGCCGGGATCGAGATGATGCCGGGGTTGCTCAGCGGGAACCACGACCAGTCGTGGTTCACGAACAATGCCGTCTCCGACCCGGAGACCACCGGCGACGAGGCCACGAGCACCAGGCAGGTGACCAGTCCGCCGTAGATGGCCCACGTCGCGCCGCGGGTGTTGAACTTCCGCCAGAACAGGTTGTAGATGATCGACGGCAGGTTGGCCGACGCCGCCACCGCGAACGCCAGGGCCACCAGGAACGCGATGTTCAGCTTCTGCGCCGGGATTGCCAGGGCGATGGCGATGCCGCCGATCACGAACGCCGCGATCTTCGCGACCCGCACCTCGTCCTTCTCCGACGCGGTCCCCTTCTTGAAGACGTTGGCATAGAGGTCGTGCGCGACGGATGACGCCGACGTGAGGGTCAGGCCTGCGACCACCGCGAGGATGGTGGCGAAGGCTACGGCCGAGATCAGCGCCAGGAGCACGGCGCCGCCGGTCGAACCGGCACCGCCTCCGACTGCCTCGGCGAGCAGCGGCGAGGCCAGGTTGCCGCCGCTGGTGGCGACGGCGCTCTCCGGGCCGGTGTCGAGCAGCGCGGCCGCACCGAAGCCCAGCGCCAGCGTCATCAGGTAGAAGGCGCCGATGAGGGTGATCGCCCACAGCACCGAGGTTCTCGCGTCCTTGGCGGTCGGGACCGTGTAGAAGCGGATCAGGATGTGCGGCAGTCCGGCCGTCCCGAGCACGAGAGCCAGCGAGAGGCTGATGAAGTCGATCTTGCTGGTCATGTCGATGCCGTACTTCAGCCCGGGGTTCAAGAAGGCCTCGCCCTTGCCAGTGTTGTCGGCGGCCGCACCGAGCAGCTCGGAGAGGTTGAAGTTGAACTGGGCCAGCACGAGCACGGTGATCAAGATGGTGCCCGCCATCAGCAGCACTGCCTTGACGATCTGCACCCAGGTGGTGCCCTTCATGCCGCCGACGGTGACGTAGAAGATCATCAGCAGGCCGACGCCCACGATCGTCAGCGCCTTCAGGGTCTCGCTGTCGACGCCGAGCAGCAGTGCCACCAGGGCACCCGCGCCGACCATCTGCGCGAGCAGGTAGAAGATCGAGACCACGACGGTCGACGTCGCGGCCGCGGTCCGCACCGGCCGCTGCTGCATCCGGTAGGCGAGCTGGTCTGCCATCGTGTAGCGGCCGCTGTTGCGGAGCAGCTCGGCGACGAGCAGCAACGCGACCAGCCAGGCGACGAGGAACCCGATCGAGTACAGGAAGCCGTCGTACCCGCTGAGCGCGATGGCGCCGGAGATGCCGAGGAACGACGCCGCGGACATGTAGTCACCGGAGATGGCGAGACCGTTCTGCACGCCGCTGAACGAGCGCCCGCCGGCGTAGTAGTCGGTGGCGCCGTGGGTCTGCCGGCTCGCCCAGAAGGTGATCCCGACGGTGACGAGGACGACGAGGACGAACAGGACTGCGGTGAGGGTTTCGCTGCTCATCGTCCGACCTCCTGGTTGTAGCGCAGCTCGAGTCGACGGGCCAACGGATCGAGGGCCTTGCCCGCGTGCCGGGAGTACAGCCAGGCGATGAGGAACGTCGACGCGAACTGGAGCAGTCCGAAGACCAGCGCGACGTTGATGTTGCCGACGAGGCGGATGCTCATGAAGTCCGTGGCGAAGATCGAGAGGACGACGTAGAGCAGGTACCAGACGAGGAAGGCGACGGTCCAGGGGATGGCGAAGGCGCGGTAGCGCGTTCTCAGCTCTTTGAAGTCGTCGGTCGCGGACAGCTCCTCATAGATCGCGTGTCCGGAAGTCTGATGCGGTTGCTGGTGGTTGGTGTCACTCACGGGCTTCACCTCGAGGGGTATCGGGCCGGTGACGCCCACCGGCCGGTCCAGCTGTGATCGCTGTCACCGTAGGAAGGTGGCTTCTTTCCGAGTACCCCGTGAGTCAGAAGGTTCGCCCAGCGGCGACTGAGTTTGCGACGACCGGCATGCCCCGCACGATGAACGGTCGCCGCGGTGCGTCCGACGCGGTCCGTCCGCCCACCGGGCCCGTCGCTGCGGCGGCGCGTCGGCCGGACGCTTCCTGCCGAGGGAACCTGGGCGGCGACCGCCGCGGCCAAGCCGCTTGACGCTCCCGGGCCCGGCAGTCGGCCGACCCGCGTCGGCCAATCCCGTGGTCGGGACGCAACCCGGGGGTCGAGCCCGTCGAGACCTGGCTACAACGGCCAGGGGCCGCGGTCGAGCTCGACGGCCTCAGGGGTGTGCAGCCTGACCATGGTGCGGCTGACATGGCGGGGCAGCCGGTGCTGGGTGGCGAGGGAGACCAGGGTCATGGTGAGAAACGTGAGCGGCACGGTGACCGCCGCTGGCTGGGTGAGGATCGCGCCGGCCCAGCCGCTGGGGGTGACTGCGAGCAGGGTCGCGACCACGGCACCGCCGGACAGCAGGCCGCCGACCAGCAGACCGGCGATCGCACCGGCGTCGGTGAGCCGTCGCCACCAGATGCCGAGCACGAGCAGGGGGCAGAAGGTGGAGGCCGCGACCGCGAAGGCCAGGCCGACCGCCCGGGCCACGCCGACGCCTTCGGCGGCGACCGCGAGCAGGAGAGGAACAGCGACCGCGACCACTGCGGCGGCCTGGAACGCACGCACACCGCGGAAGCGACGGCCCATCACGTCCTGGCTGATCACGCCGGCCACCGCGATGGTGAGTCCGGACGACGTGGAGAGGAACGCCGCGTACGCGCCGGCAGCCGTGAGGGCGGAGAGCAGCTCGCCACCGAGACCGCCGACCATCCGCGCCGGGAGCTCCAGCACGACGGTGTCGGTGGCCCCGGAGGCGATCAGGTCGGGCGTGTACAGCCGCCCGAGCGCGCCGTACAGCGGTGGCAGCAGGTAGAAGACGCCGAGCAGCGCGAGCACGATCAGCGTCGTGCGGCGGGCGGTGCGGCCGTCGGGGTTGGTGTAGAAGCGCACCACCACGTGCGGAAGCCCCATCGTGCCGAGGAAGGTGGCGATGATGATGGAGTACGTCGTGAACAGCGGATGCTCGCTCGCCGATGTCAGCGGCGACGACCACAGGTCGCCCGGGACGCCGCCGGAAACCACCGAGGGGTCGGCCGGCGACGTGGCGCCGTCGCCGACCCACACCGACAGCAGGAACATCGCGGGGATGAGCAGCGCGGTGAGCTTGAGCCAGTACTGGAACGCCTGCACGAACGTGATGCTGCGCATCCCGCCGAAGAACACGTTGACCAGCACCACCGCGCCGACGACTGCGCCGCCGACCCACGGCTCGGTGCCGGCGACCGTGCCGAGCGAGAGTCCGGCGCCCTGGAACTGGGGCATCAGGTAGAGCCAGCCGATGCCGACGACGAGCAGCGACGAGAGGCGGCGCACCGACCGGGACTCCAACCGTGCCTCGGCGAAGTCGGGGAGGGTGTAGGCGCCGGACCGTCGCAGCGGGGCGGCCACCAGCACCAGGAGGATGAGGTAGCCGGCGGTCCAACCGACCGGGTACCACAGCATGTCGGTGCCGAAGGCGAGCGCGAGCCCGGCGACGCCGAGGAAGGACGCCGCGGAGAGGTACTCGCCGCCGATCGCCGACGCGTTCAGGGCCGGCCGCACCGAGCGGGATGCCACGAAGAAGTCGCTTGTCGTGCGCGAGAACCGCCAGCCGTAGGCGCCGATGCCGAGGGTCGCGAGCGCGACGAACGTCACCGCTATCAGGCCATACGTCGAGTTCACGTCAGGACCGTTCGACCACGTCGGTGAAGTCCTGCTCGGTGCGCTCGGCCGCGCGCACGTAGAGCCAGCCCAGCAGGAACAGGAACGGGTAGACGGCGAAGGCCAGCAGCACCCACGACAGCGGCATGCCGAGCACGTGGGTGTCCATCAGGTCGGGGAAGACCCGGAACGCCAGCGGCAGGCCACCGATGAACACCACGACGGCTCCGATGACGAGCGCCGCGAGACGGAGCTGGGCCCGCAGCAGGGAGGTCATGTAGATCTCCCCGAGCTGGGTCTGCGCGTCGATCTCGGACGTGCCGGTGACACGGCGGCGCACCGCCCCCGTGCGCGGGCTGGTGACTCGCACCCGCCGCGGCGGCTCCTGGCTCCCCGTCGGGGTCATGTCTTCGCCGCGCCCCCGGGGCGCGCCCTGCGCACCAGGAGGTCACGCAGCTCGCGGGTGTGTCGTCGGCTGACCGCGAGCTCCTCGTCGCCGACGACGACGGTGCAGCGTCCCGAGTCGATGCGCACCTCGACCACGTGCGGCAGCGCGACGAGCAGCGACCGGTGGATCCGTACGAAGCCGGCCTCGCGCCACTGCTCCTCGAGCGTGGTGAGCGGGCTGCGGATCAGGTGGCTCCCGTGGGCCGTGTGCAGACGCGCGTAGTCGCCGTGCGCCTCGACGTACTGCACCTCGGACCGGGGGATGAACCTGGTGACCCCGCCGAGCTCGACCGGGATCTGGTCCGCGGCGACCTGCGAGTCGCCGCCGTGGAACTCGCAGACCCGGCGCACCGCCTCGGCCAGCCGATCCTCGCGCACCGGCTTGAGCACGTAGTCGACCGCGTTGAGCTCGAACGCGTCGACGGCGTGGTCGTCGTGGGCGGTGATGAACACGACCGGCGGCGGGGCCTTGAACCGGGAGAGCACGCGGGCCAGCTCCAGGCCGGTGAGCCCCGGCATCCGGATGTCGGTGAAGACCGCGTCGACGCCGCCCTCCTGCAGCACCCGCAGCGCCTCGGCCGCATTGTCCGTGGTGGTGACCCGGCCGATGCGAGTGTCGCGGCGCAGCAGCCAGGCCAGCTCGTCGAGCGCTGGCCGCTCGTCGTCGACGACGAGCACGCGCAGGCTGTCGGCGGAGGGGGCGGTCGAGACCCTGCTGCTCATCAGGGGACCCTGTTCATGAGTGGACTCCGGGAGCGTACTTCGGCACCCGAACGATAACCCTGGTGCCGGCTCCCGGGGCGGTCTCGACGACGAGGCCGTAGTCGTCGCCGAACGTCGACCTCAGCCGAGCGTCGACGTTGCCCAGCCCCACCGAGTCCATCGCCTCGTCGCCCGCCAGCGCCCGGCGTACCCGCTCGGGATCCTCGCCCACCCCGTCGTCCTCCACCGAGATCACCGCCTCGCGGTCGAAGTCCTCGGCCGTGATCTCGATCCGTCCCGGGCCGTCCTTCTGCTCCAAGCCGTGCCGGACGGCGTTCTCGACAAGGGGTTGCAGGGAGAGGAACGGTACGACGACGGGCAGCACCTCGGGCGCCACCCGGAGCGTCACGTGGAGGCGGTCCCCGAACCGCGCCTTCTCGAGGACGAGGTACCGCTCGATGGAGTTGAGCTCCTCGGCCAGGGTGGTGAACTCGCCGTGCCTTCGGAACGAGTAGCGCGTGAAGTCCGCGAACTCCAGCAGCAGATCGCGGGCCCGTTCGGGATCGGTGCGCACGAACGATGCGATCGCGGTGAGCGAGTTGTAGACGAAGTGCGGGCTGATCTGCGCCCGCAGCGCCCGCACCTCGGCCTCCATCAGCCGGGTGCGGGACGCGTCGAGCTCGGCCAGCTCGAGCTGACCGGAGACCCAGTCGGCGACCTCCTCGGCCGCACGCACCAGGCCGGCCGACGCCGAGGGGGCGAAGACCTGGAACGTGCCGATCACCCGCTCGTCAACCGTGAGCGGAGCGACGATCACGAAGCGGAGCGGGCAGGACAGGTCGTCACAAGGGATCCCGCTCTGCCCGAGCACTGCGGTCGCACCGTCGGCGACCACGGGACGCGCGAGGTCGGCGCACTGTTCTGCGTGGTGGTGCTGGCCGCCGTCCCAGGCGAGCAAGGCATCGGTGTCGGTGAGCGCGACGGCCGGTGAGGCGAGCAGGCTCCGCAGGTGCCGGATCGACCGTTGCGCTGACGCCTCGGTGAGACCGCCGCGCAGGGCGGGCGTCGCCAGCGCGGCTGTGTGGAGGGTGCGGAAGGTGGCCCGGTCGGCTTCGGTGCCGAGGTGACGGCGGCGCAGCCAGCCGAACCAGGTGCTCACGCTCGCGGTCTCACTGGAAGTCGATCAACAGGGTGTCGGCGTCATCGTCGTCGGTCGGCGGACCCGGGGGTCGGTCGTCGTCCTCGTCTGGGTCGGCCTGCGCACGCACGACGGCCTTGAAGCAGTGCGTGACGTAGGGCAGAAGCATCCCGTCGTGGCCGCGGCCGTACTCGTCGTACAGCGCGTCGACCTGCGCCATGACAGCCTCCCGCTCGGATGCCTCCATGACCGCGATGTTGGAACGCGACCGCACCAGGTCGCGGAGCCGGTCGCGGTCGAGAGGCTGCCAGAACCGGAACTGCGCCTTCTCCACGAAGCCGAACAGGTGCGAGGACAGCAGGTCCTGCGTCGGGTCGGTGTTCTGCTCCTGGGTCCCGATCAGCCGGCCGAGCCGCTTCACCCACGGGATCCGCTCGTCGCGCAGGTTCCACACCAGCGCGATCCGTCCGTTGGGCTTGAGGACACGGGCGATCTCGGGGAGCGCTCGGTCCAGGTCGAACCAGTGGTAGGCCTGCGCACAGACGACGACGTCCGCCCACCGGCTGCGGACCGGGATCTGCTCCGCGCGCCCGATGGTGGGGATGGCGCCGGGGCAGGAACGCGACAGGTGCTGCAGCATCGGCTCGAGCGGGTCGGTGGCGACGACGCGGTGGCCGGCGCCGAGGATCCCGGAGGTGAGTTTGCCGGTGCCGGCGCCGAGCTCGACGACGCGTGCCGGGTCGGTGCCGGTGAGCCAGGTGGTGGCTTCCTCCGGGTACGACGGTCGGGCCCGCTCGTAGGCGTCCGCCACGCCCGCGAACGACAGGGCGTGCATGGATGGGTCGGCGGGCTGGCTCATTGCCCGGAGAGTACAGCGACACGGGTCGTGAGCACGTGAGGGCGCCTGACATGAAACCGGTAGCCGAGGGGTCCGTTGGTCATCCGGGGGAGCGCAGCGAAGGAGCGGGAGCAACTGATCACTCGGCGACTCGACCCGCGGGCACCGCACTTCTGCGCGGAGGTCACCACGGCTGCTTGACGGTGGACGAAGCCGCCCACCCAACACGGGCGCGCCGGCCGCCCGCCGACGCGGTCGCTGCGGCGGCGGCCACCACAGGTCAAACGCTTGTGGTTGGTGTCAGGCACCTGTGGTTCCGACCGGCGAGAACGCTCGGGCTGGCGTCGGTCACCCTCGCCGAGACGTCAGTTCGCGATTCCCCGCTCCGCTCCTCCTCGCGAACGGACCTCTCGGCTACCGGTTTCATGTTGAGCGACGTAATGTGGATTACATGATTACAACGGAGCAACAGGAGCGGGTCCGGGGTTGGTTCACCGGGCGGCTCCCGGAGGAGTGGAAGGTGGAGCCGCCGGAGGTGACGGTGGACCGAGACGAGATCACGGTCATCCTCACCATCGACGACGTGGACGTGGCCGACGACGCGTCGGAGGCCGAGCGCGACGAGGCACGTGCAGGGCGGGTGCGGGCGTTCCGCGAGGACACCCGTGAGCGGCGGATCGAGGTCGCCCGGGAGGCGGAGCGTCGCTACGAGCGCAAGGTCTCGTGGGGGGTGAAGGTCGGCGACTACGGCGAGATGTTCACCCATCTCGCCGCGCCCGTGATGACCCGGCTCCGGCAGCCGCAGCGGCAGGTGCTGGATACCCTCGTCGACGCCGGCGTCGCCCGGTCGAGGTCGGAGGCGCTTGCCTGGTGCGTCCGCCTGGTCGGGCAGCACGAGGAGGACTGGCTGGCCGAGCTGCGCGAGGCCATGAGCCACGTGGCCGACGTGCGGACGAAGGGCCCGGCCGCCTGACCCCGTTACGCTTCGCCGCTGTGACGGACTCCGACCCCCTGGCCAGGCTCGCCGCGCTCGAGGGAGTGGCGTCCGCGATGGCCGCGACGCGGGACGGCATCGATGCGTTGCTGCGCGACCGCGGGCTGCGTCGTACGACGCCCGACCTCACCGCGGAGTCGCTGCTGCGCGGGGCCCATGCCAGCGCCGTGCTCGAAGGTTCCGACGCCTCGCTCGACGCTGTCCGCGCCGACGGCGGTGACCACACCTCGCAGGCGGCGCTGCGGGTCAGCACTGAGCTGCTCGGCCTGGTGCCGGTGCTGGCGAAGACGCCGCTGCAGGCCGTCGCCCGGATCCACACGCTCGCCGCGAAGGGCGTCGTCGACGACATCGACCTCGGCCGTCCTCGGGACGCCGTCGCCGCAGCTCGCCTGCAGGACCTGGGCGGCACCCTGTCCCGACCCACGACCGGGCCAGCACTCGTCGTGGCCGCGGTGGCGCATGCGGAGATCGCCACGGTGGCGCCGTTCGTGTCGCACAACGGGATCGTGGCCCGCGCGGTCGAGCGGCTCGTGCTCGTCGCCCGCGGCGTGGACCCCACCTCGCTGACCGTTCCCGAGGCGGGACACCTCAGGCTGCGCCGGGAGTACGAGTCGAACCTGCGCGGCTACGACCAGGGCGGCGCCGCGGGCGTGCACGGGTGGCTGCTCTACGCGGCCGAGGCATACGCCGCCGGCGCAGAGGCGAGCCCGCTGTCCTGACGGGCGGCACCACATGCGAGCGGCACCCGTGGGAGATCCCAGGATGCCGCCGCTGACACATGAGACCGATGGCTACCAAGCGTGCACCGGATAGTTGTCGTCCCGGGTAAACCCAAAGATCGACGCCCAATAGGAAGGGTAGGTCGCCGCGTGGGTACCTGGCTCATGTGCGGGTCTGGAGTTGTGTCTCCTTTGTACGCCGCGCCTCCGGCACGGGACAAGGGCCCTCGGAGATGGTCTAGGTGGAGTTACGAGGGATTGCGGCCAACTGGTCTATGACCGCCCGTCACGCTCCGCGTGCGACACGCCGACGGGCTGCGAGGTACACCGCGCCGCCGACCGCGGCCGCCGTACCGACAGCCAGCGCAGCCAGCGTCGGCTTGCTCTGCGGCAGCCGCATCCGTGCTCTTAGTGCCACCGGGCGGGTGAACACCAGCACCGGCCAGCCGCGCTGGGTGGCCTGCCTGCGGAGCTCCTTGTCGGGGTTCACCGCGTAGGGGTGGCCGACGATCTCGAGCATGTGCATGTCGGTGATCGAGTCGCTGTAGGCATAGCTGCGGGACAGGTCGTAGCCCTTGTCCTCGGCCAGCCGCGCGATCGCCGTCGCCTTGTTCTCGGCGTAGGCGTAGAAGTCGATCCGGCCCGTGTAGCGGCCGTCGACGATCTCCATCCGGGTGGCGATGACGCCGTCGGCACCGAGCATCTCGCCGATCGGCTCGACGACCTCCGCCCCCGAGGCGGACACGATCACCACGTCGCGGCCGGCGAGCTGGTGCTCCTCGATCAGGGACACCGCCTCGTCGAACACGAGTGGGTCGACGATCCGGTGCAGGGTCTCCGCCACGATGTCGCGGACCGTCTGAACCTCCCAACCGGCGCTCAGGTCGGAGAGGAAGCCGCGCATCTTCTCCATCTGGTCGTGGTCGGCGCCGCCCACCAGGTAGACGAACTGGGCGTAGGCGCTGCGCAGCACCGCCCGCCGCGAGATCAACCCCCCGGCCTGGAACGACCTGCTGAACGCGAGCGTGCTCGACTTCGCGATGATCGTCTTGTCGAGGTCGAAGAATGCGGCCGGCCGACCGGTGGCCCGAGGAGCCATCGTCCGCCTCCGTCTCGTGAGTCGTCGCCCGCTGCCCGGACCGATATCCGTTCGTAGCATAGTGACGACGACAGCGGGTAAAGGCCGCGCTACCATCGATCTGCGCCCGGGGGTCACCCCGAGACGACCAGTTTCCAGGATCCCAGCGGCATCCCCCCAGTCGCTGGTCGAGGGTCGGGCTCTCCCCCGAGCCCGGACCCGAAGCGGCCCCCGGTCATTCCCCCCGATCGGGGGCCGCCCCGTCCCCGGCCGGCTCCAGGCCGGGTTCCGTCCACAACAGGTGTCCGCCGCGCCGCGTCCCCAGGTCGGTCCGGGACGCCGCCCCCAGGGCGGCACTCGCGGGCATTGTCGCGCGCATGACCACCGCCATCCCGACCACCGCCGCAAGGTCCCACCCCGGGGCACCGACAACCCTGCCGGTCCTGCTCGCCACCCGTGACGACGGGCTGCTCGACGACGTCCTCCGGCTGGCCGCCGCGGCAGGCGTGACCCTCGACGTGGCGCACGACACCGGCAGCGCAATCCGCTCCTGGTCCGCCGCGGCCCTCGTGCTCGTCGGGTCCGACCTCGTCGAGGAGCTCGCGGAGCGCCGGCCCTCCCGCCACGACGACGTGCACGTCATCGGCGTCGGACCCGTGCCCGACCGGACCTTCCGTGCCGCGCTCGGTGTCGGTGCGCGAGCCGTGGTCGAGCTTCCGGAAGGGGAGTCCTGGCTGGTCGAGCTCCTCGGTGACGTCGTCGACGGTGGTCGCGCCCAGGGTGGTGTCCTGGGCGTGATGCCCGGCTCCGGCGGTGCGGGAGCGAGCACGTTCGCGGCGGCCGTCGCCCAGGTGGCCGCCCGGTCCGCGCCCGCAGTCCTGCTCGACCTCGACCCGTGGGGGCCGGGACTCGGCCGGACGCTCGGGTTCGACGAGGTCGAGGGCATCCGCTGGGACGTTCTCACCGCGGCGAGCGGGCGGCTCGCCTCCCGGTCCCTGCGTGCCGCGCTCCCCACTCGTGACGGACTGTCCCTCCTGACGTACGGCGCCGGACCGCCGCCGACGGTCGACGAGGGATCGGTGCGCGAGGTGGTTGCGGCCGCCCAGCGGGCCGGGGACCTGGTCCTGCTCGACCTGCCCCGCACATCCGCCGGCGCGACGACGGGCGCAGACCCGGCCGCGGCCGCGCTGAGCCGCTGCGAGCTGCTGGTGCTGGTCGTGCTCGGGACGGTCTCGGGGGTGGCGTCCGCGGCGCGCGTCGCCACTCGGCTGGCGGCCGAGCGCGCCGAGGTCGGCGTCGTCGTGCGCACAGTCAGCGGCGCGGTGGCACCGGAGGCCGTGGCCGGCGCGCTGGACCTCAGTTTGGTGGCCGACTACCCCAGCCGGAGACGAGTCGTGGAGCAGGTGGACCTCGGGCTCGGACCGGTGCGGTCCTCACGCTCGCCTCTCGCCCGGGCGGCCCGCGACGTCCTGGCCTGGGCCGCGCAGGTCGGGCCGTGAGACCCGCCGACGGGCGGCTCGCTCCGGGCGGTGACGTGGTCGAGGCGGTCCGCGAGCAGCTGGCCCGCCAGGGTGCCGAGGTCACCCCCGCACGGGTCGCCGCCGCCCTGCGCGACCAGGGTCGACCCGTCGGCGACGCCGCCGTCCTCGCCGTGCACGACCGGCTGACCGCGGACGTCCTGGGCGCCGGCCCGCTCGAGCCGCTGCTCCGCACACCCGGCGTCACCGACGTCCTGGTCAACGGACCCCATGCGGTCTACCTCGACCGCGGCGAGGGGCTCGAGCTCACCACCGTTCGGTTCCCCGACGACGACGCCGTCCGGCGGCTCGCCCAGCGCCTGGCGGCCGCGGGCGGCCGGCGCCTCGACGACGCCACCCCGTACGCCGACCTCAGGCTCCCCGACGGCACCCGCTTCCACGCGGTGCTGGCACCGCTGTCCCGCCCCGGCACCAGCGTGTCGCTCCGGGTGCCGCGCCGCCGGGTGTTCACTCTCGACGAGCTCGTCGCCGCCGGGTCCCTCGATCCACTCGGGGCCCGGTTGCTGCGCCGGGTGGTGGCCGCCCGCCTCTCGTTCCTGGTCAGTGGCGGCACCGGCACCGGCAAGACGACGCTGCTCTCCGCCCTGCTCAGCCTGGTCGACCCTGGCGACCGGTTGGTGCTCGTCGAGGACGCCAGCGAGCTGCGGCCCGACCACCCGCACGTCGTCGGTCTGGAGAGCCGCCCGGCCAACGTCGAGGGCGCGGGCGAGGTGCCGATGCGCGTGCTGGTACGGCAGGCGCTGCGGATGCGGCCGGACCGTCTGGTCGTCGGCGAGGTGCGAGGCGCCGAGGTCGCCGATCTGTTGGCAGCGCTGAACACCGGTCACGAAGGCGGCTGCGGCACGCTCCACGCCAACTCCGCGGCGGACGTGCCGGCCCGGGTGGAGGCGCTCGCGATGGCCGCCGGGCTGCCGCAGGCAGCGGTGCACTCCCAGCTCGCGTCAGCCGTCGACGTCGTCGTTCACCTGGGCCGCGACCGCGCCGGGCGACGACGGCTCGTGGAGGTGGCCGTCCTCGACCGCGCGGCCGACGGTGCGGTGCGGGCGATCGCCGCCGCTCTTGCCGGCGGCGACGGCGCCACCGTCGAGGGTCCGGGAGCGGGACGCCTCGGCATGCTCCTCGACGACCGGTCGAGCACGTGACACCCGTCTCGGCGACCGGGCCCGGTGTGCCGGCTGCGCTCGGGCTGGTCGCGGCCCTGCTCGCCGCCGGGTCGGTGCTCGCCCTCGTCCCCCGGCCGCCTGCGCTCCGGAGCGGTCCGGCCGCCGGGGTGGCGCCGGGCGGCGCGCCCTCGGTGCGCTGGGTGGTCCTCGGTGTCTGCACGGTTGCCGCGGCGGCCGTCCTGCTCGACGGTGCCGCGCTGGTGCTCTCCCTCGTGGTGGCCGGCTGCGCGCTGGCGACGGCACAGGCTTGGCGTCGTCACGTCGGCGCCAGGGTCCGCGACGAGCGTCGCGCCCGCGTGGTCGAGGTGGGCGAGGCGATGGTCGGCGAGCTGCGTGCCGGCCAGCCTCCCCAGATCGCGCTGGCCCGCGCGGGCGAGGTGTGGCCGGACCTCTCGCCCGTGGTGGCCGCGGCCAGGCTCGGTGCCGACGTCCCCGAGGCCCTGCGTGACCGCGCTCGGCTCCCCGGCGCCGAGGGACTCACCGACCTCGCCGCCGCCTGGCAGGTGTCCCAACGTTCGGGTGCCGCGCTCACCACGTCGCTCGGCCAGGTCGTGGCGTCGGCGCGGGCGCGCCAGCTCGCGGGGCACCTGGTCCGCGGCGAGCTCTCGTCCGCACGCGCAACCGCCCGGCTGGTCGCCCTGCTGCCGGTGGGCACCCTGGCCATGTCGACCGGGATCGGCGGCGATCCGTGGGCGTTCCTCTTCGGGCACCCGGTCGGCCTGGGCTGCCTTGCGGCCGGGGCGACGCTGGTGTTCGCCGGCCTCGCCTGGATCGATCGGATGGCCGCGGCCGTGGACCGGACGTGACCGGCATCGTGCTCGCCGCAACTCTCGCTGCCGTCCTCGCCGCGGCGGCCGTGCTCCTGTCGACCCCGCCCGGGGCCGCGCTGCCCGCGCGGTCCCGGGACGCTCCTGGCCCGTCGCCCGACCGAAAGCGGCTGCTGCCCGTGCTGGCCGGGGCGGGCGCGATGCTCGCGGTCACCCTCTTCATCGGCGGCCCGGTCGGCCTCGGCATGGGCGCCGTTGCCGCGGTCGGCAGTCACCTCGCCGTTCGCCGGATGGAGCCGCCGGCCGCCCGGCGACGTCGGGAGGCGTTGGTCGCCGGCCTCCCGCACGTCGTGGACCTGCTCGCGGCCTGCCTCGCCGCCGGGCAGTCTCCCGGCACCGCCATCGACGAGGTGGCGGCCGTCGTGACCGGCCCGCTCCGTGACGAGCTCGCGGCGGTGTCCGCGCGGCTGCGCCTGGGCGTCGACCCGGTCACGGTGTGGCGTGAGCTGTCACGACACCCAGAGCTCGGGGTCTGGGGGCGCTGCATGTTGCGCGCCGCCGACAGCGGTGCCTCGGTGGCGGACGCGATGGCCCGCCTGGCCGAAGACCTCCGGCTGAGCGCTCGGGCAGCTGTCGAGGCCCGGGCCCGCGCCGTCGGCGTCCGTGCGGCGCTGCCGCTCGGTGCGTGCCTGCTGCCGGCGTTCGTGCTGCTCGGCGTGGTTCCGCTGGTCGCCGGCTCGCTGTCGGTGCTGTCGCTTCCGTGACCGCCCGTTCCCGTCCACAGCGGGGCGCGTCGTCGCCCGGTCCCCAGCCGACCCGACGGCCGCCCGCCGACCGCCTCGCCGCGACGAGAGTCGGACTCACACATCCACCGCCCGCCCGGCAGCGGCCGGGCAGGCCCTTCGAGGAGGAACACATGACCAGGTCACCCGTCGCACACATCCGCCGGATGCCCGCCGGCCGGCGGCGCCGCAACCAGCGCGGAGTCGCCAGCGCGGAGTACGCCGTGGCCACCGCCGCCGGCTGCGGCCTCGCCGCCGTGCTGATCAAGCTGCTCACCAGCGACTGGGGGCAGAGCCTGCTGAAGACGCTGTTCGACCTGATCTTCAAGGTCATCGGCCTCGGATGACGCAGCCTCACGTGCACAGGGCGGCGCGGGCGGACCGGATCCGGTCCGCCCGCGCCGCGGGGCAGCGTTCCCAGCGCGGTGCGGTGACAGCCGAGACCGTGATGGTCATGCCGGTCCTCGTGCTGCTCACCCTGGCGCTGGTCTGGCTGCTCACGCTCGCGGCGGCCCAGACCCGGGTGGTCGACGCGGCCCGGGAGGTCGCCCGCGCGGTTGCCCGTGACGAGCCGCGGGGGGCGGCGCTGGCACTCGGGCGCCGGGTCGCACCGCCCGGAGCCGACATCCGAGTGCGCACCGGCGACGGGCAGGTCGTGGTCGACGTCTCCGCGGCCGTTCGCGGGCCAGGCGGGCTCGTCCGCTTCGTTCCCGGCGTCACCGTTGCCGGACAGGCCGTGGCCGCGACGGAGACGCCATGAGGCAGCCGCGGCGGAGGGACGAGCGTGGATCGGCGACCACGATGGCGATGCCGTTCCTCGGGATCCTCGTCCTCGTGACCGTATTGATGGCGTTCCAGGGCGGCGTGGTGGTGGCACAGCGCAGGGTGCAGGCGGCCGCCGACCTGGCCGCCCTCGCCGGCGCGGCGGCAGCTCAGAGGGGCGACGACGCCTGCGCGGCCGCGGCGACGGTGGCAGCACGCAACGCGGCCCGGCTCTCGACCTGCAGCGTCGAGGGGCCGACCGCCCTCGAGGTGCTCGTGGCGGTGAGCCGCGACGGCCCGCGGCTGTTTGGCCGCTCCGTGGTGGTGCATGCCTCGGCGCGTGGCGGCCCGGTGCCGCCGTGACACTGTTCGGCCGATCAGGTCCGGGTGGCGCCGTTTCCGTCGGTCCGGGTCCCGGTGCCGGAGTCGGTTGCGGTGTCCTGCGCGGTGTCGCCGGCCGCGGGCAGGGTCTGGGTCTCGGACGTGGCCCGGGTGCTCGTGTCCGTCTGGGAGCCTTCCCCCGTGCCCGCGCCGGCGGGCGCCTGCCCGGTCCCGGGTTGCTCCCGCTTGAGCCGGTCGAGCTCCTTGCGGTCCTTCCGACGTTGGCCGGCCCGACGGGTGCCGACGCGCAGCAGCGCCAGGCCGGCGACCAGGAGCAGCAGGGTCAGGGCGCCGAGCAGGTAGATCGTCAAGGTGTTCACGGTGACGTCGAGGACACCGCTGTCGAACGTGACCTCCTGCGTGCCGGAGGAGAGAAAGCCGATCAGCAACGCCGCCGCCAGCAGCAGCAGGATCAGTCCGAGAACGAGCATCGTCTTCCCTTCGTCGCGAGCGCGGCTGCGCTCACCGGACTCTAGGCCTTACAGGGTTCCCGCACGCGACGCGTCTACGCCTGGGACAGCAGCAGGTCGAGCAGGTCGACGGCGGCGGCCTTGTCGAGCGGCGCGTTGTTGTTGCCGCACTTCGGGGACTGCACGCAGGAGGGGCACCCCTCGGGGCAGCGGCACCCGGCGATCGTCTCCCGGGTGGCGGCGAGCCACTCCCGGGCGGCGCGGAAGCCTCGCTCGGCGAACCCGGCGCCGCCCGGGTGCCCGTCGTACACGAACACCGTGAGCCGCCCGGTGTCCGGGTGCAGCGCCGTGGAGACGCCACCGATGTCCCAGCGGTCGCAGGTCGCGAACAGCGGGAGGAGGCCGATCGACGCGTGCTCGGCCGCGTGCGCCGCGCCCGGCAGGTCTCGGCCCGCCAACCCGGCTCCGGCGAGCGCGCCGGCGGGCAGGGTCCACCACACCGCCTTGGTCTGGAGCACCCGCTCCGGCAGGTCGAGCTCCTCCTCGTCGAGCACCTCACCGCTGCCGATCCGCTTCCGGAGGAACGACACCACCTGGTGTGACACGCGGACGTCACCGACGACGACGTCGGCCAGCCCCCACGCCTGGCGCTCGGACTCGCCCGTGATCTCGATGTCGGTGACGTCCCGGGCCGAGGTGGAGTAGTCGGGGTCGGCGGCCTCGAGGACCGCGACGTTGTCGTCGAGGTCCAGCTCGTTCACGAGGTAGGTCTCCCCCTGGTGGAGGTAGACCGCGCCGGTGTGCACGGTGCCGTGGGCGGAGCCCTGGTCGACGGTGCCGACCAGACGCCCGGTCGAGCTCTCGACGAGGCGCACCGGGGGGCCGCCCGACGAGCGGATGTCGGCGAGGTCGCTGGCCCGTCGACGGTCGGTCCAGAACCAGCCGGCAGCCCGGCGGCGCAGCAGGCCCGCGGAGGTCAGCGCGTCGACACCCTCCCTGGCCCCTGGGCCGAACATCGGGAAGTCGGCCTCGGTCAACGGGATCTCCTCGGCGGCGGCGCAGAGGTGCGGCCCGAGAACGTAGGGGTTGTCGGGATCGAAGACGTTGGCCTCGACCGGCGCTCCGAGCAGTGCCTCCGGGTGCGTGACCAGGTAGGTGTCGAGCGGGTTGTCCGTCGCGACCAGCACGCCGAGCGCATCCTGCCCGCCACGACCGGCCCGGCCCACCTGCTGCCAGAACGCCGCGCGCGTGCCGGGGAAGCCGGCGATGAGCACCGCGTCGAGGCCGGCGACGTCGATGCCCAGCTCGAGCGCGTTGGTCGCGGCGACGCCGAGGAGCCGCCCGCCGCGAAGGTCCTGCTCGAGCACCCGCCGGTCCTCGGGGAGATAGCCGCCGCGGTACGCCGCCACCCGATCGCCGAGCCCCGGCTGGACCTCCTCCAGGAGGCGCCGGGCGTTGAGGGCCACGGTCTCGGCACCGCGGCGGGACCGGACGAAGGCCAGCGTGCGCACCCGGTCGACGACCAGGTCGGTCATCAGGTCGGCGACCTCGGCATTTGCGGAGCGACGCACGGGAGCCCCAAGCTCGCCCGTCCACGCCGTGAACGGCGGCTCCCACAGCGCCACCGTGACCGCTCCCCGGGCGGACCCGTCGCCCGTGACCGCCTCGACCGGCAGCCCGGTGAGCCGCCCGGCCGAGACCTCCGGCTCCGCGACCGTGGCCGAGGCCAGCACGAAGGTGGGCGAGGCGCCGTAGGCCGCGCAGACCCGCCGGAGCCGACGCAGGATCTGCGCGACGTGGGCACCGAACACGCCGCGGTAGTGGTGGCACTCGTCGACGACGACGTACGACAGCGAGCCGAAGAACCTCGACCAGCGGGCGTGACCGGGCAGCAGCGACCGGTGCAGCATGTCGGGGTTAGTGAAGACGTACTCGCCGTGGTCGCGCGCAAACTCCCGCTGCTCCCGCCCGGAGTCGCCGTCGTGGGTGGTGGCCGCCAGGCCGGGGACCTCCAGCGCCAGCAGGGAGGAGAGCTGATCCTGGGCGAGCGCCTTGGTGGGGGAGAGGTACAGCGCCGTCGCGCCGCGCCGGCCGAACCGGTCCCGGGACTCGAGGATCTTGGTGAGCACGGGCATCAGGTAGCCGAGCGACTTGCCGGACGCGGTGCCGGTCGACAGCACGACGTGGCGTCCGGCGCGTGCCGCTTCGGCCGCCTCGACCTGGTGAGTCCACGGGCGGGCGACTCCGCGCGCCGACCACGCCTCGCGGAGCGGAGCCGCGAGCCACTCCGGCCAGTCGGCGGCAGCGCCCGGACGGGCCGGCAGCACCTCCAGATGGGTCAGCCGCTCGTCGTCGGCGTCTCGAGCCGACAGGCTCCGCAGCAGGCGGCTGGGCCCGGCTTCGGCGTACATCGGCACCTGGGAAGTCTCGCAAACGGCACCGACCGACGCGCTGCACGGACCTCGATCCATCTGGCAGAGTGATCGTCGGGCCGCTCGGGTGCATGATTGAATGCACGGTGGGGGGTCCGGGATCCGGACATGACCGTTTTTGTACGGCGAGTTTCTAGGGAGTTGGGCGTGGACCTGTCACTTGAGACGCGCCACGAGGGTGGGCAGACCATCATCGAGGTGGGCGGCGAGATCGACGTCTACACCGCGCCCAAGCTGCGCGACAAGATCACCGAGCTTGTCGGCAACGGCGAGTACAACCTGGTGATCGACATGGAGAAGGTCGACTTTCTCGACTCGACCGGTCTCGGGGTCCTGGTCGGCGGTCTGAAGAAGGTGCGGGCACACGACGGCTCGATGCGACTCATCTGCAACCAGGAGCGGTTGCTCAAGATCTTCCGGATCACCGGCCTCGCCAAGGTGTTCGTGATCCACGGCTCCCAGGCCGACGCGCTCGCCGAGCGCTGATGAGGCGCGGGGTGACACGCACCTCCACCGGCATCACGGTCTCGATCGCTCGGGACCCTGCCCTGGTGCGGACAGTGCGGCTGATCGCGGCGGCGGTGGCGCGGCGCGCCTCCCCCGACGAGGAGTTCGTCGAAGAGGTACGCCTCGCGGTCGGGGAGGCGTGCGCCCTGATGGTCGGTGAGAGCGCCTCCGATGCCGGTCCGGTCACCGTCCGGCTGGCGCTCGACACCCGGTTGTGCGTCGACGTCGTCGCCGCCGGGCCGGTCGCGATGGCCGACTCCTTCGACAGCGACGTCGACGGTGTCGAGCCGTGGGCGCTGCTGCGCGGCCTGATCGACGACCTGTCGATCGAACGGGACGGGGACAGCACGACGCTCTCCATGTCGTGGCCCGTGTCTGCGGTGGCCTGAACGGCTCTCGCCGGGCCCGAACGCCCGCCTGTCACGCGAAATGTGGCAGATGCCACACACCCCTCCGTCCCATAGCGCCGGGACGTGCGTAGACTCCCGCACACCAACGCGCGTGAGGCAGGTCACGTCCTGCTCACACCCGGGTGGAATCAGGCCTCTGGGTGTGCGCGCCAAAGTCTCGTTGGGCTCTAGCGCCCATGCGGAGGAGGACGTATGTCCAGGCACATCTTTGCTGCCGAGATCGGCGGCGAAGCTGCGACCGTGGACCTGTCCGGCGGCAACATCACCTTCGTCTACATCGTCCTCGCCATCGCGGTCGTCGCGCTGGTGCTGGGGTCGATGTTCCGGAGGCAGGTGCTCGCGGCCGGTGAGGGCACGACCAACATGCAGAACATCGCGCAGGCGGTGCAGGAGGGGGCGAACGCCTTCCTGGCCCGCCAGTTCCGGACTCTCGGCGTCTTCGCCGTGGCGGCCTTCGTGCTGCTGTTCCTGCTGCCCGCGGAGGGCGGCACGGACGTGCGCATCGGGCGCTCCATCTTCTTCCTGGTCGGGGCCGGCTTCTCGGCGGCGATCGGCTACCTGGGGATGTCCCTCGCGGTGCGCGCCAACGTGCGGGTCGCGGCGGCGGCCCGTGAGGAGGGTCGCGACCCGGCGATGCGGGTCGCGTTCCGCACCGGTGGGTTCGTGGGCATGGCGACGGTGGGCCTCGGCCTGCTCGGTGCCGCCCTCGTCGTACTGCTCTACAAGAACGACGCACCGACCGTCCTCGAGGGCTTCGGCTTCGGCGCGGCGCTGCTCGCGATGTTCATGCGGGTCGGCGGCGGCATCTTCACCAAGGCCGCCGACGTCGGCGCCGACCTGGTCGGAAAGGTCGAGAACAACATCCCCGAGGACGACCCGCGCAACGCCGCCACGATCGCCGACAACGTCGGCGACAACGTGGGCGACTGCGCCGGCATGGCCGCCGACCTCTTCGAGTCCTACGCCGTGACGCTCGTCGCCGCGCTGATCCTCGGCAAGGCGGCGTTCGGGGCCGAGGGCCTGGTCTTCCCGCTGATCGTGCCGGCGCTCGGTGCGCTGACGGCCATCCTCGGCGTCTTCATCACCAAGCCGCGGCCGGGCGAGAACGGCCTGACCACGATCAACCGGTCGTTCTACATCTCGGCCGGGGTCTCGGCGGTGCTGTGCACGATCGCCGCCTACGCCTACCTGCCCGGGTCCTTCGCCGAGCTGACCGGGGTCTCCGACAGCCTCGCGGCGTACGACGGTGACCCGCGCCTGATCGCCACGATCGCCGTCCTGATCGGCATCGCACTCGCCGCGGTGATCCTGTCGCTGACCGGCTACTACACCGGCACCGACCATCGTCCGGTGAAGGACGTCGGCCTCACCTCGCTCACCGGCGCCGCGACCGTGATCCTGTCGGGTCTCTCGGTCGGGTTCGAGTCCGCGGTGTTCACCGCGCTGGTGATCGGCGGTGCGGTGTACGGCGCGTTCCTGCTCGGCTCCGGTGTCGTGGTCATCTCGCTGTTCGCGGTCGCGCTCGCGGGCTGCGGCCTGCTCACCACCGTCGGGGTCATCGTCGCGATGGACACCTTCGGGCCGGTCTCCGACAACGCGCAGGGCATCGCAGAGATGTCCGGCGACGTGGACGGCGAGGGGGCGCAGATCCTCACCGAGCTCGACGCCGTCGGCAACACGACCAAGGCGATCACCAAGGGCATCGCGATCGCGACGGCCGTGCTGGCCGCGACCGCGCTGTTCGGCTCCTACACGCAGGCGATCGAGACCGAGCTCGGCGAGACGTTCACCGCGAACGTCTTCTCCGCGGACGTGCTGGTCGGGCTGCTGATCGGTGCCGCGGTGGTGTTCCTGTTCTCCGGCCTGGCCATCAACGCCGTCGGCCGCGCGGCCGGGGCCGTCGTGTTCGAGGTGCGCCGCCAGTTCAAGGAGATCCCTGGGATCATGGAGGGCACCGGCCGCCCCGAGTACGGCAAGGTCGTCGACATCTGCACCCGGGACTCGCTCCGCGAGCTCGCGACGCCGGGTCTGCTCGCGATCTTCGCGCCCATCGCCGTCGGCTTCGGCCTCGGCGTGGCCCCGCTGGCCGGCTACCTGGCGGGTGCGATCGGCACCGGCACGCTGATGGCGATCTTCCTCGCCAACTCCGGCGGCGCCTGGGACAACGCGAAGAAGCTCGTCGAGGACGGTCACCACGGCGGCAAGGGCTCTGAGGCCCACGCCGCGACCGTCATCGGGGACACCGTCGGCGACCCGTTCAAGGACACCGCCGGTCCGGCCATCAACCCGCTGCTCAAGGTGATGAACCTGGTGTCGCTGCTGATCGCGGCGGCGGTCGTCCAGATGAGCGTCGGCAGCGGCGAGAACGACGCCCTGCGCATCACGATCGCGCTGGTCGCGGCCGGCATCATCGCCGTCGCGGTGTACATCTCCAAGCGCCGTCCGATCGCCATCGGCGACTCGGAGCCGGCCGAGGAGACCGTCTCCGCCTGAGCCAGCGCCGAGAGGCCACCGACCCACCCCGCCCGACGGCGTGTGGTGCGGGAGGTGGCCTCTCGGCCTGTCCGGCGCCGGGCACGAGGTACGACGGCGGCTAGAGTCGCCTCGCGTGGACCTGCTGAGCCCCGCCGACGTCGACCGCCTGCGGGCGTCCCTCGCCGCGGCCGGCTACGACTACGAGGGCGTCGCGGAGCTGCTCGGGCCGACCGCCCACCGCGCCCTGTTCCGCAACGAGACCACCCCCGGCCTGCGCGCCACCGGCGACGGGTCGCCGCTGGCCACCCTCACCCGGCTCTGGCTGCTCCAGGCACCGGTGCCGCTGGCCCGGGCGGAGGCCGCGCTCCCGGGGCTGCTGGGGCCGCTCGGGTCCGCCGGCCTCCTCGAGGAGAGTGCGGGAGCGGTCCGGGCCCGGATGGACGTGCGGCCGTACGCCGACGACCGTCGCGGTTGGTGGGTGGTCAGCGACCTCACCCCGGGGCTCGACGGATCCGGTCACCGGGTCGGGCCGGACCACGTGCTCGGCGTCAGCTCCGCCTCCTCGTCGCTGGCCCAGCTCACGGTGCGCGAGCCGGTCGACCGGGCCCTCGACCTCGGCACCGGGTGCGGCGTGCAAGCGCTGCACCTCGCCGAGCACGCCGGTGACATCGTCGCCACCGACGTGAACCGGCGTGCCCTGGCGATGACCCGGCTGAACGCCCGGCTCAACGGGGTCATGGTCGAGGACCGGGCCGGGAGCCTCTACGAGCCGGTGGCCGCCGACACGTTCGACCTGATCGTGACCAACCCGCCGTTCGTGGTGTCGTCCGCGACCGACGAGCGCCTGGTCTACCGCGACTCCGGGCTGCCGGGAGACGAGATGGTCCGACGCGTCGTCACGGGCGCCACCGAACACCTCGCCCCGGCCGGTCGTGCCCACGTGCTCGCCAACTGGGTGCACCGGACCGGAGAGCCCTGGGAGGACCGGGTGGCCGGGTGGCTCGAGGACCGCGGCGTCGACGCCTGGGTGGTGCAGCGCGAGGTGGCCGACCCCGCGGAGTACGTCGAGCTGTGGCTCAAGGACGCCGGCCTGCACGGGACGCCGGAGTACGCCGCCCGCTACGACACCTGGCTCGGCTGGTTCGCCGACCAGGGGATCGAAGGTGTCGGGTTCGGCTGGCTCCACCTGCGCCGGGTCGACCGGCAGCCCGTGCTGCACCTCGAGGAATGGCCCTACGAGATCGAGCAGCCGCTCGGCCCCGAGGTGGCCGACCGCGGGCGGCGTACCGACCTGCTGGCCGCCCACCCCGACCTCGCCGACATCCGGCTGGTCACCCGTGACGACGTGCGGCAGGAGACGTCCGGGATGCCGGGTGCAGCGGACCCGGAGACGATCGTGCTCCGCCAGCAGCGCGGGATGCGGCGCGCGCACCGGGCCGACACGGTGGTGGCCGGGCTGGTCGGCGCGTGCGACGGGGACCTCACGGTGGGCCAGATCCTGGACGCCCTGGCGAGCCTGCTGGACGGCGACCCGGCGGACCTGCGCGCGAGGTACGCCGACGAGATTCGCGCGCTCGTCGCCGACGGCTTCCTCGAGTCCGCTGGGTAACCGGGGGAGGAACCGCGTTGACACGGCGCGTTACCGTGTCTGGCGCGGAAGCCTGGCCGGGGGCCGGGGCCGCCTTTCAACACTTGAGGAGCAGGACAGACGTGGCAGGAAACAACGGGGCCGGCCGCAAGCTGGTCATCGTGGAGTCGCCAGCCAAGGCGAAGACCATCGGTGGCTACCTGGGCGGCGACTACGTGGTCGAGTCGTCGATCGGCCACATCCGCGACCTCCCGCAGAGCGCTGCCGACGTCCCAGCGAAGATCAAGGGCGAGCCGTGGGCGCGCCTCGGAGTCGACGTCGACAACGACTTCACGCCCTACTACGTCGTGTCCCGCGACAAGAAGTCGCACATGACGAAGCTGAAGAGCCTGCTCAAGGACGCCTCCGAGCTCTACCTCGCCACTGACGAGGATCGTGAGGGGGAGGCCATCGCCTGGCACCTCCTCGACGAGCTCAAGCCCAAGGTGCCGGTACGCCGGATGGTGTTCCACGAGATCACCAAGTCGGCCATCCTCGCCGCGGTCGAGTCGCCGCGCGACATCGACATGGACCTCGTGGAGGCCCAGGAGGCCCGGCGCATCCTCGACCGGCTGTACGGCTACGAGGTCTCGCCGGTGCTGTGGAAGAAGGTCATGTCCGGCCTGTCCGCCGGGCGGGTGCAGTCGGTGGCCACCCGTCTCGTGGTCGACCGGGAGCGCGAGCGGATGGCGTTCCGCACCGCGGCGTACTGGGACCTCGAGGGCACCTTCGACGCCGGTGCCAAGCACGACGAGCGGATGTTCCCGGCCAAGCTGCACTCCGTCGACGGCGCTCGGGTGGCCCGGGGCTCGGACTTCACGCCGCAGGGTCAGCTGAAGTCAGGCGCCGGTGGTGCCCAGGGGGTGGTCCACCTCGACCGGGCTCGGGCAGAGGCGCTCGCCAGCGGGCTCAGCGAGACCACCTTCGAGATCCGGTCGGTCGAGGCGAAGCCCTACACCCGCAAGCCCTACGCGCCGTTCCGCACCACGACGCTGCAGCAGGAGGCCTCGCGCAAGCTGGGCTACGGCGCCTCCCGGACCATGTCGATCGCACAGCGGCTCTACGAGAACGGCTTCATCACCTACATGCGCACCGACTCCACGACGCTGTCGGAGTCGGCAGTGGCCGCGGCCCGGGACCAGGCCCGCGAGCTCTACGGTGCGGAGTACATCCCCGACAAGCCGCGCACCTACGCCTCGAAGGTCAAGAACGCCCAGGAGGCCCACGAGGCGATCCGCCCCGCCGGCGAGACCTTCCGCACCCCCGCGCAGACCGGGTTGAGCGGCGACGAGTTCCGCCTCTACGAGCTGATCTGGATGCGCACGGTCGCGTCCCAGATGAAGGACGCGGAGGGCCGTTCGGTCACCATCCGGCTCGGCGGCGTCGCGAGCACCGGCGAGGATGCGGTGTTCTCCGCGTCCGGTCGGGTGATCACCTTCCACGGCTTCCTCAAGGCGTACGTCGAAGGCCGCGACGACGAGGGCGACGCCGAGAACGGTGGGCCCGACGACCGCGAGAACCGGTTGCCGGCCGTGACCGAGGGCGATGCCGTCTCCGCCGCGGCGATCCGGGCCGCGGGCCACGAGACAAAGCCGCCGGCGCGCTACACCGAGGCGACGCTGATCCGCGAGCTGGAGGAGCGCGAGATCGGCCGGCCGTCGACGTACGCCTCGATCATCGGCACCATCCTCAACCGCGGATACGTCTACAAGAAGGGCACCGCGCTGGTGCCAGCGTGGCTGGCGTTCTCGGTGATCCGGCTGCTCGAGGAGCACTTCTCCCGGCTGGTGTCCTACGAGTTCACCGCCTCGATGGAGGACGTGCTCGACGAGATCGCCGCGGGTCGCCGCGACCGCAACACCGAGCTCGCCGGGTTCTACTTCGGCGACGGTGACGTCGACGGGCTCAAGGAGCTCGTGTCCGGGCTCGGCGACATCGACGCCCGCGACCTGGCGACCTTCCCGGTGGCGGACGGCATCGACCTGCGCGTCGGCCGCTACGGCCCGTACATCGAGACCACCTCGGCCGACGGCGAGTCCGTGCGTGCCAACGTGCCCGAGGATCTGCCGCCCGACGAGCTCACGCAGGAGAAGGCCAAGGAGCTGCTGGCCAACCCGGCCGGCGAGGAGACCCACCTCGGCAACCACCCGGAGACCGGGCTTCCGGTCGTGGCGAAGAACGGCCGCTACGGCCCCTACGTCACCGAGCTGCTGCCCGAGGACGCGCCGAAGGGCAAGAAGCCGCGGACGTCGTCGCTGTTCAAGTCGATGACGCTCGACACCGTCTCGCTGCAGGACGCGGTCCGGCTGCTCACCCTGCCGCGGGTGGTCGGCACCGACCCCGAGTCCGGCGACGAGATCACCGCGCAGAACGGCCGCTACGGCCCGTACCTCAAGAAGGGCACCGACTCCCGGTCGATCGATTCCGAGGACCAGCTGCTCACGATCACGCTCGACGAGGCCCTCAAGATCTACGCCGAGCCCAAGCGGCGCGGCCGCGCCGCGGCCGACCCGGGTCGCGAGATCGGCAAGGACCCGGAGTCGGGAGCAACCGTCACCGTGAAGAGCGGCCGGTTCGGCCCCTACGTCACCGACGGCGAGTACAACGCCACGCTGCGCCAGGGCGACGACGAGTCGACCATCACGATCGAGCGCGCGGCCGAGCTCCTCGCGGAGCGGCGCGCCAAGGGGCCGGCGAAGAAGGCCGCCAAGAAGACCGCGAAGAAGACGGCCAAGAAGGCCACCAAGAAGACGGCCAAGAAGGCCGCGAGCAAGGCGGCCAAGAAGTCCTGACTCGGGGCTCGACGGGCTCGGCCACCGGGAGCCTGAGCCCGAGCGACCGAACGCCTAGGGTGGCCCCGTGAGCGAACAGCCCCACGCGTCGGCGGTCGAGGACCTCCGGCACGCTCCGACGCACTCGCTCGCGGCGGTGCTGCGGATCCCCGACTTCCGCCGACTCTGGATCGGGCTCGGCCTGTCCAGTCTCGGCGACTGGATCGGGCTGCTCGCGCTCACCGCGATGGCCAACGCGAGCGCGGACTCGTACGCCGGCAAGAACTACGCGATCGCCACCGTGCTGTTCCTGCGCGTGCTGCCCGCGCTCATCATGGGCCCGATCGCCGGCTACATCGCGGACAAGCTGGACCGACGGTTGACGCTGATCTGGGGCGACTACGTCCGCGGCGCGCTGTTCCTGACCATCCCGCTGGTCGGCGAGCTCTGGTGGATCTTCGTCGTCACCGTGCTCGTCGAGGCGGTCTCGCTGGTCTGGGGGCCGGCGAAGGACGCGACGGTGCCCAACCTGGTGCCGCGGCACCGGCTCGAGGCGGCCAACCAGATCAGCTTGGCCACGACCTACGGCTCGGCGCTGCCGGCCGCTGCGATCTTCACCGGCCTGACCCTGGTCGACAAGCTCTACCGCAACCTCTTCGACTGGTTCGACCGCGGGCCGATCGACCTGGCGATCTACGTCAACGGGGTCACGTTCATCGTCTCCGGCCTCGTCATCGCGACCCTGAAGAACATCCCGCGCGGGCCCGCGGACGTCGACGCCGAGGACACCGTGTGGAGCGTGGTCGTCGACGGCTGGAAGTACGTCGCCACCACCCCCGTCGTACGCGGCCTGGTGATCGGCATCGTCGGCGCGTTCGCGGCCGGCGGCGTCGTGATCGGCCTGGCCCGCACGTTCGTCGCCGACCTCGGCGGAGGTGACCCCGGGTACGGCGTCCTGTTCGGCACCGTCTTCCTCGGCCTCGGGCTCGGCATGTGGCGCGGCCCGCGGCTGCTGCACGGGCTGTCTCGGCGCCGGCTGTTCGGCATCGCGCTAACCACCACCGGACTGCTGCTGTTCCCGCTCGCGCTGGTGCAGCAGCTCGAGATCGTCACCGCGCTCACCCTGGTGCTGGGGTTCTTCGCGGGCGTCGCCTGGATCACCGGCAACACGCTGCTCGGGCTCGAGGTGCCCGACGAGGTCCGGGGCCGGACGTTCGCGTTCGTCGGCTCGATGATCAGGCTCTCCCTAGCGCTGGTCCTGGCCGCGGCGCCACTCGTCGCCGGCACCATCGGCACCCCCCGGATCCCGTTCGAGGACGAGAACGGTGACCCTCTGCTGGTCTACAACGGCGCGGCGATCACCTTCCTGATCGCGGCCGTGCTGATGACCGTCGTCGGTGTCACGGCCTACCGTCAGATGGACGACCGGAAAGGGATCTCGCTGGTGAACGACCTGCGCCACTCCTTCAGTGGCACGCTCGGCGTCTACTCCGCGACGGGCTGCTTCGTCGCACTCGAGGGCGGCGAGGGGGCCGGCAAGTCCACCCAGGCCACGCTCCTCGAGTCCTGGCTGCGCGACGAGGGCTACGAGGTGGTCCTCACCCACGAGCCCGGTGACACCGAGGTCGGGCAGAAGCTCCGCAGGATCGTGCTCGACCCGGCCACCGGCAACATCTCGCACCGCACGGAGGCCCTCCTCTACGCCGCCGACAAGGCCGAGCACGTCGACTCGGTCGTCGCACCGGCGCTGGCGCGTGGTGCGGTGGTCGTCACGGACCGCTACGTCGACAGCACGCTCGCCTACCAGGGTGCGGGCCGGGCCCTCCTCGACCGCGAGGTGGAGCGGATCGCCCGGTGGGCCACCGGCGACCTGCGGCCCAACCTGACCGTCGTCCTCGACCTGCCGCCCGCCCAGGGCCTCACCCGGTTCGAGGAGCGGGACCGCATCGAGGGCGAGTCGGTCGAGTTCCACGAGCGGGTGCGCGACATGTTCCTTCAGCTCGCCTCGGGCCAGCCGGAGCACTACGTCGTGGTCGACGCCCGCGCCCCGATCGACGCGATCGCCGCGGAGATCCGGACCCGCGTCGAGCCACTTCTCGAGGCGGCGACCCGCACCCGCCCCGAGGGCGGCACCGAGTCCACCACCGAGTCGACCCACCCGACCGCCCAGTCGGCGACTCGGCCGGCCGGCTCGTCCCTCGTCGAGGGGGGGAACCAGCCGTGACCACCGCCGCCGCGTCCGCCACGCAGCCGGGCGCAGTGTGGGGCTCCCTGGTCGGGCAGCGCCATGTGGTCAAGACCCTGGCCCGCGCCGTCGCCGGGCAGGGGATGACGCACGCCTGGCTGTTCACCGGCCCGCCAGGCTCCGGCCGGTCCAACGCCGCGCTCGCATTCGCCGCCGCGCTGCAATGTCCCGACGCCGGCTGCGGTACGTGCCGCACCTGTCAGACCGCGCTCGCGGGCACCCATCCCGACGTCAGCGTCACGCGGTCCGAGACCTCGGTCCTCTACATCGACGACATGCGTGACCTGGTGCACCGCTCGGCCCTCGCCCCTGCCGAGAGGCGATGGCAGATCATGGTCATCGAGGACGCCGACCGGCTCGGTGAGCGCACCGGCAACACCCTGCTCAAGGCCATCGAGGAGCCCACCCCCAAGACGGTGTGGCTGCTGTGCGCACCGACCCTGGAGGACGTGCTGCCGACTATCCGGTCGCGGGCGCGCAACATCTCCCTGACGACGCCGACCGCCGCGGAGGTGGCGCGGTTCCTGATGGAGAAGGACGGCGTGCCCGAACCGGTCGCGGCGTTCGCGGCCCGCGCCAGCCAGGGCCACATCGGGCGGGCCCGGGCGCTCGCGCGTGACGAGGCGACCCGCAACCGGCGCCGCGAGGTCGTCGCGCTCCCCGGCCGGCTCACCTCGCTCGGCGCCTGCATGAACGCCGCCGCAAACCTCGTCGAGATCGCCAAGGACGAGACCGAGTCGATCACCGACAGCACCAACACCCGCGAGATGGCCGAGCTCGACGCGACCTACGGCGACGACCGCAAGGCGAAGCAGTCCCGGTCCTACAAGGCGGCGCTGCGTGAGCTCACACACAGCCAGAAGCAGCGCCAGAAGCGTCGCGAGATGGATGTCATCGACCGCAGCCTGATGGACATCATGTCGGTCTACCGCGACGCGATCGCCATGCAGTCAGGTGCGCCGGGCGCCCTGGTCAACGAGGAGGTCCGTCGCGAGATCGAGGACATTGCGCGCCGTTCCACACCGGAGGAGAACCTCCGCCGCATCGACGCGATCTTCCTGGCTCGGGAGAACATGTCCGAGTTCAACGCCACGCCATTGATGACGCTCGAGTCGATGATGGTGACGCTGCGCATCCGCTGACTCCCCGGATGACGAGCCCGTCGAGATCTGGCTCCGACGACCCGACCACCGGGCGCCACCTACAGTTGTCGCGTGGCTCCCCTCGCACCGCGCCGCGCTCCAGGGCGTGCCCTCGTCCTCGCTCTCGCCTTGTGCGCGCCGTTCGTGCTGTCCGGGTGCGACGCGTTCACCTCCGACGACCCGGCGCTGCCGGAGCCGTCGCTGTCCGCGAGCCCCGTGCAGCCGGCCGACCCTGAGGAGGAGGCGGAGCCCGACCTCACCCGCTACTACGAGCAGGAGCTCGACTGGAAGCGGTGCGGCGGCAACGACTGCGCCGAGCTGGAGGTCCCGCTCGACTACGCCGAGCCCGAAGGCGAGACGATCACCCTGGAGGTGCTGCGCGTCCCGGCTCGCGACAAGGACCGACGGGTCGGCTCCCTGGTGGTCAACCCGGGCGGACCGGGTGGCTCGGGTGTCGACTACGCCACCAACGCCGCGGCGTACTTCGGACCGGAGCTGCAGCGGGCCTTCGACATCGTCGGCTTCGACCCGCGCGGTGTCGGACGCTCGACTCCGCTCGACTGTCTCTCCGACAGCCAGCTCGACACCCTCGTGGCCGCGGACCCCGACCCCGACACGGCAGCGGAGGTCGCGCGCTCCGACCGGCTCGTCCGGGGACTCGGCGAAGGGTGCCTCGACCGGACCGGCGCGCTGGCCGAGCACATGTCCACCGCGGAGGCGGCCCGGGACATCGACGTGCTGCGCGCCGCCCTGGGTGACGGGAAGCTGAGCTACTTCGGGGCGTCCTACGGCACGTTCCTCGGCGCCACCTACGCCGACCTGTTCCCGGACCGGGTCGGTCGGATGGTGCTCGACGGTGCGCTCGACCCATCGCTGAGCTCGCTCAGGCTGAACCTTGTGCAGGCCAAGGGCTTCGAGACCGCCCTGCGCGCGTACGTCGGCCGGTGCGTCGACCGGGGCGGCTGCTTCCTCGGTGGGTCGGTCGACGTCGGGACCCGGCGGATCCGGCAGCTGCTCGACCAGGTGGACCGTCAGCCGATGGACGCCAACGGGCGCAGGCTGACCGCCGGCAACGCGGTGCTGGGCGTTTGGGCGCCGCTGTACAACGAGAGCTTCTGGGACATCCTCGACAACGCCCTGCGGTCGGCCTTCGGCGGTGACGGTGCGCCGTTGATGGCGCTGTCCGACGCCTACGTCTCGCGCGGGGCCGATGGCTACCTGAACAACTCACTCGAGGCGCTGTACGCCGTGAACTGCCTCGACCACGACGACGCGATCCCGAGCTCCGAGGTCGACCAGTACCTCCCGCGCTTCGAGAAGGCGTCCCCGACCTTCGGCCGGATCTTCGCCTACAGCCTCTCCGGGTGCGAGCAGTGGCCGGTCCACTCCGGCCGGGTGCCCGAGGAGATCGCGGCCGAGGGTGCCGCGCCGATCATGGTCATCGGCACCACGCGCGACCCGGCGACGCCGCTGGAGTGGGCCGAGGCGCTGGCCGAGCAGCTCGAGTCGGGCGTGCTGGTGCGCCGGGACGGCGACGGCCACACCGGCTACCTCGCCGGCAACGACTGCGTGGACACGGCCGTCGAGTCCTACCTCGTCTCCGGCAAGGTGCCGGACGGAACGGTCGACTGTTGATGCATCGGAGGTCGTCATGACGCGCTATGGGCCGCAGTACGGGCCGGACCTGACCTTCCTCGGCGTCGACCGCTGCGACCTCGAGGACCCCGCGTCGTTCGCCGGCGCGGACGTCGTGATCGTCGGCGCACCCTTCGACGGCGGTACGTCGCACCGGCCCGGCGCCCGGTTCGGCCCGCAGGCGATCCGGCAGACCTGCTACCTCGCCCACGACGGCTCGCGACCGCACCTGGCGCTGCGCGTCGACGCCCTGCAGGACATCCGCGTGCTCGACGCCGGCGACGTCGAGATGTACTCCGGCGACGTCGAGCGCTCGATCGCCGCGCTCGAGGAGGCGGTGCACACCGTGTCCGCGGCCGGCGTCGTACCGCTGGTCCTCGGCGGCGACCACACCATCGCCCTGCCCGACGCGACCGGAGTGGCCCGGCACCACGGTTTCGGCCGGGTGTCGATGCTGCACTTCGACGCCCATGCCGACACCGGCGACATCGAGTTCGGCTCGCTCTACGGGCACGGCCAGCCGATGCGCCGGCTGATCGAGTCGGGAGCACTCCGCGGTGACCGGTTCTTGCAGATCGGGCTGCGCGGCTACTGGCCCGAGCCCACCACGCTGTCGTGGATGGCCGAGCAGCGGATGCGCTCCTACGAGATGACCGAGATCGGCGCCCGCGGGCTCGAGGCCTGCCTGACGGAGTCGTTCGAGATCGCCATGGACGACTGCGACGGGGTTTTCCTGTCGGTCGACGTCGACGTGTGCGACCCCGGCCATGCACCCGGCACGGGTACGCCGGAGCCGGGTGGGCTGTCCGCGCGGCAGCTGCTCGACTCGGTGCGCCGGATCTGCCTGGAGCTGCCCGTGGTGGGCATGGACATCGTCGAGGTCAGCCCGCCCTACGACCACGCCGAGATCACGGCGTTCCTCGCCAACCGGGTCGCGCTCGAGGCGCTGTCGGGGATGGCCGCGCGCAAGGTCGGGATCCGCCACGACCCGGCCGGGCCGCTGCTCGAGGGCCGCTGACGCCTTGCCGGTGCGCCTGCGGGTCCTACCGCGGGCTGACCGGCTCGGTCAGTGCCTGGATGCGCTTGGTCGCCAGCTCGATCATCAGCCGTGCGGCCGGGGACAGGGTCGCACCGGAACGGTGGACGATGGCGAGCGTGTCGTACTGGCGCGGGCGAAGTCGGACCCATCCCGCTTCCGGTGCCAGCCGGGACAGCAGCTGCTCGGCGGCCCCGCGCGGGATGACCGAGTCCGCGAGCCCCATCCCGACCAGCTCGACGGCGGTCTCCACGTCCTCGACCTCGATGCGGGTCTGCGGGTTGCGGCCGGTGCTGTGCACCATCTCGCGCAGCACCCTGCGGGTGGAGTCGGTGGCCCGCCAGGTGGTCTCGGGCATCACGAGGGAGGCCTGGGCCAACCGCTGCGCGGTCACCGGCGAGGCCAGCTTCTCCCGATCGGTGCTGATGTAGACGAGCTCGTCGCGGGCAACTGGCGTGACGTGCATGCCCTCGCTGCTCACCGTCGGCACGGCGATCATCGCGGCCTCGATGCGGCCCCGGCGCAGGTCCTCCTGCACGTCGGTGGAGTTCTGGCCGATCAGCTCCACCCGGACGCCGGGATGCCGCGCCAGCACATCGGCGACCAGCCCCGCCCCGGCGTACAACCGGGCTGTGCCGAACATGCCGAACCGGATCGTTCCGGTCTCCAGCGCCGTCGCGCTCGCCACCGCCCGTCGCGCCTCCTCCGCGGCGGCCAGCGTCTTCTCCGCGTGCGGGCGCAGCGAGTCCGCGATGGTCGTGGGTACGACGCCGCGCCCGACCCGCCGGAACAGGTCGGCACCCACCGACTTCTCCAACGACCGGATCTGCTCGGAGACCGAGGGCTGCGCGTAACCGAGCTGTTCGGCGGCCGCGGTCAGGGAGCCCTGCTCGTACGTCGCGAGGAAGCATCGCAGCTGGTGCAGTGAGAGCATAGGTCTCTCCTTGAGAAGGTGAAGGAAAGAGAGGCTACCCCTATAGCCTCGGACCGTCGAACATAGTGGTGAACACATCCAGCATCATCGAGGGAGGTCACCAATGTTCGACCACAAGTGCACCGCGTGCGGCAAGCGGCAGCTCGTCTTCCCCGACCAGGTGACGTCCCTGGTCAACACCGCCCACGGCATCGTCGTCAGCCACGTCTGCTGGTGCGGGGCGGAGCAGAAGTGGGTCACCGGCAAGGCCGCCACGAGCCACGCAGCCGCCGCGATCGCCGCCTGAACACGGCTCCCGCCCGGATTTCATGCCCGGGCGGGAGGAACCGTATACTCGCGGACGTTGCCCGGACCCGGACCCGCTTCCGGACGTCCGGGCAGCGTGCCGCCTTAGCTCAGTCGGTAGAGCGATTCACTCGTAATGAATAGGTCGTCGGTTCGATTCCGACAGGCGGCTCCGTGTGATGTCTCAAGACATCGTGGACGCCCCGAACCCTCAGGTCCGGGGTGTTCTTCGTTGGGTGGGGCCTTTGGGTGCTCCGGTTGGTTGGTAGTTCCTGGTGGGGTCCAGGACGAGCTCGCGGAGGAGTTCTCCGGTGGCGGCGTCGACGATGCGGATGTCGAGGTCGTGGACCAGGAGCAGGACGCGGGTGCCTGCGTGGATGCGGCCGATGCCGATGTGGTGCAGGCGGCCGTG
>NZ_DASSCL010000008.1:0-8658 GCF_035697785.1 Nocardioides sp.
CCGACGTGAAGACCGGGATGAAGGTGATCTGCGGCGCCTCCGGGATCCGGGTCGACATCCCCGTGGTCGCCGACACCGGCGGGTTCGGCTTCATGGAGTCCGACGTCTCCAGCGAGAAGCCGCAGGCGGTGCTGGTGCGCCAGGTGGCGGAAGGCATGCTTGAAGCGAAGGCCGCTGGCAAGAAGGTGCTGTGGGTCGGCGGCCCGGGGGTCGTGCACACCGGCGCGGCGCCGGCGATGGTCGCGCTGGTCCACGCGGGCTTCGTGGACGTGCTGTTCGCGGGCAACGCGTTGGCCACCCATGACATCGAGTCCTCGCTCTACGGCACCTCGCTGGGCGTCGACCTGGCACACGGCCGCGGCGTCGAGCACGGTCACGAGCACCACATCCGGGCTCTCAACACGATCCGCAAGGCGGGGTCGATCAAGGACGCCGTCGACTCCGGCGTGCTCACCGGGGGGATCATGCACGCGCTGGTCACCCACGAGAAGGACTTCGTGCTCGTCGGGTCCGTCCGCGACGACGGGCCGCTTCCGGACGTCTACACCGACGTGATCGAGGGTCAGCGGGCGATGCGGGCGAAGCTCGACGGTGTCGGCTTCTGCCTGATGGTGGCGACGATGCTGCACTCGGTCGCCACCGGCAACATACTGCCCGCCTCGATCCCGCTCGTCTGCGTCGACATCAACCCCGCCACGGTGACCAAGCTCGCCGACCGCGGATCGTCCCAGGCGCGCGGCATCGTCACCGACGTGGGCCTGTTCCTCGAGCAGCTCGCCGCCGACCTGGTGCCGGACTACCGCTCCCGCGCCTGACCCACAGGCCGGCGGCCGGCCCGTCGAGACCCGCTACAGCAGCTCGATGTCCGCCGACAACGGCCGGTGGTCGCTGGCCGCGCGCAGCAGCCGATCCGGAAGCCCGGGATCCCCGTGGGAGAGCACGGTCGCGGTCGTACCCCGCACGAGGAGCGCGTCGATCCGGGTCCGGGGGTCCTCCGCCGGGAACGTCTCCCAGGTGTTGTCGCCGTGGTCGACGAAACCGGCATCACGCAGCCGCTGCCAGCTCGGACCGCGAGGGGGCTCGTTGAGGTCGCCCGCCACGACCACCGGTCCCCTCAGGGTCGACGCGACCTCGATCACCCGCTGCACCTCCCGGAGCCGCCGCTCCCGGTCCAGGCTCAGGTGGCAGCTGACCGCTCCGATCAGCCGCCCCTCGACGCGCAGCTGCGCCCACGCGATGCCGCGACGGGGCTGGAACAGCGGCTGCTTCAGCCGCTCGGCGCCGGACGACTTGACCGCGACCCTGGGGCCGACCACGACCATGTTGGATCCGGCCGGCCGGCCACCTGCGACGTACCGCATCTGCCAACGATCGGCCAAAGCACGACAGCGCCTCTTCCACAGGAGCGGCTGCTTGGGGCTCTCGTTGACGAGCAGGACGTCGGCGTCGAGACGACGTACGACGTCGTGAACGACCGCCCCCCGCCGGCCACCCATGAGGATGTTGTACGTCGCCACCCGGATGCGCGTCACGCGCCCGATCCTGCCACGACGCGAGCCGGGCCCGAGCCCTGTTTGCACAACGCCTGGTAAAGGCTGGCGTCCGCTGGTCGAGCCCTTCGACAGCTCAGGAACCACCCGTCGGGGCCCTTCACGGGTCGATGCTCGCTCGAGCCAGCAGCGCGGCGCCGATCATCCCCGCCTGCGGCCCGCACGCGGCCTGCACCAGCCGCGGCATCGGGCGGTGCTCGCGACCGGGCAGCTTCTCCGCCAGGGCTGCCCTCGCCGGATCCAGCAGCAGCTCGCCCGCACCGGAGAGACCACCGCCGACGACCACGACCTCGGGGTCGAGCGCCGAGCAGAGCGCCGCCGCGCCGACACCGAGCCACCCGCCGACGTCCTCGAACGCGCGGAGCGCCCAGTCGACCCCCGCGCCCGCGGCCGCCGTGACGTCGGGCCCTTCGGTGCCCGCGGGGGCGCCGTGCTCGCGAGCCGCGCGCCGCAGGGCCGTGCCGCTGCAGTACTGCTCCCAGCAACCGTTCTGTCCGCAGGGGCACGGCCGACCCTGCGGCACGACCTGCATGTGCCCGAACTCGCCCGCCAGCCCGCTGGTACCCCGTCGCACGTCGCCGTCCATGACGACGGCGCCGCCGATCCCGGTGCCGAGGGTGATGCACACCGCGTCACGTGCGCCGCGAGCGGCACCCAGTTCGAGCTCGGCCAGAGCCGTCACGTTCGCGTCGTTGTCGACGACGACCGGGAGCCCGAGTCGCTCTTCGAGGCGTCGTTGCAGCGGCTCGTCGCGCCAGGAGACGTGCGGCGCGAAACGCACCGTGCCTTCCCGTCCGACGAACCCCGCCGCTCCGACGCCGACCGCCCGGACCTCACGCCCCGCGCGCAGCTCGCCGACGACCCGCACCATCGCGTCCTCGACGGCGCGCGGCAGGTTCTGCCGCCCCGGCGTCTCGGCGGCGCGCAGCTCGGCGAGGGTGCCGTCCTGGTCGAGGATCCCGGCCAGGATCTTGGTGCCCCCGACATCGAGCCCGATCGTGCTCCAGGCGCTAGCTCCGCCGGGCAAGGTCCGCCGCACCGATCATCCCCGCCTTGTTGCCGAGCTGGGCCGGCCGGATGGAGAGCTCCGGTCGGTGGCCGCGCCCGGTCAAGGTGTCGAGGAAGTGCTCTCGGACCGGGTCCAGCAGCAGCGGTCCCGCCTCCGAGACGCCGCCACCGATCACCACGACGGCCGGGTCGAGGACGGCGGTGAGCGAGGCGATCCCCTCCCCCAGCCACTGCCCGACTCCGGCCAGCAGCTCGACCGCGACCGGGTCGCCCGCCTGGGCGGCCTCGGTGATCAGCGGTCCGGTCACCGCGTCGACGTCGCCGCCCGCCCGCTTCAGCAGCGGCTGCACGTCGTCTCCGCCCGCGGAGAGCCGCTCCTTCGCATCGTGCACCAGTGCCGACCCGCTGGCGTACTGCTCCCAGCATCCGAGGTTCCCGCAGCCGCACAGCCGCCCGCCGGGCACCACCCGGAGATGGCCGATCTCGGCGGCGACCCCGAAGGCGCCGCGGTGCAGGCTTCCGTCGAGCACGATCCCGCCGCCGACCCCGGTGCCCACCGTCACCAGCAGCAGGTCCTCGACGTCCTCGCCGGCACCGAAGGAGAACTCGCCCCAGGCCGCCGCGTTGGCGTCGTTCTCGATGACGACCGGCAGGTCGACCCTGGCCTCCAGCTCGGACTTGAGGGGCTCGTCGCGCCAGGCCAGGTTGGGAGCGAAGAGCACGGTCGACCGGCGTACGTCGACGAAGCCGGCCGCCCCAACGCCCACGGCTTCGATCGCGTGGTCCCGGCGCAGCTCCATGACGAGCTCGGCGATGGTCACCTCGATGGCCTCGGAGTCCGTGGCCGGCGACTCGCGACGGGCGGTCGCGAGGATCTTGCCGTCCTCGTCCACGACGCCGGCTGCGATCTTCGTGCCACCGACGTCCACCCCGACCGTGAGCCCCATCGTCTAGTCCTCCCACTCGGTTTCGTCAGCGTCGTCCGAGAGGTCGATCTTCTCGACGGGGTCGCGGTCTCGACGGCCGCCGTGGTCCGCTCCACCGCGAGCCTCGAGGACGCCGGTGGCGGCGTGCAGCAGTGAGACGGCTGCCGTCGTCAGGTGGTCCTTCACCTCGGGGCTGGTCTGTCGCAGCGCCGCGATCACCCGGCAGACCGGGCAGTAGCGGCAGTCCTCACCCCCGGTGGCGATGTGCTCGTCGAGGTCGTGCAGCACGTGCGACGCTGTGGATCCGGCGGCACCGGCCGGACCTTCCGAGGCTCCCTCGCGCGCCCACCCCTGGAGAGCACCGAGCAGCTTGGCGGCCTCCTCGGCGACGCTGCCGACCGGCTGGCTGTCGTGGGCGTCGTCGGTCATCCGTCGTCACCCTCGGGCGAGCCGGCGCGGAACCTGACCTGGAGGGCACCGCCCTCCACCCGCGCTCCGGCGACGGTGTGCCGCATCAGAGCCGCCGGCAGCGTCAGGATCCGGCGATAGCTGCCAACGGTCACCACGAGCTCATCTCCGTGTCGGGCCAGGTCGATGTCGGACTTGTCCGCAAACGGTAGTGCGATGCGCAGGATCGCCCCGGACGGGGTGCGGGTGATCGACATCGGCCCGTCACCGGCGGCCCGGGCCAGGGGATCGTCCCCGGCGTACGCCGCGCTGGCGAAGTCCGCGAGCTCCTCGACGCCGACGGGCTCTCCCGGGCGGTACGCCGACCGCCAGACCGGCAGACCCCCGAACGACTGCTCGACCTCGGCGAGCACGACCTTCTGGGCCTGCACCCACTGGGCACGCCACGGATCGGCGCCCTCGTCGGGGAAGACCCGGTTGGCGACCACTCCGTCCACCCGGTAGCCGAACAGGGAGAGGTTCGTCAGCGACCGTCGGGCCTCGGCCACCACGACCGTCTCGGGCGTCAGCACCAGCCGCACGCTGGCGTCCGGCCCGGTGAGCAGCTGCCGCACCTCGTCGAGGTCGCGGTGCAGCCGCTCGATCGCGTCGAAGACGGTGTCCTGGGGCATCGGCACCCCGGCCGCCTTCGCCAGCACGGGACGCAGCGCCTTCACGACGCGGTGCTGGGCGGGGAAGACGCGGTCCATGTACCAGCCCAGCGCCTCCGGCAGCGCGAGCAGCCGCAGTGTCTCGGCGGTGGGGGCGCAGTCGACGACCACCACGTCCCACTCCCCCGACATCACCTGGGCGCGCAGCTCCAGAAGCGCGAGCACCTCCTCGGCGCCGGGGATGACCGTGAGCTCCTCGGCGGTGATCGGGTCGACGCCCGCGGCGTCCAGGACGCTGAGCAGGTAGCCCTGGATGTCCGCCCACGACCGCTCGAACCTGCGCTGCGCGTCGACCTGCTGCACGAACAGCCTCGGCGCGACCTCGGTCGGCTCCGACCCGATCGGGACGTCGAACGCGTCGCCGAGCGAGTGCGCGGCATCGGTCGACAGCACGAGCGTCCGGGCACCGTCCCGGGCCGCCAGGGTCGCCGTACCGGCGGCGGCGGTGGTCTTGCCGACCCCGCCCTTGCCGGTGAAGAGGACGATCCTCACCCGAGCGACTCGACGCGCTTCTTCAGTCCCTTGAGCGCGGTGTCGATGATGACTTTCTCTGCCTTGCGCTTGAGCATCCCGATCATCGGGATCGAGATGTCCACGGCGAGCCGGTAGGTCACCTCCGTGCTGCCTCCGCGGTCGGCCAGCTCGTAGGAGCCGTCCATCGCCTTCAGCATCCGACCCTCGGCCAGCGTCCAGTGGACCGAGGAGTCGCCGTGCCAGTCGTACTGCAGCGTGTAGGCGTCCTTGATCGGGCTGGCGTCGAGCTCGAAGTAGACCTGGTCCGGCCGGCCGTCGCCGCCCTCGGCCACGACGTCGGCCTTCTTCACGCCCTGCGCCCACTCGGGGTAGGCGTCGAAGTCGCTGATGACCGCCATCACCGCAGCCGGTTCTGCGTCGATGACGATGCTCGACGTGGTCTGCTCTGCCATCTGCCTGGGGCCTCGCTTCGGGGGTCGTCCTCGGTGCGGCGAGCGTATCGGATCGACGGCTCCGGGCTGACTGGCCACCGTGCCCTGCCGAACGCACGCGGCCACGCGGAGTACCGTCTCGCCAGCATCCTTGTCCGACCCCCGGAGGCAGCTCGTGCGCGAGTACTCGACGCCACTCACCGCGACGGATCCCGTCTCGGGGAACCTCACGGATGACGTGGTGCGGCGTGCCGGCGAGTCGCACGACCACGTCGCGTTCGGGGTTCGTGGAGACCAGGGGTGGCGGGACGTCACGATCGGCGAGTTCCACGAGCAGGTCCGGGCGGTGGCCAAGGGGCTGGTCGCGGACGGCGTCGAGGCGGGCGACCGGGTCGCCCTGATGTCGCGCACGCGCTACGAGTGGACGGTCCTCGACTACGCCATCTGGTTCGCGGGTGCTGTCAGCGTGCCGATCTACGACACCACACCGGCGGAGCAGGTCGCCGCGATCCTGCAGGGCTCCGGCGCCACGGCCGCCTTCGTCGAGCGCGACGAGCAGACGGAGGTGGTGCGGAAAGCCTGCCCCGACCTGGCCCACGTCTGGAGCATTGACTCGGGGGCCCTGGACGCGCTCGCGGCCGCCGGTGCATCTGTTGGAGACGACCGGCTGGAGGCTCGGCGAACGTCCGCCGGCCCCGACTCGACCGCCACCCTGATCTACACCTCGGGTACGACGGGGGCGCCGCGCGGATGCGTGCTCACCCACGGCAACTTCGCCTTCGAGCTCGACTCCGCCGTGCGTGGGCTGCCCGAGCTCTTCGAGGGCGAGGACGCCGCGACGCTGCTGGTCCTGCCGCTGGCCCACGTGTTCGCCCGGATCATCCAGGTCGGCTGCATCCGGGCGGGCGTACGCCTGGGGCACTCGCCCGAGGTCAGCAGGGTGGTGACCGACCTCGGCCAGTTCAGGCCGACGTTCCTCCTGGCGGTGCCACGCATCTTCGAGAAGCTCTTCAACACCGCGTCGCAGACCGCCGCCATCGACGGGCGGGGCGGCCTGTTCGACCGGGCGGTGGTGACGGCGATCGCCTACAGCCGCTCGCTGGACACCGGCCACACCGGCGCCCTGCTCCGGGCCCGGCACAGGATCTACGACCGGCGCGTCTACTCCGGGCTGCGTTCGGCGCTGGGCGGGCGATGCACCTTCGCGATCTCCGGGGGCGCCCCGCTGGGCGAGCGCCTCGGCCACTTCTACCGGGGCATCGGCGTGCCCGTCCTCGAGGGCTACGGGCTGACCGAGACGACCGCGGCGGTGACGATGAACCGCCCTGACGCCCAGCGCATCGGCACCGTGGGGCAGCCGCTCGAGGGTACGACGGTCCGGGTGGCCGACGACGGCGAGCTCCTGGTGCGCGGCGGGCAGGTCATGAGCGGGTACTGGCGCGACGAGCGGGCCACCTCCGACGCACTCACCGCGGACGGGTGGCTGCGCACCGGCGACCTCGGCGAGATCGACGACGAGGGCTTCGTCAAGATCACCGGCCGGCAGAAGGAGATGTTGGTCACGGCCGGCGGCAAGAACGTCGCCCCCGCGCCACTCGAGGACCGTATCCGCGCGCACGAGCTCGTGAGCCAGTGCCTGGTCGTGGGCGACAACCGTCCCTACATCGCGGCGCTGATCACGCTGGACCCCGATGCCGTGGTGGTCTGGGCCAGGCGGCACGGGAAGCCCGTCGATCCGGCGAGGCTGACCCGCGACCCGGACCTGCTCGCCGAGCTGCAGACGGCAGTGGACAGTGCGAACACCCTCGTCTCGCAGGCGGAGGCAGTCCGCAGGTTCGAGGTGCTGCCCACCGACTGGACCGAGGAGGCCGGGCACCTGACGCCCAGCCTGAAGCTTCGGCGCGGGCACGTGGAGCGGCTGGCGAGCGAGGAGATCGAGCGCTTGTACCGCGGCTGACCTCGCTTTGGGGCCGGTTCGACACGGAGTGGGCTTTTAGTCCATTTTCAAGACGCAGGCCGGCGAATGTAGAAACCTTGACCCCGGGCTTGTCGGACGGCCCACCGGAGCGCCTCTCCACCTCGGAGTGAGCCTCTCGCAGCACGAGTAGACAGGTCGAGGCATGGGACGCAGGACAGTTCTCCTGATCGTGGCGGTACTGATCGCCGCCCTGGGCAGCACCATGGTGTTCCTGTACGTCCGAGGCGCGGACAACCGCGCCAAGGAGGCGCAGGCGCCCGTGCAGGTCCTCAAGGCGGTCGCGCAGATCAACCCCGGGGAGACCCTCGACGCGGCGCAGGCAGCCGGCAAGATCGCCCTCGGCGAGGTGCCGCGCGAGCAGGTGCTGCCCGGTGCGGTGAACACCATCGAGACCCTGGGCACCCAGGTGGCCCTCGGGCCGGTCTACCCCAACGAGCAGATCATCACCGCCAAGTTCGGGTCGGCGGGCGACCAGGACACGCTGACCCTCCCGGACGGGAAGATCGCGATCTCGGTGACGCTGTCCGACACCGGCCGGGTCGCCGGCTTCGTCGTACCGGGTGACGAGGTGGCCATCTTCATGAACGGCGACATCGGCGGCGCCGAGACCGGGGTCCGGCTCCTCGAGCCCAAGGTCGAGGTCATCGCGGTCGGCGCGACGACGGTGATCTCGACGACGACCACCAACACCGAGGGCGCACAGACCACCGAGCAGCTGCCGAAGACGCTGTTCACGCTCGCCGTGGACCAGAAGCAGGCCGAGAAGATCCTGCTGGCCGCGACGACCGGCGAGCTGTCCTTCGGCTACCTCAACGACAAGTCGAAGGTCCAAGCCGGCCCGGGCACCACCTCCACGAACCTGTTCAGGTGATCGCCGATGCCCATCATCGTCGAGAGCAACCCGGCCAACGCGGAGCTCTTCACCTCCGTCACCGGTAGCTCGACCGTCATCGTCGAGAACCTGGAGGGCCTCAAGCACACGCTCTCCTCGTCTCCCGACGAGTACGCCGTCGTGCTCGGCCCCGGTGTGGACCTCGAGGCGGCCGCCTCCCTGGCGGACATGCTCCGGGTCACCCGTCCGTCGACGAGCGTCATCCTGATCCGGCGCCGGGTCGACACCAGCGTGCTCGCCGAGGCGCTGCGGTCCGGGATGCGCGAGGTCGTCGAGGAGCG
>NZ_DASSCL010000009.1:0-9779 GCF_035697785.1 Nocardioides sp.
GCCACCGCCGCGGCCCAGATCTTCACCCACGGCGCGAGCGCCGCCTCGGGGCTGGCCGCGGCGGAGGTCCTGACGGAGGTGGCCGCGGGCTGAGCCCGAGCGCCGGAACCGGAGGGCGTCAGCGCGCGGTCTGCGTGTGGACGTACTCCACGAGGCGGGTCAGCGCGTCCGGGTCGGTGGTCGGCAGGACTCCGTGGCCCAGGTTGAAGACGTGGCCCTCCAGGTCCGCCGCCGCGTCCAGGATCTCGCGGGTCTTGGTCTCGACCGCCTCCCGGCCGGCGAAGAGGACGGCCGGGTCCAGGTTGCCCTGGAGCGCCTTGCCGGGGCCGACGCGGCGGGCCGCCTCGTCCAGCGGGACGCGCCAGTCGACGCCGACGACGTCCGCGCCCGCCTCGCCGAGCAGGCCGAGCAGCTCGCCGGTGCCGACGCCGAAGTGGATGCGCGGCACGCCGTACCCGGAGACGGCCTCGAAGACCTTGCGGGAGGCGGGCAGCACCGAACGGCGGTAGTCCGCGGGGGAGAGCGCGCCGACCCAGGAGTCGAAGATCTGGACGGCGCTCGCGCCCGCCTCGATCTGCACCTTCAGGAAGGCGGCCGTGATGCCGGCGAGCCGGTCCAGGAGGTCGGCCCACAGCTGCGGGTCGCCGTACATGAGGGCCTTGGTGTGCTCGTGGTTGCGGGACGGGCCGCCCTCCACGAGGTAGCTCGCGAGGGTGAACGGCGCGCCCGCGAAGCCGATCAGCGGGGTGGCGCCCAGCTCGCGGGTGAGCAGACCGAAGGCCTCGGTGACGTAGGTGACGTCCTCGGGGGTGAGGTCGCGCAGCCGGGCCAGGTCCGCGCGGGTGCGGATCGGGTTCGCGATGACCGGGCCGACACCTGGCTTGATGTCGAGGTCGATACCGATGGCCTTGAGCGGGACCACGATGTCGCTGAAGTAGATCGCCGCGTCCACACCGTGCCGGCGCACCGGCTGGAGGGTGATCTCGGCGACGAGCTCCGGCCGCGTGCAGGACTCGAGCATCGGGACGCCCTCGCGCGCCTTCAGGTACTCCGGCAGTGAGCGCCCGGCCTGCCGCATGAACCACACCGGGGTGTGCGGCACCGGCTCGCCTCGGGCGGCGCGCAGGAAGGCGGAGTCCTGGAGGGCGGGATCCTGAAGGGCGGGGCTGGTCGTCACGGCGACGATCCTCCCAGGCCCTGCTGCGTGTCGGGGCTCCGGGACCGCTGATGCGGCCTAGTCTGACCCCATGGCCGCACGAGAACCGCGTGTGGACCCCTCTGCACTGCCCGAGGAGTTCCGCATCGCCGTCGCGCAGATGCGCGAGGCCCGGCTGCGTCCGGAGATCCTCTGCGAGGAGATGCCGGCCCCGCAGCGAATCGCGCCGTACGCCTCCGCGCTGTCCGCTGACGTCACCGTCGACGGCGAGGACGTCGGCACCGGACGCATCGTGCTGCTCCACGACCCCGCGGGCAACGACGCGTGGGAGGGCACCTTCCGCTGCGTCGCCTACGCGCGGGCCGAGATCGACCCCGAGATGGCCAACGACCCTCTGCTCGGCGAGGTCGGCTGGTCCTGGCTCAGCGAGGCGCTCACCGCCCACCGCGCCGACTACGGCGCACCCTCCGGCACCGTGACGAAGGTGTCCTCGGAGAGCTTCGGCTCGATGGCCGACGAGGAGGCCACCGCGCAGCTCGAGATCCGCGCCTCCTGGACGCCCGTGGCCGGCGCCGACGGCGCGGTGAGCCTCGCGCCGCACGTCGAGGCCTGGGCCGAGCTGCTGTGCACGGCCTCCGGGCTGCCGCCCGTCCCTGAGGGGGTCACGTCCATGCCGAGCCGTCGAGGACAGCGCGGCCGACCCTGATGACGGACCAGCCTGCGACTCCACCGGAGGACACCGAGCCGGTAGAGGAGACCCCGCCCGCGCCCCTGCTCGAGCTGCGCGACGGCCTGCCGCTGGTGGTGGAGACGCCGGAGGCGCTGGCGACGGCGGTCGAGGCTTTCGCGTCGGGGACCGGCCCGGTGGCGATCGACGCGGAGCGCGCCTCGGGCTACCGCTACTCCGCGCGCGCCTATCTCGTGCAGCTGCGTCGCGAGGGTTCCGGGTCGGCCCTGGTCGACCCGATCCCGTTCGGGGACCTGAGCCCGCTGCAGGAGGCCCTCGGTGACGCCGAGTGGATCCTGCACGCCGCCACCCAGGACCTGCCCTGCCTCACCGAGCTCGGCCTGCGTCCCAGCTCGCTGTTCGACACCGAGCTCGCCGGCCGGCTGCTCGGCTACCCGCGCGTCGGCCTGGCCACGTTGGTCGAGACGATCGTCGGCCGCCGGATGCGCAAGGAGCACTCCGCGGTCGACTGGTCGACCCGGCCACTGCCGGAGCCGTGGCTGGAGTACGCCGCCCTCGACGTCGAGGTGCTGATCGAGCTGCGCAATGCGCTCGCCGACCAGCTCGAAGAGGCCGGCAAGACGGAGTGGGCCCGTCAGGAGTTCGAGCACCTGGTCAGGGCCGCACCGACCGGGCCCCGCCAGGACCCCTGGCGACGCACGTCCGGGCTGCACCGGGCCCGCGGCCGCCGCACATTGGCCGCGGTCCGCGAGCTGTGGCAGACCCGCGACGCGATCGCCTCCCAGCGCGACGTGACACCGGGCCGGATCATCCCCGACTCCGCGATCGTGGAGGCGGCCAACGCGCTCCCCCGCGACCGCGCCGCGCTGCTGGCCCTCAAGGGCTTCCGCGGCCGTGGCGCCGAGCGCTACGCCAACCAGTGGGTCGCCGCGCTGCGCACCGCGCGCGGCCTGCCCGACGAGGAGCTGCCACCCATGGCCGCACGGTACGACGGTCCGCCGCCGCCGCGTGCCTGGGCCGATCGTGACCCGGTCGCGGCGGCGCGGCTGGCCCGCGCACGCGCCGACCTGAAGGACCTCGCGGAGGCGCTCACCGTGCCGGTGGAGAACCTGCTCACCCCCGACTACGTCCGACGGCTGATGTGGGAGCCGCCGGTCGAGGACGACGGATCGCTGGCGGACCTGGTGGAGGCGCGCCTCAGCGCACTCGGCGCCCGCCGCTGGCAGATCGAGCTCACCCGCGACGTGCTGGTGACCGCGATCGTGGAGGCCAAGCCCGGCGACGTGGTCGAGACCCCGGAGCCACCCGAGGAGGGCGAGGGCGGGGCACCCTAGGGTCCAGGGCTAGGGAACGGGCTCCGCCACCGGGGCCATGATCCGCTGCGACCTCGCATCCAGCCGGGGCAGCAGCGTGTCGAGGTTCAGCACAGGGTCGTAGAACATCACCTCGACCTCCGGGTCGATAGCGCGCTCCACGCGGGGCCAAGCGGTCACGAACGGTGTCGTGGTGGCCCGGCGTACCGCGTTGTCGAAGACCAGCACGCTGTTGGGCCGGCCGCCCGGCTGGGTGAACGCCAGGGAGTTCAGCGTCGGCAGGTGGGCCGGCACGACGGCGCCCGACTCGGCGAGGATCGCCGCGCCGTCGCCCGTGCTGGCGTAAGCGATCAGGTCGGCGGCCGCCTCGGCCTGCTCGGTGTCGGCGGACACGCACATGGCGCGGACGTCGGCGACGGTCACGTCACGGGCGAGCCGGGGCAGCGGGAAGACGTCGTACTCGAGCCCTTCGATCTCGTTCAGCCGCGGCACCAGCTCCTTGGTGCCGAGCACCATCCCGATCTCCTCGCGGGTGAACCGGGTGAACGCGTCACGCCGCTCCAGCTGGGCGGGGGTGGGCGTGACCCTCTTGTCGCGCACCACGCTGAGGATCTCCTCGAGCGCGGCCCGGGTGCCGTCGTCGGCGAGCGTGAGCGTCGTCGCGTCGCGCGGGTCGTCGACGACGTCGTCCCCGGCGGACCGCACCAGCGCCATCAGCGAGGTGAGGTTGGGCTCGACGTAGGCGCCCTTGACCCCTTCACCCGACATCAGCCGGGCGGCCCGGGCGAACTGGTCCCAGGTCCAACCGGTCTCCGGGGTCGGCCGCTCCTCGTCGGGCTCGACCAGCCGGCCGAACGGAACCAGACCCGGGTGGTAGAAGACCACCAGCGGCGACACGTCGTAGGGCATGCACTGCAGCGCCTGCTCGGCGCTGAAGGCCTCGAGTCCGAGGCGCTGGTAGCTGTCCCCGAACTCGATCCCGCGCTGCTCGAGCATCTGGTCGACCGGCTGCACCTGGTCGGCTGCCGCGAGCCCGGCGACCTGGGCGTTGCTGGCGACGAACACGTCGGGTGCGTCACCGGCGGCGAACTGGGCCTGGACCTTCTCGCCGGCTCGCTCCTCGGTGCGGGAGTGCTCGACCTCCACGGCGATGTCGGGGTTGGCGTTGGTGAACGCCTCGGCGAGCTCGTCCCAGGCCCGGCGCACCGCGGCGTCGCCGTAGACCGCGAGGCGCAGTGTCACCGGGTCGCTCGATGTCGGTCCCGATCCGCCCTCGGTGGTGGTCGGAGACGGGCTCGGCGACGACGATCCGCCGGGGTCGGTGCCGGCCGTGCAGCCGGCCACGACGGCGCAGGCCACCAGCGCAGCCGCGACGCCGCGGCGCGCACGTCGTCGCAGCGCGTCCAAACCCGAATCCCTTTCGTATGACCAGGTGCCACCGTAACGGGACACGCCAACGGTTTAGGTGCCGAGAGACGCGTCTCACGCGCCGGCGCGGCCTACCCTGCGATGGACCATCTCTCGGACACGACAAGGACGTTCCATGGCGACCCGCACCCGCCTTGCCCCGTTGACCCGGCTCCTGGCGCCCACGCTCCTGCTCGCCCTGATGCTGGGGCTGTCGGGCTGCGGCCCGGAGCCCGACGTTCCGGCCGGCACCGACGAGACCCCCGTGGCCACGGAGTCGGACGCGTCGTCCGAGGAGCCGAGCGACGAGGCGACCAACGAGCCCACCGAGCCGTCATCGACCTCGGAGCCCACCGAACCCTCCGGCGAGCCCGGCACCGGAACCCTCGCCGACGCCCTGCTGCCGGCCGAGGAGATGCCCGGCTTCAACGAGGAGTTCACCTGGGCCGAGGGGGCGACCGCGACCGCCGAGCCCAAGGACCTCGCCGGGGCGTGCCACCAGTTCGAGATGACGTCGATCGGCGCGGAGGAGGTGGCCTACCGGACCTACGAACCCACCGCCGGCGACAACTCGGAGGCCAGCCAGCTGGTCGCGCAGTTCCCCGATGAGATGACTGCCAACCGCGCGTTCGAGGTGCTGAAGTCCTGGCGCGAGGGCTGCGCGAAGAACTTCAAGAAGTACGACCGCGTGCAGGTCGGCGCGCTCGAGGACGTCGACACCGAGGTCGGCACCGGCCACTGGTACCTGCTGATCTACGGGCCCGCAGAAAGCGACCCGGACGCGGCGTACTTCGACGCCCAGGGCATCGCGAAGGTCGGCAACCGGGTCGCGGTCGTGCGGCTCACGCTGATCGGGCAGGACTACAACTACGAGCAGGGCCAGGAGCCCATGGTCGAGGCCGTGCGCGCCGCCGCCGCCCGCCTCTGACCCGGGATTACGCTGGTCGGCGATGTCCGAGACGCCAAGCCATCGCCGGCCCGTGATGCCGGGTGCCCGTCACTTCGAGGACCTGGTGGGCCCCGACGACATGGGCGACCCCTCCGAGCGCAGCGAGGCGGCCGACCGGTGCGCCACCCTGCTCGTGCGCGGGGCGCACGGCACCGACGACGAGGAGGTCGTCGCCCGGGTGATCCGGCTCGCGGAGACCGAGGGACTGGAGGCGCTCGCCGACCTCTGGGCGGGTTCCCCCGCGGACTCGCTCGCCGGCTGCCTGTGGCGGCTGTACCTGCTCCGCACCTGGGTGTACGCCGACCCCGCGGCCGCCGCCCGTGAGTTCGATGCCGGCCGACGCCGCTCCCCCGTCCACGAGGTGGTGGCCGGCGTCGTCGACCCGCCCGGGCCGGACGAGGTGCGACACCTGGCCGACCTGGTGCTCCGGGGGGTCGCCCGCGGTGACTTCGCCGACACGCTGTGGCGCGCGGCGGCTTTCGCGAGGGTGGTGTCGGCCGGCCGCGCCGGGGCGGAGGGCTTCGAGGACCCGTCGGGGCGCGCGGCGTACCACTCCGATCTCTCCGCGGCGAAGCTGCTGAGGATGGCCGAGCAGCTCGAGCACGCCGCCCGGCTGGAGGACGACGGGAAGCTGGCGTAGCCAGGTCAAAGATTCTGCGTGTCCGACTTGATCTCACCGACGGGCTTGTAGACTCGTCCGAGTGCGCCGGGCTGTGGCAGCCCCGGGTCCCAAATGAAGCCGCTACGAGCGGCCACGCGCCGTGAGGCGCTCCCGGTCCGGCGCACCAACTCTTCAGCACCGGCTTCTGGATGGGTGAAACGGTGACGGGCCTGTCGGTGCGCGGCGTGGTGATCCCCGACGACGAGCTGCGCTGGAGGTTCAGCCGCTCCGGCGGCCCCGGTGGGCAGTCGGTCAACACCACCGACAGCCGGGTCGAGCTCTCCTACGACGTCGGCGGCGGCTCGCTTCCTCGGCACCTGCGGGAGCGGGCCGTCGAGCGCCTCGGGTCGCGGCTCGTGGACGGCGTACTCACGATCGCGGCCTCGGAGTACCGCTCGCAGCACCGCAACCGCGAGGCGGCACGGGCCCGGTTGGCCGAGGTGCTGGCCGACGCGACGGCTCCCCCGCCGCCGCGTCGGCGACCGACGAAGCCGTCCCGCTCTTCCCGGGAACGTCGGCTGGCCGGCAAGAAGCGCCGGGGCGAGACGAAGGCGATGCGGCGGCGGCCGGACTACTGACTCGTCAGCGGGTGCGCTTGACCCAGTCGCTCCAGGCGAGGGACTCCGCGGCGGTGTCGTGGACGTTGTCGGAGTAGAAGATCCCGCTGCCGGTGGCCCGTGCGGTGTTCACGTTGGCCCGGACCCGGCCGGGCTTGTGCAGGCAACGGCGGTCGACGTCGAGCGTGACGCGGTCGCGCTTGAAGTCGATGTCGTGGTCGGCGTCGCAGTTTCCGACCGGGCGGCCACCGGCGTTGAACACCCGCACGACGCCGTTGCGGTCACGCCTGCTGGACTCGACGAGCACCTCGCGGACGACGCGCCCCTTGCTGCCCTGGAGCTTCACCGCGGCCTGGATGTAGGCACCCTTGCGAGCCAGCCGCTTGAAGACGATCCGCACCGAGACGCGCCGGCCGTCGTGGGCGATCACTGCCTTGGTGATGTCGCCCGCCCGGATCGACGGCGCGGGCGTCGCGTTGACGGTGTCGGCCTCACGCCACACGTCGCCGCGGGCGTCTTTGACGGTGATCTCCTGCGCGCCGGCGGGAGCGGCCGGGGCCGCCAGGGCGCAGGCAGCGATAACCGTCGCAAGGACGTGGGTGCGGGTCACGTCAGAACTCTAGTCGCGCGACCACACCCGCATGGTCCGATGGCCACAACCGTCCCGGCTCGGTTCTGTCCGTCTCCTGGTCGCCGACCACTGAGCAGTCGACCACGTCGGCATCGCGGACGAACACGTAGTCGATCCGCTCGCTCAGGCTGCTCGCGTCGTTGTCGAGCTCGGCCGCCTGGCCGCAGGTGTACCCGGCGTCCGGATCGTTGCCGGCGGCCAACCACGCGTCCCGGTACGGCGGCCGCACGCCGGCCTCCTCGGGCCGGGCGTTGAAGTCGCCGACCACGACGGCGGGACAGCCGGGGTCCCCGAGGGCGTCGAGCAGCTCCTCGCGTTGCGCCTCCCGGACGGCTGCGTCGTACGCCTCGGTGTGGGTGGTCGCGAACAGCACTCGCCTGCCGTCGGCCTCCCCGTCGACGCGTCCCCAGCCGCGGACGATCGGGAACGTGACGCCGTCGATGCCGGTGCGCATGTCCAGGCTGCGTGAGTACGACGCGGTGCCCTCGCCGGTGACCGTGAACCGGCCGCCGCCCCGGACGAGCACCGCATCGGCGCCGGCGATGCTCATCCAGCGGCCGTCGACCGGGAGGCCGCCGGCGAAGCTCTGGTTGGCGGCGTGCACGTCGTACGGCGCACCGGCTTGCTCGCACGCCTGCACGACCAGGGGCAGGAAGTCGACGACCAAGTCGCCGTCGCTCTCCCAACGCGTGACCTCCTGCAGCCCGACCACGTCGACCTCCTCGCGCGCGAGGATCCGCGCGATCGCGGTCGCTCGCTGCGCGAAGTCGGTGGCCACGAGCTGCTGCTCGACGACCCAGGCCCGCTCGGCCAGCTCCTCGAGGGAGGTCGCGTCGAACAGCAGGGCCAGGTCGGCGCCCAGGTAGACGTTGTACGTCGCCACCGTCAGCGTGCTCACCGGGGCATCCTGTCAGGCGGTCGGGGCGCGGGTAGCGAGTACGGTGACCGCCATGACGACGTACTCCCCCGAGATGGACGGCGAGGCCGACCCCGGCGAGATCGTCTGGGCCTGGGTCCCCTACGAGGACGACCCCAGCCAGGGCAAGGACCGGCCCGTCGTGGTGCTCGCCCGGTCCGGGTCGTCGCTGGCCTGCCTGTACATGACGAGCAAGGACCACGACCGGGACGCCGACGACGAGGCGCGCTACGGGCGGTACTGGATGGACGTCGGCACCGGCGCCTGGGACTCCGAGGGACGTGACAGCGAGGTCCGGCTGGACCGACTGCTGACCCTGCAGGACTCGGAGGTACGCCGCGAGGGCGCGGCACTCGATCAGGCCCTGTTCGACCAGGTCCTCGCTGCCGCGAAGGAGCACTGGACCGAGCAGCCCGACTGACCCCGGGCGGCTAACGTCGAGTTGCGGACCGACGCACGCGTCGGATCGCCGTGAACAGGCCAGCGAGCACAGCCACAACCCCGGCTGCGACGGCCCACGGTGGCGAGCCGAAGTACAGGGCAACGAACGCCACGACTGCGAGCACCAGGCCTCCGGTGAGAAGGCCAAGGGATGCGAGCAACGCGACGACCGCTTGAGCGGTACGCGTCGGGCGAGCCGCGGCGGCGGGGTCAGTCATCGTCACACCGTGCCGCCTCGTGCCGGGCGGCCGCAACGACCGCTCGGCGCGCTGCCGCACCGGACGCAAAGGTGCCGAGGCTGAACTCAGCGGGCGACGAGATCCGCAAGGGCGCGTTCGTACGCCGTTCCACCGGTGGTCGAACTCGTCGAGACCCGGCCTCGGTGGGTGCCGGTGTGGTCGACGGTGAAGTGGTGGCCCGTGGGTGTCCGCCAGTGGTGGACGCCGGGCTCGGGTTGTCGATGTCGCCAGCCCTTGCCGTGGGTCTTGACCCGGTGTTCGAACCGGGTGAGCTTGCCGAGGTTCCCGATCCTCGTCTGACCGGGCGGCCCGGTGTCGGCCCAGGGGATCGTGTGGTCGAGGTCCATCCGGCGTCCGGTGGCCGATGAGTACGGGAACGCCGACGCCGGGGAGCGTAGGTGGAGCCGTTCGCGGATCCGGTCGGGGACCTCGTAGCCGTCCACCGGACGATCATGATCGAGGTCGATCACCGGCTTGATGGTCACCCGGGAGTGCCGGAGGAACTCGGAGGCCTGGCCGATCGTGATCGGGCCGACGCCCTCCATCCGCGCCACCCCGTCCCCGGACACCAGGGACTCGCGGGACATGTGCACGTAGAGGGTGGCCGGCGGCAGTTCTCCGGTGGTCGTGCCCGTCGAGACCGCGCCGGTGGTCGAGCCCGTCGAGACCTGGTGACCACCGGTGGTCGAGCCCGTCGAGACCTGGTCACCGACCGCGGACCGCAGCAGCGCGAGTGCCCGGGCCGGGTGCGCGAGGAGGCCGAGGGCCTTGGAGCGGCGGGCGCCGACCGGGTCGGTGTCGCCGTGTTGGAGGAGGATCTC
>NZ_DASSCL010000010.1:0-18812 GCF_035697785.1 Nocardioides sp.
CGGCAAGCCGATCGCCGACTTCCAGGGGCTGCAGTTCATGCTCGCCGAGATGGGCATGAAGGTCGAGGCGGCCCGGCAGCTGACCTACGCCGCCGCGGGCCGCTCCGAGCGCGGCGACAAGGACCTGACCTTCTTCGGGGCCGCGGCGAAGTGCTTCGCCTCCGACACCGCGATGCAGGTGACCGTCGACGCGGTCCAGGTGCTCGGCGGCTACGGCTACACGCGCGAATACCCCGTCGAGCGGATGATGCGCGACGCCAAGATCACCCAGATCTACGAGGGCACCAACCAGGTGCAGCGGATCGTGATGGCCCGCCAGCTCCTCGCCGGGATCCAGAGCGAGCTGTAGACGCGTCAGTAGTCGATCGGGTCGCGGACGATCGGGCAGGTCATGCAGTGACCGCCGCCGCGGCCGCGGCCGAGCTCGGCGCCGACGATCGTGATCACCTCGACCCCGGCCTTGCGGAGCAGGGTGTTGGTCGTGGTGTTGCGGTCGTAGGTGAAGACCACGCCGGGTTCGACGGCCACGGCGTTGTTGCCGCTGTCCCACTGCTGACGCTCGGAGGCGTAGACGTCTCCACCGGTCTCGATGACCTGTAGCCTGTCGAGCCCTAGGGCCTCGGCCACCACGTTGACGAACGGCGAGCTGCCCTCGTCGGTGATCTCGACACGAGGGGACTTGTCGCTCGGCCGAAGGCTGAACGTGTGCACCGCGTCCATGATCGTCGGGTAGAGCGTGACGATGTCACGGTCGGCGAAGGTGAAGACCGTGTCCAGGTGCATCGCCGCCCGCAGCTTGGGCATCCCGGCCACGACGACGCGCTCGGCCGCGCCCTGGGCGAACAGCGCCGCCGCCACCTGCGTGATCGCCTGACGCGAGGTGCGCTCGCTCATCCCCATCAGCACGACGCCGTTGCCGACCGGCATGATGTCGCCGCCCTCGAAGGTCGCCTGCGCCCAGTCCTGCTCCGGGTCCCCCCACCAGACGGTCGAATCGACGAAGTCGGGGTGGAAGGAATAGATCGCCTTGTACAGCAACGTCTCGTCGTGGCGGGCCGGCCAGTAGAGCGGGTTCATCGTCAGGCCGCCGTACAGCCAGCACGTGGTGTCGCGCGTGTAGAGCGTGTTGGGAAGCGGAGGCATCAGGTACTCGCGCGCGCCGGCCTGCCCGCTGGCCATGGCCGAGTACTGGCCCAGGAAGTCCTCCGGTACGTCGTCGACGGCTAGCCCGCCGATCAGGTATTCGGCCAGCAGGCCGACGGGCAGCGACTCGAGGAAGGCACGGGTGCCGTCGACCAGGCCGAGACCGACGATGTTGGGGATGATCTTGCGGTCGAGCAGCCAGGCCTTGGCCTCGGGCATCTTCATCGTCTCGGCTACCAGTGCGTGCAGCTCCAGCACCTCGACCCCGCGCCCCTCCAGCTTGTTGACGAAGTCGGCGTGGTCCCGCTGGGCGTTCTCCACCCACATCACGTCGTCGAACAGCAGGTCATCCGCATTCGTAGGGGTCAACCTGCGGTGCGCCAGCCCCGGGGAGCAGACCAGGACCTTGCGGAGCTGGCCGACCTCCGAGTGCACACCGTGCCTGGCGGGCGCTGCGGCGGGGGTGGATGTCATGTGGGTCTCCTGTGGTCGGACGGCGTCCGAGCGGACTCGACGAACTCGAAAGTGATGCTTCTCGCCCATCGCGCCCTTGTCCAGCGGTTCGGAGGTGGAGGAAGGGCGGGCGCGAGTGTCGAGCCGCGCAGCTCCCGTCGAGTCCCGGTCAAACCCGGGCGAGTCACGCGGCGGCGAGCTCCTTGTCGCGATCGCGCGGAACCGCGACGTCGTCCAGGCTCCGCCCTCGGGTCTCCGGCAGCAGGTGCGCGCAGGTGAGGCTGATCGCTGCCACCAGCACGTTGTAGCCGGCCACCCACCACAGCGAGCCGTCGGCCCGCGCCACCAGGTAGGCCGCGATCAGGGGCGTGAAGCCGGACGCCACCACACCGGAGACCTGGTAGAGCGTGCTCAGCGCCGTGTAGCGGTAGCGGGTGTCGAACAACTCCGACCAGAAAGCCGCCAACGGGCCGTAGACCGTGCCGTAGAGCAGGCCGAGCCCGATCACGAACACGGCGAAGACCGCGGGCCGGCTGCCCGACTGCACCATGGCAGCCACCGGGAACGCCAGCAGCAGAGCCGCCCATGCCCCGGCTCGGTACACCGGCTTGCGGCCGAGCCGGTCGGACAGGGCGCCGGTGATCGGCACCAGGACGACGCCGAGAGCCGCTCCCACGAGCACCCCGGCGAGCGCGAAGGACTTCGGCAGCTCGAGGGTGTTGACGACGTACGCCAGCAGGTACACCGAGAAGAAGTTGAACGTGAAGCCCTCGATGTAGCGGGTGCCCATGCCCAGCAGCAGTCGTTTGGGCTGTTGCGCGAGCAGGTCCTTGAGGGGGATCCGCGAGACCTCCTTGCGCTCCTGCACCTTGGCGAAGGCCGGCGTCTCCATCACCGACAACCGGATGTAGGCGCCGATCGCCAGCAGCACGATGCTGACCAGGAAGCAGGCGCGCCAGCCCCACGCGAGGAACGCCTCGTCGGGCAGCAGGCTGGCCAACGAGAAGGCCCCGCTCGCCAGGAGCAGACCACCGGGTACGCCGATGTGGGCGAAGCTGCCGAAGAAGCCACGACGCGCGGCGGGTGCGTACTCCACGGCGAGCAGCACCGCCCCGCCGTACTCGCCGCCGATCCCGATCCCCTGCAACACGCGCAGGGTCACCAGCAGGATCGGCGCCCACACGCCGATCGAGTCGTACGACGGGAGCAGGCCGATGGACGCGGTGCCGAGACCCATGATCAGCAGGGTCAGCACCAGCATCTTCTTGCGGCCGATCCGGTCACCGAAGTGGCCGAACACGAAGCCACCGATCGGGCGGGCCAGGAAGCCGACGGCGAACGTGCCGAAGGCGGCGAACTGGGCGGCCGGGCCGTCGAGCCCGTTGAAGAACAGCTTGTCGAACACCAGCCCGGCCGCCGTGCCGTAGAGGAAGAAGTCGTACCACTCGATCGTCGCGCCGACCGCAGACGCCATCGCCACGCGCTGTGGAGACGGCGGCGCCTCCGAGGTCCCGAGAGCCATCAGCAAAGTCCCTTCCAGGGGGTGTCGTCTTGAACAGGGATCCAAAGTAATGCAATCTAGTCGACATACGTCAATTAAGCCCCGGAAGGAAGTCATGTCCCTGAAGTTCCACTGGTTCCTGCCCACCAACGGCGGCGACGGCCGTCACGTCGTGAGCGGGGGGCACGGCGTGACAGCAGGGAAGGCCGGGCGTCCCGCGTCCGTGCCCTACCTCGGTCAGGTTGCCCGCAGCGCGGAGCAGCTCGGCTTCGAGGCCGCGCTCACCCCCACTGGTGCGTGGTGCGAGGACGCGTGGCTCTCCACGGCGATGCTGGCCCCGGTCTCGGAGCGGCTGAAGTTCCTGGTGGCGTTCCGGCCGGGCCTCACCTCGGCGACCCTGGCCGCGCAGATGGCGGTCACGTTCCAGAACATGTCGGGCGGCCGGCTGCTGCTCAACGTCGTCACCGGCGGCGAGAGCAGCGAGCAGCGAGGCTACGGTGACTTCCTCGACAAGGACGCGCGTTACGCGCGGTGCGCGGAGTTCCTCGAGGTGGTGCGGCGGCTCTGGGCCGGTGACACCGTCGACTTCCAGGGCGAGCACATCCGCGTGGAGGGTGCCCGGCTGCAGCAGCTGCCAGATCCGCTGCCCGAGATCTACTTCGGTGGGTCGTCGGCGGCGGCCGGGGCGGTCGCGGCCGAGCACGCCGACGTCTACCTCACCTGGGGAGAGCCCCCGGCCGCTGTCGCGGAGAAGATCGCCTGGATCCGCGGGCTCGCGGCCGACCGGGGACGCGACATCCGCTTCGGCATCCGGATGCACACCATCACCCGCGACACGTCCGCCGAGGCCTGGGCCGAGGCGGACCGGCTGCTCGCGGGGATCGACGACGAGACGATCGCCAGCGTCCAGGCGGGGCTGCGCCGTAGCGAGTCCGAGGGTCAGCGCAGGATGCTCGACCTCAACCGGGGGACCCGCGACGACCTCGAGATCCACCCGAACGTCTGGGCCGGCGTCGGTCTGGTGCGCGGGGGTGCGGGCACGGCGCTGGTGGGCAGCCACGAGGAGGTCGCGGACCGCATCGAGGAGTACCACCGCCTCGGCATCGACGAGTTCGTGCTGTCCGGCTACCCGCACCTCGAGGGTGCCTACTGGTTCGGGGAGGGCGTCCTTCCGGTGCTCGAGGAGCGCGGGCTGTGGACCCACCCGGCCCCGGCGGCGTACTCGTCCAGCGTCCCGTTCGGCTCCCGGACCGCCGCGTCCTGACCCGCCGACCCGGCCGCCACCTCCACACCCGTCGCACCCGACAGGAGCCCTGCATGACCGCCGTCCCGATCCCCACGCCGCTGACCACCAACCAGGACCTCGACCCGAAGCGACTCCGTGAGGCCTTCGGCATCTTCCCGACCGGCGTCGTCGCCGTCGCCGCCGAGGTGGACGGGCGGCTGGTCGGCCTGGCCGCCAGTTCCTTCACGTCCGTCAGCCTGGAACCGGCGCTGGTGTCGTTCTCCGTGGCCAACACCTCGAAGACCTGGCCGGCGCTGCGCACCTCGACCCGGCTCGGTCTGACGGTCCTGGCCGACCACCAGAACGACGTCTGCCGTCAGCTCGCCGGGCCGGTGGAGAGCCGCTTCGACGATCTCGCCGTCACGGTCTCCGAGGATGGCGCCGTCACCCTCGACGACGGCCTGGTCCGCTACGACTGCTCCATTCACGAGGAGGTGACGGCCGGCGACCACACGATCGTGTTGCTTCAGCTGCACGCCGTGGAGCACGCCGACACCTCGCTGCCGCTGGTGTTCCACCGCAGCGGCTTCGGGCGGCTCGCCGGCTAGCCCCTGCTCCGCCACGTCCTACGGTGGGCCCATGCCCACGACGTACACCCTCAACGACGGAAACACGCTGCCGGCCGTCGGGTTCGGCACCTACCCACTCCGGGGCGTCGAAGGGCTCTCGGCCGTCACCAGCGCACTCGAGGTCGGCTACCGGTTGCTCGACACCGCCGTCAACTACGGCAACGAGCGCGAGGTGGGCGAGGCGCTGCGCCGCTCCGGCGTGCCCCGCGAGGACGTCGCGGTCGTCAGCAAGATCCCCGGCCGGCACCACGGGTACGACGACGCCGTGGCCAGCACGGAGGAGTCGCTGCGCACCCTCGGGCTCGACTACCTCGACCTGCACCTCATCCACTGGCCGAACCCCAGGGTCGGGAAGTACGTCGAGGCGTGGCGCGCGCTGGTCGACCTCCGGGCGCGTGGCCTGGTGCGGTCCATCGGCGTCTCCAACTTCACCGAGGAGCACCTCACCCGGATCATCGACGAGACCGGGGTGACACCGGCGGTCAACCAGGTCGAGCTGCACCCGTACTTCCCCCAGCAGCAGATGCGGGCAGTGCACGATCGGGTCGGGATCCGGACCGTGGCGTGGAGCCCGCTCGGCAAGCGGCAGGCGCCGTTCGCAGAGCCGGCGGTCGCCGGGGCCGCCGACCGGCACGGGGTCACGCCCGGCCGGGTGATCCTGCGCTGGCACCTGCAGCTCGGGAACCTGCCGATCCCGAAGTCCGCCGACCCGGCGCGGCAGCGGCAGAACCTCGACGTCGACGGCTTCACGCTGGGCGACGACGAGGTGGCCGCGATCACCGCCCTCGGCCGGTCCGACGGGCGGCTGTTCGGCGGCGACCCGGTCACCCACGAGGAGATGTGAGGGACTAGCCCGTTCGGGCTACCCCTTGACTAGTCCCTGCTAAACCGGTTTAGTCGCAGTGTGAGCCGGCCCACCATCAACGACGTCGCCCGCGCTGCGGGCGTGTCGAAGGGGGCGGTCTCCTTCGCGTTCAACAACCGACCGGGTCTGGCGCCCGAGACCCGGGAGCGGATCCTCAGCACCGCCCGCAGCCTCGGCTGGACCCCGAGCTCGCGCGCCCGGGCGCTCTCGGTCTCCCGGTCGTTCGCGATGGGCCTGGTGATGGCCCGTCCGCCGGAGACGCTGCGGGCGGATCCCTTCTTCCCCTCGTTCATCGCCGGCGTGGAGAGCGAGCTCTCCGAGCACGACTATGCATTGCTGCTGCAGGTCGTGCCCGAGCACGACGTGGAGCACCGCAGCTACCGGCGGCTCGCCGAGGGCGGGCGGGTCGACGGCGTCTTCGTCACAGACCTCTACGTCGACGACCCGCGACCGGCGCTGCTCGCCGAGCTGGGCCTGCCCGCAGTCATCGTCGGGCCGGCCCTCGGGGAGGCGTTCTGGCCGGCCGTCGGAGTCGACGACGGGCCGGGCGTGGTCGCTACTGTCGAGCACCTGCTGTCGCTCGGGCACACCCGGATCGCGCACGTGGCCGGGCCGGCGTTCATGGTGCACGGTCGGTCCCGGCACGACGCCTGGGCGAGGACGCTTCGCGCGGCAGGACTCCCCGAGGGCCGAAGCATCGAGTCCGACTTCTCGGCCGAGGCCGGCGCCGCGGCCACCCGCACGCTGCTCGACCTCGACGACCGGCCGACCGCGATCGTCTACGCCAACGACCTGATGGCGATCGCCGGGCTGGCCGTCGCCGCCGGGCTCGGGTTCGACGTACCTCGCGAGCTTTCCGTGACCGGCTATGAGGACACCGAGCTCGCGGCGCACGTGCAACCGCCGCTGACCACGGTCAGCACCGACGTCATCGGCTGGGGCCGCGCCGCGGCGAGACGGTTGCTGGAGCTGGTCGACCAGCAGGAACCCACGCAGTTCCCCCTCCCCGGTCCGCAGCTCGTCGTCCGCGGTTCCACCGGCCCGGCTCCGGGCCGACCCTCATCTCTCTCATCGACACCCCACGGAAACGGAGAACGCACATGAGAACAAAGGTCGCCACCGCAACGGTGACGCTGCTGGCGCTCGGGTTGACGGCTGCATGCGGCAGCGACTCGGGTGACTCCGGCGCCACCACGTCCACCGGCCCGATCAAGATCTGGCTGTCGAACAACCCAGAGGAGGTCGCCTGGGGCAAGCAGATGGTCGAGGCCTGGAACTCCGAGAACCCCGACCAGGAGGTCACCGCCCAGGAGATCCCGGCCGGCAAGACCTCCGAGGAGGTCATCGGTGCGGCGATCACGGCAGGCAACGCGCCGTGCCTGGTGTTCAACACCTCGCCGGCGGCGGTGCCGCAGTTCCAGAAGCAGGGTGGTCTGGTGGCGCTCGACAGCTTCGAGGGCGGTACGGACTACGTCGAGTCGCGCAGCGGCGACGCCGCGGAGCAGTACAAGTCCCCCGACGGTGGGTACTTCCAGCTGCCGTGGAAGTCCAACCCGGTGATGATCTTCTACAACAAGGACATCATGAAGAAGGCGGGCGTCGACCCGGAGAACCCGCCGCTGAGCACCTATGACGAGTTCCTCGACACCTCCCACAAGATCGTCGACTCGGGAGCAGCCGACGCGGCCATCTGGCCGGCGCCGAGCAGCGAGTTCTTCCAGTCCTGGTTCGACTTCTACCCGCTGTTCGCCGCCGAGACCGGTGGTCAGCAGCTGGTGGAGGACGGTGAGGCCACGTTCGACTCCCCGGAGGGCCAGGCCGTGGCCGACTTCTGGGCGACCATGTACGAGGAGGGTCTGTCCCAGAAGGAGACCTACAACGGCGACTCCTTCGCCGACGAGAAGGCCGCGATGGCGATCGTCGGCCCATGGGCGATCGCGGTCTACGGCGACGCGGTGAACTGGGGCGCGGTCCCCGTGCCGACGTCCGACGGGACCAGCCCGGAGGAGACGTTCACCTTCTCCGACGCCAAGAACATCGGGCTCTACTCCGCATGTGAGAACCAGCAGACCGCGTTCGACGTGCTCAAGTTCGCCACCAGCGAGGAGCAGGACGGCAAGCTCCTCGAGATGACCGGCCAGATGCCGTTGCGCACCGACCTGGAGAGCGCCTACCCGGACTACTTCCAGGAGAAGCCGGAGTACACCGACTTCGCCGCCCAGGCCTCCCGCACGGTCGAGGTGCCCAACGTGCCGAACTCCATCGAGATCTGGCAGACCTTCCGCGACCGGTACACGGAGTCCGTGATCTTCGGCGAGGCCCCTGTCGACGAGGCGCTCGCGGGCGCCGCCGAAGAGGCCACCACGCTGGCCGGCCAGTCCTGAGCCGGAGCAGCGACCGATGACGACGACGCTGACCGAGGTGGGCAGCAGCCCGCCGAAGTCGCCGGAGCATCGCCCCTCGCGGCTGGCGGCCCTGCTGGGCCGCCAGCCCCTGGGGATCGTGCTGGCCGCCCCATACGCCGTGTTCCTCGCGGCCGTGTTCGCCTACCCGCTCGGGCTCGCGGTGTGGATGAGCTTCCACGACTACTTCTTCACCGCCCCCGGTGTGCAGGTGGAGAGGCCGTTCGTCGGGCTCGACAACTACAAGGCGGTGCTGAGCGACCCCGCCGTGCGGGAGTCGTTCCTGAACGTCGTCGAGTTCCTCGTCATCAACGTTCCGCTGACCGTGGTGCTGTCGCTCCTGCTGGCCACCGCGCTCAACGGCGCGATCCGGGGCCGAGCCTTCATCCGTCTCGCCTACTACATCCCCTACGTCACCGCCAGTGTCGCTCTCGTCGCCGTCTGGCTGTTCCTGTTCAGCCAGAACGGGATGGTCAACCAGGTCCTGGGGCCGCTGGCGCCCGACCCCTCGTGGCTGGTCAACGAGGCCCTGGCGATGCCGGTGATCGCGATCTTCGTGACCTGGAAGCAGCTCGGCTTCTTCGTGCTGCTCTACCTCGCAGCCCTGCAGAACGTGCCCAAGGAGCTCTACGAGTCGGCGGCCACCGATGGGGCGAGCCGCTTCCGGCAGCTGTGGCACGTGACCGTCCCCGGGGTGCGGCCGGCCACCACGCTCGTCGTCATCCTGGCCACCATCACGGGCGCCAACCTGTTCACCGAGCCCTACCTGCTCACCAACGGCGGCGGCCCCAACGGAGCGTCCGCCTCGCCGGTGCTCGTGATGTACCAGCGGGGGATCCAGCAGGGCAACCCCGACACCGCTGCGGCCATCGGCGTGCTGCTCGTGATCGGCGTGCTGCTGATCTCGCTGGTCAACCGAAAGCTCTTGGAGAGGGACTGAGATGCAGCGCAACAGGCTCCGCAACGTCGTCGTCCTCGTCGGCGCCCTCGTCTTCGTCTTCCCCTTCTACTACATGGTGGTCGGCTCGCTTCAGAAGGAGCCCGACACCTCCGTCGCGGGTGCCATCCCCAGTGGTGGGCTGACGCTCGACAACTATGCGGCGATCAACGGGCGGGTGGACCTCGCGCAGACCCTGCTCAACTCCGGCATCTTCACCGGCGGCGTCATCCTGGGGACGCTGGTGCTCGGCGTCCTCGCCGGCTACGCGCTCGCCCGGCTGCACTTCCGTGGCCGCGGCACCCTGTTCGCGGTGATGCTGCTGGTGCAGATCATCCCGTTCCAGCTGCTGATGATTCCGCTCTACGTGATGATCGTCCGCACCTACGGGCTGGCCGACTCCTACGCGGGCATGATCCTGCCGTTCGCGATCAACTCGACGGCGGTCTTCCTCTTCCGTCAGTTCTTCCTGCAGCTGCCCGAGGACCTGTTCTCCGCGGCCCGGCTCGACGGCGCCGGGGAGCTGCGGATCCTCTGGTCGGTGGCCCTGCCGCTCGTCCGGCCGGCGCTGCTCACCGCGACCCTGGTCACGTTCATCGGGCCTTGGAACGAGTTCCTGTGGCCGTTCCTGGTGACCAAGGACGCCGACATGCAGCCGTTGGCGGTGGCGCTGGCCAACTACATCAGCAACGTCGCCGGGAGCGTCGCCAACCCGTTCGGCTCGATCCTGGCCGGCGCCGTCGTGCTGGCCGCCCCGGCCGTGGTGCTCTTCGTGCTGTTCCAACGGCACTTCACCAGCTCCGACCTGGGGTCCGGGGTCAAGGGATGACCGATGCCTCTCCCTTGCGGCTCGGGCTGGTGGGCGCGGGTGGGTTCGCGACGTTCCTGGCCGGGGCCGTCGAGACGCTGCCCTCCGTGACGCTGCACAGCGTCGCCGACGCACGCCCCGAGCCCGCGCTCCGGCTGGCGACGACGTACGACGCCCGGGTGGCCGCCTCGTTGCCGGAGCTGCTGGCCGACGCGGCGGTCGACGCCGTCGTGGTGGCGACGCCGCCCTCGACACACGGCGCGATCGCGCGGGCGGCGCTCGAGGCCGGCAAGGACGTCCTCTGCGAGAAGCCGCTCGCACTCGACGACCGCGAGGCGGCCGACCTGGTCGCCACCGTCGAGCGGACCGGAGGGGTGCTCGTCGTCGACCACGTGCTGCGCTACAACCCCCTGCTCCGGGCGCTGAACCGGCTCCGCGACGGTCTGCTGGGGCCGGTGCAACGCTTCTGCTTCGAGAACGACGCCAGCGACGAGGACCTCAGCGCCGATCACTGGTTCTGGGACGAGTCGCTCAGCGGCGGGATCTTCGTCGAGCACGGCGTGCACTTCTTCGACGCCGCCGCGATGCTCCTCGACCGGGACGCGAGCTCGGTCCACGCCGTCACCGCCCGCCGACCTGACGGGCCGGTCGACCTGGTCTCGGCCACGGTCGCGCACGGCGAGGACGTGCTGGCGAGCCACACGCACTCGTTCGCGCACGCGCACCGGTGCGAACGACAGCTGATGCGCCTGGACTGCGGTGCCGCCGAGGTGCGCGTGGAGGGGTGGATCCCGGTGCACGCGGTCGTCGACGCGTGGACCGATGACGCCGGCGTCCGCTTCGCCGAGGACCTGCCCGACGACCTGCTGCACGTCGACGGGTTCCGGCTCGGCCCCCGGGCCGGCTTCGACGTAGCCATCCGCCGCGACGCCGCACCGGCGCGAGCCCGCGGTCGCGGTCGGCTGCTCGACGTGCCCCACCACGTGCGGCTCGAGCTGACGCTCGGTGGCCACGCCGCGAAGGCGGAGGCCTACCGCGAGAGCGTGCGGGCCGCGCTGACCGACCTGGTCGTGTGCGCCGACACCGGGCGCACCCCGTTCTCCGGCGTCCGGGAAGGTGCCGCCGCGGTGGCCGTCGCCACCGCCGCCACCCGCTCCGCCCGACTCCAGCGCGCCGAGCGCATCGATCCCGTCCCGGTCGCCGTCCGATGAGGGACGCCGACTGCCCGAACCACGAGAAGAACGAGAACGAGGAGCCATGACCGCACACACCAGCCCGCACGCCGAGTTCCCGCTCGGCCCGTTCACCCCCTACCAGCAGAACCCGATCTTGAAGCCGCAAGGTGACGGGTGGGAGTCCGCCAGCGTCTACAACCCCGCCGCGATCGTGAAGGACGACAAGGTGGTGCTGCTCTACCGGGCACACGCGGACGACATCGTGTCGCACGTCGGGCTGGCCACCAGCGACGACGGCATCCACTTCGATCGGCACCCGAACCCGGTGCTGTCGCCGACCGAGCCCTACGAGGAGTTCGGCGCCGAGGACCCTCGGGTCAGCGAGGTCGACGGGACCTACTACCTGACCTACACGGGCTGGGACCGGACCTCCGCCCAGCTGTGCCTGGCCACCTCCACGGACCTGTTCACCTGGGAGAAGCACGGTCCGCTCTTCCCGGAGTTCAACACGTTCCTGCCGCAGGGCAACGGGCAGGACGCGCCCTGGAGCAAGGCGGGCGGGATCCTCCCGGTGCCCATCGACGGGCGCTACCTCATGTACTTCGGGGAGGGTTCGATCTACTACGCGTGGTCCGAGGACCTGATCCACTGGACGCCGTGCTCCAATGACGAGCCGGTGATGGTGCCCACCGCGCCCGGTACGTTCGGCGAGTTCCTGGTGGAGGTCGGTCCGCAGCCGATCATCTCCAACAACGGGCTGATCCTGCTGCTCCACAACGCCGCCGTGAAGAACCCCGACGGCTCGGTGCGCTACACGTGCGGGCAGCTGCTCCTCGATCCCGCGGACCCGGCCACGATCCTGGCGCAGATGAACCGCCCCTGGCTGGAGCCGTCGACCTTCGAGGACACCCACGGACTGGTCTCCAACGTCACCTTCGTAGAGGGCCTGGTGCACTTCAAGGACACGTGGTTCGCCTACTACGGGCAGAGCGACTCGACGCTCGGGGTGGCGACCTACCGGGTCGGTGACCGCTACTCGAAGCTGGGAGCCTGATGGCCACGGTCGCCTCACCGGCGCACGCCCGCTGGCTGGAGGCCGAGGGGGACCGCTTGCTCGACTTCAGCCGGGCCGCCCGGCACCCCGCCGGCGGGTTCGCCTGGCTCGACGTGGCCGGCCGTCCCCAGCTGGACCGACCGGTGGAGCTGTGGATCACCTGCCGGATGACGCACGTGTTCTCCCTCGGGCACATGATCGGACGCCCCGGCTGCGGCCCCGCGGCCGACCACGGCCTGCGCGCGCTGACCGGGAGGTTCCGCGACGCGACCAACGGCGGCTGGTACGCCGGCGTGGCCGCCTCGGGTGAGCCGACCACGCGCGACAAGACCGCCTACGAGCACGCCTTCGTCGTGCTCGCCGCCGCCTCCGCCACGTGCGCCGGGCGCCCGGGAGCCCGTGAGCTGCTCACCGAGGCCCTCGACGTGCTGCTCGGAAGGTTCTGGGACGACGAACACGGGATGGTCGTCGAGCAGTGGGACGAGTCGTTCGAGAAGCTCGACGGCTACCGCGGCGTCAACGCCAACATGCACACGGTGGAGGCCCTCCTCGCGGCCGCCGCCACGACCGACGACCGGACCCTCCTCGACCGGGCGCTGCGGATCTTGACCCGGGTGGTGCACGAGCTCGGCCCGGCACACTCCTGGCGGCTGCCCGAGCACTTCGACGAGACCTGGGTGCCCCGGCTCGACTACAACATCGACACCCCCGCCCACCCGTTCCGGCCGTTCGGCGCCACCATCGGGCACTGGCTGGAGTGGGCCCGGCTGGCGCTGCACCTGAGGGCCGCGCTGGGTGATGACGCCCCGGACTGGCTGCTCGACGACGCGGCCGCCCTCTTCGACGCGTCGGTCCGCGAGGGCTGGGCGGTCGACGGCGCGGACGGCTTCGTCTACACCGTGGACTGGGACGGCCGGCCGGTCGTGCGCGAACGCATGCACTGGGTCGCCGCCGAGGCCACCGCCACGGCCGCCGCCCTGTACGCCGCGACCCGCGACCCGGCGTACCGGACCTGGTACACCACCTGGTGGGACCACGTCGCCGAGGTCTTCCTCGACACCGGGCTCGGGTCGTGGCGGCACGAGCTCGACAGCCGCAACCGGCCGAGCGGAGTGGTGTGGAACGGGAAGCCCGACACCTACCACGCCTTCCAGGCCACGCTCATCCCTCGACTGCCGCTCGCGCCCTACCTGCCGGCCGCGCTGCGGGACGGCCTGCTGGGCTGACGAGCCGTCAGTCCTCGCCGCGGATGATCGCCCGGAGCTGGTCGGCCTTCTCCGGGGTCCAGCCGGCGGGCCGCAGCACCTTGGCCCAGCCGTCGACGTGCTCGCCGGTGAAGGTGTGCCCGTGCCCGGGTGGCATCGAGAAACACAGCGCGAGGTCCGCCGAGACCTGCCAGAACGTCACGGCGGGGATCCACGTCATCTCGGGCAGCACGTCGCGTCCGGGCGGCTCCTCCAGCCAGTCCGGCCGCGTCAGGAACAGGTCCGGGCTCCACCAGGTGACCGGGTCCGAGGCGTGCTGCATGTACAGCACCCGGCTGCCGCCCCACTCGCGGTCCGCCGGAGCGACCGGATCGCGTGGCTTCTGGCTGAACCGGATCGTCCGGCCGCCGCGGTAGACCGGCTCCACCTCCGGGCTGCCGCCGTCGCGGTCGTCGATGAAGCCGCGGTAGAGCGGGTTGAAGTTGGGCGGCCCGGTGAACAGCGCCCCGTCGAGGCGGATCCGCATGTCCGCCTCCCCGCTGAACGCCGTCTCGCCACCGAAGGAGCCCAGGCTCTCGCCGAAGACGTAGAGCCGTGGCCGGTCGCCCGGGTCGAGCGCGAGCCACTCCTCGTAGACCGCGTCGAAGAGCTCGCGGCCCGCCTCGCGGGCGCGGTCCTGGTCGACGAGGAAGGAGAGCCAGGAAGGGAGGTGGGAGTACTGCATGGACACGATGGCGGAGTCGCCGCCGGTGAGGTACTCGAAGCTCGCCGTCGAGCTCGGCTCCACCCAGCCGGTGCCGGTCGTGGTGACCACGAGCAGGTTGCGCCGTTCGAGGCCGCCGGCGCGGACCAGGTCGCGCACGGCGAGGGCGGCCCGCTCCTCCGCGCTTTCCGCCGCGGCCATGCCGGCGTAGACACGGATCGGCTCAAGGGCCCCGGCGCCTGTGAAGCCGGAGATCTCGTCCGGGGTCGGACCCCGACCGGTGAACTTCCTGCCCTCGCGGCCCAGGTCCTCCCAGGCGACCAGCGACTCCGGTCCGCCCGACCGCAGCGTCGACGCCGGGGGCTCGAGGTTCGCCGGAGTGGTCAGGTCGGCCACGGCGTAGGTGCGGTCGGCGAACCGGATCAGCCCGTCCCACACGACGCCGCTGAACACCAGGGCGGTCGCCGTGACCAGAGCGATGAGGCCCAGGGCTCGGGCGGCGCGCTCGCTGGTGCGCCGTCGCAGCCGCCGGGCGAGCGCCAGATAGGCCCTGCGGAACGCGCGCCCGATGCCCACCAGCACCACGAACACGACCAGCGCGATCATGAGGAGCACCACCAGTCGAAGCGGGCTGACGCCGGGCAGCCCCACGAGGTCGCGCAGCTCGCGCTGCCACACCTCGCCGAGGACTACGGCCAGCGACACGGTCACGGCCGCGGTGACGGCGTACCACCGCCAGGCGCCGGCGCGCGGCGGCCGGACCTCCCGGTCCGCCAGCTCCCGCCAGACCCACGCACCCACCACACCGAGCCCGTAGCCGATAGCGCTGTTGATGCCGACCAGCAGCCCCTGGAACTCGGGCGGCCGCGGCAGCAGGGAGGGCGTGAACGACAGCAGGGCGAAGACGAGGGCGACCCACGCGCCGGGCAGGTCGTAGTGCAGCCGCTGCGGGAGGCCCGCCGCCCACCGGCGCAGACGTGCGACTGCCATCGGGGGCTAGTTCGCCAGACCGGACGGCTTGCAGAGCGACTTCGGCACGTCCTCGGTGCGGTCCTCCCTGATCAGCTCGAACAGCCGGTCGGCGCGCTCCTGGTCCCAGTTGACGGCCAGGTCGGCGATGGGTACGCCGCAGGTGAGGCCGCTGTCGCCGTCCACGCGGGTCATCGCCCAGGCGAACCGCATCGTCGACAGCAGCGAGGTGTCCTTGCCGACCCGGAGCGAGTCGGAGCCGGAGTCGGCCAGCCGGAAGTAGCGGACCGGGTTGATGACCGACCACGGCGACACGGCCTCGGAGCCCACCGCGCTGACGACCTCACGCTGGTGTCGTGCCCGGTCGATGTCTCCGAGCGCGGAGGTCTTGCGGGACCGCGCATAGCCGAGCGCCGTCGTGCCGTCGGCCTCCTGGCAGCCCTTCTCGATGTCGAGGTTGGCCTGCGGGTCCTTCATCGCGGTCTTCGGGCAGATCTCGATGCCGCCGACGGCGTCGATGACGTTGACGAACCCGCCGAAGCCGATCTCGACGTAGTCGTCGATCCGGATGCCGGTCGCCAGCTCGAGTGTCTCCACCAGCAGCCTCGGGCCGCCCAACGCGAAGGCGGCGTTGACCTTGTTGGAGCCGTAGCCGGGGATCTCCAGGATGCTGTCGCGCGGGATCGACATCAGCAGGTTCGGGCCGGCGCCCGTGTGCAGCAGCATGATCGTGTCGGTGCGACGGCCCTCGCCGCGGCCGGTGCCGAACTCCAGCTGCTCCTCGCGGGTGAGGCCCTCACGGCTGTCGCTCCCGACGAGAAGGTACGTCGTACCGGACTGCTCGGCGGGCCGGTCGCCGCCGGGATCGGTGCGGACCTTGTCCACCTGTGACCACGCCCACAGCGGCACCGCCACCAGGAAGACCAGCCACACCAGCACGAGGGTCCTGACCCAGCCGGCCCGGAACCGGCGCCGCGGCTTCTTCTGGCGCGGCGGGGGTGGGGCTGCTGCCGGGCGACGCGTCGGCCGTCCGGCTCGCTCCTGCGGTCGCGTCGGGTCCTCGTAGGGCTGCCCGCCGCGTCGTGGAGACGGACGCTCCATGGTGGGCAGCATCCGGGTCGGATCCGGGTCGTGGCCGGCCCCCGCGGTCGGTCCGGGGCCTCCGGTCGACTCGCTCGACGACCCGGCACCGGAGTGCCTGGAGCCGTAGAGCCAGTTGTAGTCGGGGTCGTCGGTGCTGGCGCGACGGCCCTTCGGAGGTTCAGCCATGGGACAAAACGGTACCGGGCGGGCCCCGACTGTCTTGACCACCGGCCCTGGCACCCCGGCGCGTCGAAGACGGCTGTGGCTCATGTGACTGGTGATACTTGAGCTCGACGGCTGTCGCGCGAAAGGCCTTCCCCCATGCCACCCCCGCCGCACAACCCACTCCTCACCGTGCCCGCACCGACCGAACGCCCCGGGGACCGGGCCGCGTCCCGCGTCCGGTTCCGGCGCGCGCTGGCGCTGCTGCTCATGACACTGCTCCTGCCGGGCTCGGCCCAGCTGGTGGCGGGCAGCCGGAGGGTGGGTCGGATCGCGCTCCGGGTCGTGCTCGGTCTGCTGGTCGGCACGGTGTTCCTGGTGCTGCTCGGGTCGGTGTGGCACGGCCTGATCTACTTCCTGGCGAGCAACACCTTCGTGCTGGCCGTGCTCCGCCTGGGCCTGTGCCTGCTGGCCGTCGGCTGGGCGCTGCTGTTCCTCGACGCGTGGCGGCTCGGGCAGCCGCTGGAGCTGCGGCAGAAGCAGCGGTTGGCGATCGTCGGGCTGAACGGGGTGCTCTGCTTCTCGGTCGCGGGCGGGTTGCTCTTCGCCTCCCACGTGGTGGCGGTCCAGCGGGGTTTCATCGCCGCGATGTTCGGCGACGGGGTCGCCTCGGCGGCCACGCACGGCCGCTACAACGTGCTGCTGCTCGGCGGTGACTCCGGGGCCGACCGCTGGGGGCTCAGGCCCGACAGCATCTCGGTGGCGAGCATCGACCAGGAGACCGGCCAGACCATCCTGTTCGGGCTGCCCCGCAACATGACGAACTTCCCGTTCCCGGCCGGCTCTGTGATGGCCGAGCAGTTCCCCGACGGCTACGACTGCGAGGGCTGTGAGCTGAACAGCCTCTCCACGTTCGCCCAGGACAACCGTGCGCTGTTCAAGGGTGAGGACAACCCGGGCGTCGCGGCCACCGTCGAGGGCGTCGAGGGCATCACCGGCCTGACGATCAACTACTACGCGATGGTGAACCTGCAGGGCTTCCGCAGCCTCGTGCAGGCGGTCGGCGGGCTGGAGCTCAACGTCCGGGACCGGATCCCGATCGGGGGCGTCGGCGGCCCCGTCACCGGTTACATCGAGCCCGGCGTACAGCGGCTCAACGGCTTCGAGACCTTGTGGTTCGCGCGGTCTCGCGAGGGCGCCGACGACTACTCGCGGATGGCGCGCCAGAAGTGCGTCATGAACGCGATGCTGCAACAGCTCTCGCCACGCACCGTGGTCACCAAGTTCGAGGCGATCGCCAGCGCCAGCGAGGAGCTGATCTCCACGAACCTGCCCGCCTCGGAGCTGGGCACGTTCGCGGAGCTCGCGATGAAGGCCCGCTCGCTGCCGGTCCGCTCGGTGTCCTTCGTGCCGCCGGCGATCAACACCTCCGCACCCGACATCGACAAGGTCCACGCGATGGTGCAGGCGGCGATCGACAAGTCGGAGGGCAGGTCCTCGGGCGGGACGAAGGCGAAGAAGGGCTTCTCCCGCGCGGGTTCGACCACCGTCGGCGGTTCGATCGGCAGCTACTCCGAGGGGTACGCCGCCAACAAGGCGGGCGACCTGTCCTCGGCCTGCTGACGGGTGGGTAGGGTCGCCCGGGTGAACACCCGGGTCGTCGCCGTCGTCGTGACGTGGAACCGGCGGGACCTGCTGGAGGAGTCGCTGGCCGCGCTCGATGCGCAGACCCTCCCACCGAGCCGGGTCGTGGTCGTCGACAACGCCAGCACGGACGGCACGGCCGGGCTGCTCGCCTCGTCGTACGCCGGGCACGACCGCTACGACATCGTGTCGCTCACCGCGAACACCGGCGGCGCGGGCGGGTTCACCGCCGGGATCGAGCGCGCACTGACCCACGACCCGGAGCTGGTCTGGCTGCTCGACGACGACACCGTGCCCACCGCCACGGCCGCGGAAGAGCTGGTGAGGGCGTGGACGTCGTACGCCGGGGCCGGCTCACCCCACGGAAGGCCGGCGCTGCTCGCCAGCAAGGTGGTCTGGACCGACGGCCGTGACCACCCGATGAACACCCCGCGGCCCAAGCCCGCTGCGTCGCGCGCCGAGCGCGCGGCCGCGGAGGCGATCGGCTGCGTCCCGATCCGCTCGGCGTCGTTCGTCTCGGTCATGTGCGACGTCGACGTGGTCCGCGAGCGGGGGCTGCCCGTCGCCGACTACTTCCTGTGGAACGACGACTTCGAGTACTCCACCCGGCTGATCCGCGGGAACGTCGGCCTGTACTGCCCGGCCAGCGTCGTCGAGCACAAGACCAAGGTGTTCGGCTCCACGGACGCCGACCCGGGGGAGCGGTTCTTCTACGAGGTCCGCAACAAGGTCTGGATGTTCACCCGCAGCCGCTCGCTCTCGGCGCGCGAGAAGGCGATGTACGGCGCGGCGACCGCACGTCGCTGGGCGCGCACCTTCCGCGCCTCGGACGACCGGGCCACCTTGCGCCGGGG
>NZ_DASSCL010000011.1:0-78082 GCF_035697785.1 Nocardioides sp.
GGCGAGGTCGAGGACGAGCCCGAGGAGCCGACGGTCGCGACCTACAACGCCTACGCCGCCTCGCTGCTCACCGAGCACGGCCTGCGCATCGGCCACGAGCCGGACACGCGGGTCATCGCCGACGCGTCCCGCTACCAGCTCGCCGCGCGCGCTATCGCCCGCTACACCGGCGACGTCAAGCTGCTCAGTGACCACCCGGAGACGGTGATCGGCTACGTGCTGGGTCTCGAGGGCGCGATGAGCGAGCACCTCGTCGACATCGACCGGCTCCGTGACTTCCAGCGGGTCGAGCGCGCGGCGTTCACCGCCGAGCTCGAGACCGCCAAGGCGAAGGCGAAGCTCGCGACCGTCGTCAACGCCCTCGACCGGCGCGACGAGCTGCTCGGCCTCGTCGAGGCCTACCGGCGCCTCAAGCGGGACCTGGGTCTCATGGACTTCTCCGACCAGATCGCGCTCGGCGCCCGGCTGGCGGTCGAGCGGCCCGAGGTCGGCACGGCCGAGCGCGAGAAGTTCCGAGTCGTCCTCCTCGACGAGTACCAAGACACCTCCGTCGCGCAGGCGACCATGCTCAGCCGGCTGTTCTCCGGACCCGCCCCCGAGCAGGGTCGCGGGCACCCGGTGACCGCCGTCGGCGACCCCAACCAGGCGATCTACGGCTGGCGGGGCGCGTCGGTCTCCAACATCCTCAACTTCGGAGAGGACTTCCCGACCGTCGGCGGCTCGACCGAGGTGCCGAGCTACCCGCTCACGATCAACCGACGCTCGGATCGCAGGATCCTCGAGGTCGCCAACCGGCTCGCCGAGCCGCTCTACACCGCCTTCCCGCAGGTGCAGCCGCTGCGGTCCCCCGAGGAGCCAGGCGAGGGCACGGTCCGAGCCGCGGTTCACGAGACCTACGTCGACGAGCTGGCCTGGCTGCCCGGCGAGGTCAAGAAGTCGCACGCCGGGCTGGCCGAGACGTCCTGGGCCGGGATCGGGGTGCTGGTCCGCGACAACGCCCACGCGGCCGACGTGTTCGACGCGCTGACCCGCGAGGAGATCCCGGTCGAGATCGTCGGACTGCAGGGACTGCTGAGGCTGCCGGAGGTCGCCGAGGTGGTCGCGTCCCTGACCCTGCTCCACGACCTGACCGCCAACGCCGCGCTGCTGACCCTGCTGACCGGTCCGCGCTGGAGCATCGGGCCGCGCGACCTGGCCCTGCTCGGCCGTCGCGCCGCCGACCTGTCGGGGGTCACCGGCCGCGCGGCCCGTGACCTCGACCGCGACGTCGCCGAGGAGCTCGCCGCGGCGGTGGCCGGCTCCGACCCGACCGAGGTGGCCTCGCTCAGCGATGCCCTCGACGACCCCGGCACCGGCGAGCGTTGGGCCTACTCACCCGAGGCGCGCGAGCGCTTCGCCCTGCTCTCCGGGGAGCTTCGTGCGCTGCGGTCGCACGCCGGCGAGCCGCTGCTCGACCTGGTCCGCCGGATCATCGACGTGACCGGCATCGACATCGAGCTCGCGTCGTCCGTGAGCCCCGCGGCACAGGCCCGGCGCGAGAACCTCGACCTGTTCGTCAAGGCCGTCGCGGAGTTCCAGGCGGTCGACGGCGACGTGACGCTGCCCGCGCTGCTCGCCTACCTGCAGGCGGAGGACGAGCTCGGCACCGGTCTCGACATCGCGACCCCCACCGAGGCCGACTCGGTCAAGCTGCTCACCGTGCACCGCGCCAAGGGGCTGGAGTGGGAGTCGGTGTTCCTGGTCGGGGTCGTCAACGGCCGGTTCCCCAACACCCGCGGGCGCACCAAGTGGACCTCCGGCCCCGCGGTCCTGCCCACCCCGCTGCGCGGCGACGCCCGCGACCTGCCGAGGCTGGCCGGCCACACCTCGGCCGACCTCGACGCCGTGGCCGAGGAGTGGAAGCGGCACGAGGCCCAGGAGGAGCTCCGGCTCGGCTACGTCGCCTTCACCCGCGCCAAGCAGGAGCTGGTCGTCTCGTCGTACCTCTGGGGGCCGACCCAGCAGAAGCTCCTCGGCCCGTCGCCCTACCAGGAGACGGTGCGCGAGGTGCTCCTCCGATGGGGCAGCGACGCCGAGCGGTGGCTGGACCTGCCCGAGGACGGCGCGACCAACCCGCTGCGGGCCGGAGGCGAGGTCGCGCCCTGGCCGGTGCCCGGCCACACCCCGGAGGTCCAGCGCCGGCTGGTCGCCGCAGACGTGGTGGCGCGGGCGATCGACCGGGCCCGCGCGGGCGTCCAGCCCACCGACGAGGGCCTCGACGTCCTCGAGGCCGCCCGGGTGGCCGAGTGGGACGAGGAGATGGCCCGACTGCTCGAAGAGGCTCGGCGCGACCGCACCGACGATGTCGCCGTCCCGCTCCCGTCCAGCCTGTCGGCGACCGCGGTGGCGCGGCTGCGCGACGACCCCGCCCGCTTCGCGGCGTCCCTCGCGCGGCCGATGCCGCGGCAGCCCTCACCCGCGGCACGGTTCGGCACCCGGTTCCACGCCTGGGTCGAGTCCAGGTTCGGTCAGCAGCTGCTGCTGGATCCCGATGACCTGCCCGGGCGCGGTGACGCGGAGATCGACGACGACGCCGACCTGCAGGAGCTGGTCGAGCGGTTCGAGGCGGGCGCCTTCGCCGACCGGGTCCCCGAGGCGATCGAGCCCCCCTTCGCGCTGGTGCTGGCCGGACAGGTGGTCCGGGGCCGGATCGACGCGGTCTACACCGAGCAGGTGGACGGTGACGACGGCTACCTGGTCGTCGACTGGAAGACCAACCGTGAGCAGACGGCCGATCCGCTGCAGCTCGCGCTCTACCGGGTCGCCTGGGCCGAGCTCAAGGGCGTCGATCCCGCTCGGGTGCGGGCGGCGTTCTACTACGTGCGCAGCGGCGACCTCGTCGAGCACACCGGCCTGCCCGGTCGCGAGGAGCTGGAGCGGCTGTTCGCGACCGACGGCGGCTGAAGGCTCAGCCGGTCTGGGAGTCGAGCATCGCCTCGAGGGCGATCTCGACCATGTGGCCGAAGGTCTGCTCGCGCTCGAGCGCGCTGGTCTGCTCGCCGGTGACGATGTGGTCGGACACGGTGCAGACGGCGAGCGCCCGGGCTTGGTGCTGCGCGGCGAGGGTGTACAACGCACTGGCCTCCATCTCCACCGCGAGCACCCCGTAGTCGACCATCCGCGCGGTCAGCTCCGGGCGGGGGTTGTAGAACGAGTCGCTGGAGAAGATCAGCCCCACGTGCGTGTCGACCGGGAGGTCGCGGGCGACCGCGGCGTCGTGCGCGGCGCGCAGCAGCCCGTAGTCGGCGACCGGGGCGTAGTCGAGCCCCTCGAAGCGGATCCGGTTCATAGCGGAGTCCGTGCAGGCGCCCGAGGCGATCACCAGGTCGCGCAGCTTGACCCGCTGGGTGAGCGCGCCGCAGGAGCCGACCCTGACGACCGTGCGGACGTCGTACTCCTTGAGGAGCTCGGTGAGGTAGATCGAGAGCGAGGGCAGGCCCATGCCCGAGCCCTGCACGGACACGCGCTCGCCGCGGTAGGTGCCGGTGAAGCCGAGCATCCCGCGCACCTGCGTGTAGCACTTGGTGTTGTCGAGGAAGGTCTCCGCGATCCACTTGGCGCGCAGCGGGTCGCCGGGCATCAGGACGTGTGGTGCTATCTCGCCGGGCTCGGCGCCGATGTGGGTGCTCACCCGCGACACGGTAGGGCACGCCGTAGGGTCGACGACGTGACCGCCACGAACCACGCGGACCTGCTCGGCCAGTACCCGCACGTCGCCCCCGTCGCGCTCTCCCTGCACGCCCACAACCGGATCGCCGGCCACCGGACGGACGACGCGTGGCTCGACGAGACCTGGCGCGACGAGCGGACCCGGGTCCTGGTCCTGCACGGCGGCCGGCTCGTCGTCCCGGACGAGTCCGAGGACCCTACGGTGGACTGGCGTACGCCGGGGGAGGCCCCGCCCGGGCAGCGGGTGCTGCTCGGCGAGCAGGACGGCGTCACGCACTTCGCGGTCCTGGTCGAGCACGTGCCCGCCGGCATGCGGGCCGAGGAGCTGCGACGGTTCATCCAGGCGCTGCCGGCAGACGAGGCCGCGCTGGTGGTGCACGCGGTCGCGCTCGGGGAGTGGCACCGGTCCAACCGGCACTGCCCGCGCTGCGGGAGCTCGCTCGACGTGTCCGACGCCGGCCACCTGATGGTCTGCAGCGGCTGCGGTCGGCAGCAGTTCCCGCGCACCGACCCCGCCGTGATCATGGTCGTCACCGACGAAGAGGACCGCTGCCTGCTCGGCCGCCAGGAGCGTTGGCCGGAGGGCCGCTACTCGACGCTCGCCGGTTTCGTGGAGCCGGGTGAGTCGCTCGAGCAGGCGGTCGCCCGCGAGGTGTTCGAGGAGGTCGGCGTCGAGGTCGGCGAGGTCGCCTACTTCGGCAACCAGCCGTGGCCGTTCCCGGCCAGCCTGATGGTCGGGTTCTTCGCCCGGGCCAGGACCACCGACATCGACGTCGACGGCGCCGAGATCAGCGACGCCCGGTGGTTCACCCGGGAGCAGATGCGCGCCGAGGCGGAGGCCGGCACGCTGCTGCTGCCCGGCGGCATCTCCATCTCCCGCAGCCTGGTCGAGACCTGGTACGGCGGGACCCTCCCCGGGACCTGGTGAACAACGATTCGTCTGCGGTCCATGGGGTGATTCACGGTGGCGGATCGCAGACGAATCGTGGTGCTCAGCCGTAGTAGGCGTGCAGCGCGGTCCACTCGTCGGGGCTGGGCGCCGGCTCGAGGGTCAGCGGCGGCTGCGCGCCGGTGATCCCGTCGCCGGCGTGGTGCCGGAAGCCGAGGACGTGCATGAACTCGTGCGCAGCCACCTGCCGGCGGGTGCTGCGGGGGCTCTCGCGGAAGTACGTGTTCAGCGTGATCGTCGCGCCGGTGGGATAGGACTCGCCCGGACCCATCGTGCGCCACTTCGTGAACCCGGCGAACGTGCCGCTGCGCCGGTGCTCCTTCTCGATCGTGACGACGAAGGCGCCCGGGTGCTCGACGGCGGACCCCGACACGACCGTGACGCCGGGCAGTGCCGCGTCCACGCTCTCGGCGAAGTCGCGCATCTGCCACACGTTCGCCGGACCGTCGATCACGACGGTCGTGCCCGCCGGGAGCGGCCAGGTCAGCGCCTGGGTCGCGGGTACGTCGTACGCGCCGCCGCCGTCCTTGGCCGCGATCGCCGGTGCGGGTGCGAGGACGGCGCCCGCCGCGAGCCCCAGAGCGGCGAGCGCGGTGCCTACGGTGCGGGTAGGTCTCATGAAGTCATCACCACTGGTGCAGTTCCCGCCCTTCGCGATATCAGACATCCGGCCAGCCCGTCGACCGTGCTCGCGGTCACGATGGATCACGGCGCGGTCCCTAACGCGGAGGGCGCGCCGGGACACCCGAGAAATGCGGTCGGGCAACCGGTCGAGGCCGGTCCGCTCAGTTGAGCGAGGCGAGCTTGGCCTTGACCTCGGCGACGGAGGGGTTCGTCTGGGCCGAGCCGTCGGAGTAGACCAGCGTCGGGACGGTCTGGTTGCCGCCGTTGACCTGCTCGACCACGAACGCCGCGTCGGGCACCCGCTCGATGTCCACGACCTCGTAGGCGATGCCCTCGCGGTCGAGCTGGCTCTTCAGCCGGTGGCAGTAGCCACACCACTGCGTCGAGTACATCGTCAGGGTCGGGGTGGTCATCCGTGTCCTTCCTCGCGTCTACGCTTGCTGCTACAACGCCGCCCGCAGAGGAGTTTGTTCCCGTATGCCCCCATCCGCTGACCGGCCCCCGTCCGCCGACCAGCTCCTCGACGCGCTCGACCCGGAGCAGCGGCAGGTGGCGACGGCTCTGCACGGGCCGGTGCGGGTGCTGGCCGGCGCGGGCACCGGCAAGACCCGGGCGATCACGCACCGGATCGCCTACGGCGTGGCGAGCGGTGTCTACAACCCCAACGAGGTCCTCGCAGTCACGTTCACCACGCGTGCTGCGGGGGAGATGCGCGGTCGGCTGCGTGCCCTCGGCGCCGGTGGTGTCCAGGCCCGCACGTTCCACTCCGCCGCGCTGCGCCAGGCCCGCTACTTCTGGCCCCGGGTCTACGGCGGCGAGCTGCCGGTGCTCACCGAGTCCAAGCTCGCGTTGATGGGCAACGCCGCGCGTCGCAACCGCGTCGAGACCGACCAGGCCACCCTGCGCGACCTCGCGTCCGAGGTGGAGTGGGCCAAGGTGAGCAACGTCCGCCCCGACGACTACCCCGCCGTCGCGGCCGCGCGCGGCCGCTCGGTGACCGGCCACGAGCCCGACGTCGTGGCCCGCGTCTTCGCGACCTACGAGGACGTCAAGCGCGACCAGGGCCGCATGGACATGGAGGACGTCCTGCTCTGCGCCGCGGCGCTGCTCGCGGAGGACGACCGCGTGGCCGCCGAGGTACGCCGCCAGTACCGGTGGTTCGTCGTCGACGAGTTCCAGGACGTCAGCCCGATCCAGTCCGCGTTGCTCGACCTGTGGCTGGGTGGTCGCGACGACCTGTGCGTCGTCGGTGACCCGGCCCAGACCATCTACTCCTTCGCGGGGGCCAACGCGTCGTACCTCACCGAGTTCGGCCGACGCTTCGCCCGCACCACCTCCATCGAGCTGGTCCGCAACTACCGGTCCAGCCCGCAGGTGATCGCAGCCGCCAACGGACTGCTCGCCGGCACGGCCAGCGCCGGCGTCCGGTTGCGCGCGCAGCGCGACGGCGGCCCCGAGGTGCGCTTCTCGGAGCACTCCGACGAGGTCGCCGAGGCCGAGCAGGTCGCCGCCGACATCCTCGAGCTGACCCGGAAGGGCGTCCCGCCCCGGGAGATCGCGGTGCTGTTCCGGATCAACGCGCAGTCGGAGGCCTTCGAGGAGGCGCTGGCCGCCCGCGGCGTCCCCTACGTCGTCCGGGGCGCCGCGCGCTTCTTCGAGCGGGCCGAGGTCCGCCAGGCGGTGACCCTGCTGCGCGGCAACGCGCGGGGCGACGGCGGATCGGCGGACGGCCTCGTCGACGACGTCCGCGCCGTGCTCGCCGGCATGGGCTGGTCGCCCGAGGCACCCACGGGGCGCGGCAACGTCCGCGACCGTTGGGAGTCGCTGCAGGCGATCGTGTCCCAGGCCGAGGACTTCGCGGCGTCCGGTGACGTCTCGCTCACCGACTTCGTCGCCGACCTCGACCGACGCGCGCAGGAGCAGCACGCGCCGGTGGCCGAGGGGGTCACCCTCGCGACGCTGCACGCCGCCAAGGGCCTGGAGTGGGACGCGGTCTTCCTGGGCGGGATGCACGAGGGGACGATGCCGATCGTCTACGCCGAGGGCCCGGCCGCGGTCGAGGAGGAGCGGCGGCTGCTCTACGTCGGGATGACCCGGGCCCGACGCCACCTCGCGGTGTCGTGGGCGGTGGCACGCAACCCCGGATCCCGCTCGAGCCGCAAGCCGTCACGGTTCCTCACCGGCCTGCGCCCGCAGGTCCGCTCCGACGTGGTCGAGACCGAGCGCAGCCGCAAGCGCAAGGGTGTGGCCAACTGCCGCACGTGCGGCAAGCCGCTCGGCAGCACCGCGGAGCGCAAGGTCGGCCGCTGCGAGGACTGCCCGGCGGCCTACGACGAGGAGCTGTTCGAGCGGTTGCGCACGTGGCGCGTCGAGCGGGCGGCCGAGGAGAAGGTGCCGGCGTACGTCGTGTTCACCGACCTCACCCTCCAGGCGATCGCCGAGGTCAAGCCTGCCGACGCCGTCGCCCTGCGCCGGATCAGTGGCATCGGGGAGGCGAAGATGACCAAGTACGCCGACGACGTCCTGGCCCTCGTCGGAGGACACACGGCGGACTGAGGGTCTGGACGTAGCCCGTCCGGACCATTTCTTGATGCGCGGCAAAACTTTCGCGGAAATACCCAGAAAATAGTTTGCCGCTTACAGCCCCCCGGGGGTACGTTTTCTCTCACCCGCACGACAACTGCGCAGACGGTCCTTGCCAAGACCAGCGCCCGAGGCTCTGAAGGAGGTGCCACAGATGATCAACACCACGATGAAGATCAGCCACCCGGCTGGCTTCGGCATGCCCATGTCGCCGCGTGACCGCGTTGCGTCCGTGCGCGTCCTCCCGGTTTCCACGGGTGTGGTGTGCCTGCCGGCCGCCGGCGCGATCGCTCCCGTGACGGGCATCCAGGGCACCGCTGTGCGCGGTTACCGCCTCGCCACCGATGCCGTTGCCGTCAAGGGAGCCTTCCCGGGTACCTCCGCCTGGAGTCCACCGATCTAGAGTGAGATCTCTGCATCGGCAGCCTCCAGGCCGCGGAACCCGAAACCCGGGATCCGCGGTCTTTTTGTTTCCCAAACGGTCCGACCGACCAAACGAGAACACTCACCAGGAGGTGAAGAGATGAGTATCAGCGTCCTCGACACGTTCGCCGCCACCGCGAACGAGGTCGACGAGGAGCAGCTGCCGTGCCGCAGAGAGGACCCGGAGCTGTTCTTCGCAGAGACTCCGCAGGACGTGGAGCTGGCCAAGGCGATGTGCCTGGACTGCCCGTTGCGGGTCGAGTGCCTCGCCGGCGCCCTCGAGCGTCGTGAGCCCTGGGGTGTCTGGGGCGGCGAGCTGTTCGCGCAGGGTGTCGTCATCCCGCGCAAGCGCCCCCGCGGACGTCCCCGCAAGAACGAGGTCGCGGCCTGAGCCGTAGCCCGAACAGCAGCAACAGCCCGGCCGATCCAGCACCGCAGCACCAAGCATCACCGAGCAGCACTGAGCAGAACCGCAGCACCAGCAGCAACCGACCACCGCCCATAACGCATTCAACGGAGAACGCGATGTCATACGTAACCGAGACCGTGGCTCGGGTGGAGCACACCCAGCGCCTCGGTGAGGCCGAAAGCCTGCGCCGCGGGCACCTCATCGCTCGCGCCCAGCGGAAGTCCCGCCGTGCCGAGCGCGCCGCCCTCCAGGCACGCCTCACCCTCGCCCGCACGCTGTGACCCTGACTCGGGTCTGACACAGCCAACAGGAAACGGAAACCAACACCTCCATGAACACTGACAAGAACCGGAGCAACGAGATGCAACTCATGAATGAAGATCTGGCACGTGCACAGATGTCCGCGCGCCTGGGAGAGGCGCACGAACTGCGACGCGGTCACCAGCTGGCAATGCAGCGCCGGCTGTCCCGCAAGGCCGAGCGTGCTGCCCGTCAGGCACGCCTCGCCCTGGCTCGCTCGCTCTGATCCGAGGTCCCACACCCGGAGCGGACGTAGCCCAGCGCGACATCGGTCTGCACAGCTGAACACCAACGAGAGCCGGACCCGCGGCCACCACCACGCCGCGGGTCCGGCTCTCGTCATGCCTGCGTCGGCCCGGCGTACGCTCGGGCCATGGCGGTGACCTGCGACTTCTGCGGTACGACGGCCCCCGACGACGCAGCGGGCGGCACCGGGATGCCGCTGACCTGGACGACCGCGGTCGAGAACGGCCGTCAGCGGGTCTTCTGCGAACGGTGCTCGCGTGAGCACCTCCGGGCGATCGAGAGCAAGCTCGACAGCGAGTGGTGGTGACCGGGTCGCTGCACCGGTGGTCGAGCCCCTCGGGACTCCCTGGAGGCCGGGCTGTCGGCCTACCCCTCCGGACCTTCGGCGAACCCGGGCAGTGACTCCTCCAGCATCGCCCGGAACGGGAGCTCCGCCTCGAGCTGGGAGAGCACCCCGATGCAGCCCACCCAGACGCGGTGGATCAGCAGGTACGACGGCGGCAGATTGAGCTTGAGCGCCAACGTCGAACCCGGCTGGCGGGGGTCCTGCACGCGCTGGAACTGGGAACGCATCCAGTCCCGGGAGAACTTGAAGCGCTCGACGGCCGCGGGCTCCGTGAACGGGCCGAGGTACGCGCGCAGCTCGTCGGGGTCGATGCGGATGTTGGGCTTGACGAACCCCTCGTCACGGAGCCCGTTGAGGACGTCGTCGTAGTCGTCGTACATCGCGATCCGGAGCAGGCTGCCGATGGCGCGCGGAAGCGTGCGCTCGGGCAGCCGGGCCACCGCGCCGAAGTCGACGACGCCGAGGCCGTCGAGCGACCCGTCGGTGGTGGGCAGCACCCGGAAGTTGCCCGGGTGCGGGTCGGCGTGCAGCAGCCCCACCCGCGCCGGACCGGCGAACAGGAACCGGACGTAGCGCTCGCCGTAGTGGTTGCGCTCCTCCTGGGTGCCCTCGGCGATCAGCCGGGCCAGCGAGGACTTGCTCTCGATCCACTCGCTGACCAGGATCTTGTCGGTCTGCGCGACGACGTGGGGGACCCGGATCTCCGGGTCGTCCTCGAACTCCTCGGCGAACTGCCGTTGGGCGTCCGCCTCCAGGCGATAGTCCAGCTCCTCGGCGACCCGGTCCTGCAGCTCGGCGATCAGCGGCTTGATGTCGATGCCCGGCACCAGGCCGCCAACGGTGCGGGCCACGCGGGACAGCTGGCGCAGGTCCGCCATCAGGGCCTCGCCGGCACCGGGGTACTGGATCTTGATCGCGACCTCGCGGCCGTCGGACCAGCGGCCGCGGTGGACCTGACCGATCGAGGCGGCCGCGGCCGGGTCGTCGTCGAACTCGACGAGCTGCTTGCGCCAGCCGCGGCCGAGCTCCTGGCCGAGCACGGCGTGCACAGTCGTCGACGACATCGGAGGAGCGGCGTCCTGGAGCCGGGTGAGTTGGTCGCGGTAGGGCGCGGCGACGTCCTCCGGGAGCATCGCCTCCATGATCGACAGGGCCTGCCCCATCTTCATGGCACCGCCCTTGAGGTCGCCGAGCGTCCGGAACAGCTGCTCGGCGGTGCGCTGCTGCACCTCGGAGAGGACCGCCTCGGCCGGGGCGCCACCCAGGCGCCGGCCCATGCCCACCGCGGTGCGTCCGGCGTACCCCAGCGGCAGCGCGGCCAGTCTGGCGGTGCGCGATACGGCTCTGCGGGGCAGCTCGGTCACCTGGCCATTGTGGCGGACGGATCCTGTCGGTGTTGCCGAACCGTCGCGGCAAGGGGCTGGTGCCGCACCCGGGACCGGCCGCCCGGGTCCACGGTCACTGCCAGCTGCAGCCGCAGTCCGGGTGCCGGGACCAGGTGCGCGTCTCCACGGCGGTGAGGTCCGCGTCGAGAGTCAGCGTCGTCGACCAGGTCGACGGCCGGCCGCCGTCGACGTAGGTCGCGAGGTCCCGGGCCGCCCACCCCGCCGCCACCGTCGCCAGCAGCGGGTCGAGCGGCTCGGGGATGCCGTCGCGGCGCGGCCCGCGGCACGCCTCGGCGTACTGCCGCACCAGCAGCGGCCAGGTCGGGTCGGCGTCGGTGTGGTGCGCGTCCACGCAGCGCAGGCACGCCGTCGCCCCTGGTACGACGAAGGGGCCGACGGTCGCGCGGCCCTCGGCCAGCCGGACCAGCAGGTGCGGGACCCGCTCCCGCATCCACCCGTCCACGAGCTCACGGTCGGGCTCGCCGAGGCCGACGAGCAACCCGACGGCCGGCTCGTCGGACGAGCAGGTCAGCAGCGCCTCGTCGAGCAGGCCACGCAGACGTTCAAGCAGGCCGGCACCCGACGGGTGCCCGAACTCGACCACCCCGATGCTCCGCCGGGACCGGGCGGCGACGACGTCGGGAGCCCGAGTGCCGTGACGGCGCAGCAGCGAGGCCGCGCGGGCCGTGACCGGCCCGGCGTCGCCGCCGGCGAGCAGCGGGACGACGGCCCGCTCGTCGACGATCAGGCCGGCCTGCGCGAGGACCGCAGCCGGCGCCTCGTCGGCGGGACGGACCTTCGACCCGTCGAGGCGGGCCAGGCAGGACGCCACGGCGGGGGTGTCGGGCAGCACGATCGCGCCGCGAGGGTCGAGCCCCACCTGGAAGGAACCGTCGCGGCGACGCAGCACGTGGGCGCCGGGCACGAGCAGGGGTCGCATGCGCGCAGCCTGCCGGACCGGGCCGCTCGCGGCGACCGGTCGTCCACAGGCGGGGGCGACCGGTGGAAACGGCAGCGGCGGCGCCCCACGTAGTCGTGGAGCGCCGCCGCCGAAGATCGAGTGGCGATCAGGCCTTGCCGAGAATGCGGTTGAGGTTGGTGCCGCAGACGGGGCAGACGGCCTTGGCCATGCGGGTGCCCTTGTCGTTGACCTTGACCTCGCCCTCTGCCTCGCGCTTCTCCTTGCACTTCACGCAGTAGAACTCGCCGCTCCAGGTCTCCGCCATGACGGCCTCCTTGCTGTTTCGTTGTATCGGTCGTCGGCGGGGAGTCGAGGAAGACCCGCCGTGGCCGCCTGTTGCCGGCCGCTTCGCACCCTACGGCAGGCGGGGAGCACATTCATGCTCGCACCGCCCGCTGCGCGGGGTTTCACGCTCAGATGGCCGGCAAAAGATCACTTTTGCCCCTTTTATCCCCATGGGCGATGGCACGTTGCGACCCTTGTCTCACCAACGTCAACCCGACCCCACCCCGTCGGTAGTCTCCGGCGCATGACCGGCTCCATGACCCCGTCCGACCCCGCCGCCACGTCCGCACCGACGTCCGCCCCGGTGCGCGAGCATCTGCGCATCGAGACCCGCGACGACGGCGTGGTGCTGCTGACCCTCGCCAACCCGACCCAGCGCAACGCGATGTCCGAGCAGATGACCGCGTCCTGGAGTGCGGCCGTCGCGGACCTGGCCGGCGACCCGGGCGTGCGCGCGGTTGTTGTCACCGGCGAGGGTTCGGCGTTCTGCTCCGGCGGCAACACCTCCTGGATCGCGGGGGATCCGGAGGCCACCGTCGACGAGCTGCGCACCCGGATGATGGCGTTCTATCGCGCCTGGCTGTCGATCCGCGGTCTCGAGGTGCCGACCATCGCGGCGGTCAACGGCCCCGCGATCGGGGCGGGGCTGTGCCTCGCGCTCGCCTGCGACATCCGGTACGCCGCGGAGGGCGCCAGGCTCGGCGTCCCGTTCGTCAAGCTCGGCATGCACCCCGGGATGGCAGCGACGTACCTGCTGCCCGACGTGGTGGGGCCGGCGCACGCGCGTGACCTGCTGCTGACCGGGCGGGTGGTCACCGCCCCGGAGGCACTCGGACTGGGACTCGTCTCGCGGGTGCTGCCCGCGGAGACGTTCCTCGACGACGTGCTGACCGTGGCCGGCGAGGTGGCCGCGGCCGCCCCGATCCCGAGCCGGCTGACCAAGGTTGCGCTGCGTCAGGGGCACGCGGACTTCGAGTCGGCGCTGCAGTGGGAGGCGCTGGCCCAGCCGGTGACCCTTGCCACCGAGGACCTGCAGGAGGGCATCGCGGCCGCCCAGGCCAAGCGGCCCCCTCGGTTCACCGGCCGCTGACATGAGGCGAGGCCCCCTGCCTCTCCGGCACGCCGCTTGCCTTCCCCTTGCGAGCGCCGTGCCGAATCGGCCGGGGGCCTCATCTGCGAGGACCCTAGGTGCGCCCCGCCACCGCGGTCAACGCACCGGGGACCCACCCTGTGGACGGTCTTGGGGACAGGGTGTGGACGCAGGTGCACAGCCTGTGGAAGAACCTGGGGACAACGGTGTACGACGCTGTGGGGGACACGCCCGGGCGGCGTACTGTCACCGCGCTGACCAGCCAGGACTTCGACCACAGGGTGTGGACGAGAAGAAGTTCCGAGACGATGACGGACGATGAGACCGTGACGACCCCTAGACCCCGGGGACGGTAAACCGAAGGAGACCGATGGCGCACGGCACGGCGAGTGGGGCGGCGCTCGACCCGGTGGCGACGCTGCGCCGGATCGCGTTCCTGATGGAGCGGCGACTGGCCGACACCTACCGGATCAAGGCCTACCGCGGCGCGGCCGAGAGTCTGCTCGCCTGCGCACCCGGCGAGGTGGCCGAGCGGGCCGCGGCCGGGACGCTGCGTCAGCTGCCCGGCATCGGCGCCAAGACCGCAGCGGTGGTCGAGGACTGCGTCGCCGGCCGGCTGCCGGCCACGCTCACCGAGCTCGAGCAGAGTGCCGGTCCGCTCGCCAGCGGGGGTGAGGAGGTGCGCGCGGCCCTCCGCGGCGACCTGCACACCCACTCCGACTGGTCCGACGGCGGATCGCCCATCGAGGAGATGGTGATGACCGCAAGCGAGCTGGGCCACGAGTACGTCGTGCTGACCGACCACTCGCCCCGGCTGCAGGTGGCCAACGGCCTCTCGACCGCCCGGCTGCTGCGCCAGATCGACGTGGTGGCGGCGGTGAACGCGCACCTCGCCGAAGGTGACGGGGGGTTCCGGCTGCTGCACGGGATCGAGGTCGACATCCTCGACGACGGCAGCCTGGACCAGACCGATGACGTGCTCGCCCGCCTGGACGTGGTGGTGGCGTCGGTGCACTCCAAGCTCCGCATGGAGCGGGCGGCGATGACCCGGCGCATGGTCGCGGCGGTGCGGCACCCCGAGACCAACGTGCTCGGGCACTGCACCGGGCGGTTGGTCAGGGGCGGTCGGGGCACCCGGCCGCAGAGCGAGTTCGACGCCGCAGCGGTGTTCGCCGCCTGCGCGGAGGCCGATGTCGCCGTGGAGATCAACTCCCGTCCGGAGCGCAGCGACCCGCCGGACGAGCTCGTCGAGCAGGCGCTGGAGGCCGGCTGCCTGTTCGCCATCGACAGCGACGCGCACGCTCCGGGACAGCTCGACTTCCTCTGGTACGGCGCGGCCCGGGCCCAGGAGCTCGGCGTACCGCTGGAACGGGTTGTCAACACCTGGCCCGAGGACCGGCTGCTGACCTGGGCGAACGGGTAGCGTTCCACTCATGAGCACCGCTCCCGACCCCGGCGACGACCCCGTCGTCGAGGTGCGCCGCTCGCGCAAGCGGCGCCGCACGGTCGCGGCCTACCGGGAGGACGAGAAGGTCGTCGTGCTGATCCCGGCCCGGATGACCCGGGCGGAGGAGAAGGAGTGGGTCCGCACCATGCTGGCCCGGCTGGAGCGCCAGGAGAAGCGGCGCCGGCCCAGCGACGCCGGGCTGATGCGCAGGGCGGAGGGCCTCAACGCCCGCTACCTCGGCGGGCAGGCGACCCCCGACACCGTGCGCTGGGTCGACAACCAGAACAGCCGTTGGGGATCCTGCACCCCGGCCGACCGCGCGATCAGGCTCTCCCGGCGGCTGCAGGGCATGCCGGCCTGGGTCATCGACTACGTGCTCGTCCACGAGCTCGCCCACCTGATCGAGATCGGTCACACCGCGGTGTTCTGGGAGCTGGTCGACCGCTACCCGAAGGCGGAGCGCGCCAAGGGCTTCCTCGAGGGCGTGGCCGCCGCCAGCCAGCTCGGCATCACCGCCGACGATCCGGACTGCTCGCCGGAGGGCGCGGCGCAGATGGCGGCCGACGACGCGTGACCCTGCCCGCTCCGGTGGTAGGTCAGAAGTGCCGGGCCCTGGCGAGCCCGATCAGCGTGTGCATCTCCTCCTCGAGCGTCGGCAACCCGTCGAGCGGCCACCAGCGCACGTCGAGGGACTCCTCGCTGACCTCGTGCGCGGCGTCGTGCGGGGCCACCGCCGAGTAGCGCACGTCCAGGTGCCGCACCGGCCCTCGCGGGTCGCAGAACGTCACGGTGTGCAGGTCGAGGTGGACGGGCACCGGGTCGAACACGAAGTCGTCGAGCCCGGACTCCTCGGCGGCCTCCCGCCGGGCCGCGTCGGCGAGGGTCCGGTCGCCCGGCTCGATGTGGCCGCCGAACGCGAACCACCGGCGGGCCTTGCCGTGCAGGTTGAGCAGCACCTCGCGACCGTCGGCGGAGAGCATGACGGTGCCGGCGGTCAGGTGGTCGGGGAAGCAGGCCCGGTCCGTCCCGTCCGGGTGCTCCTCCAGGTGGGCGACGTAGCGGGCACGCAGCCCCTCCTGCGCGGGCGAGGGCGCGGCCCAGGCCCGCAGCGCGGCGAGGGCGTCGTCGTGCAACCGGGGACCGGTGGTCACTCCCGCGGGGTGTCGCCGGCGTCGTCGCCGTCCGTCTCGGCGTTGCCGGGGCCGCCGTCGTCGGTCGGCCGGGGCTCGGCGTCGGCGTCGTCGCCGGCCTCCGTGTCGAGCATCTGCGCGAGCGCGGCGTCGAACTCGGCGTCGGTGAGCGCCTCCGGCTCGGCCAGGCCCTCGCGGAAGCCCAACGGGTCGTCGAGGTCGGCAGCCGTCGGCAGCAGGTCGGGGTGCGCCCAGACCGCGTCGCGACCCTGCTGCCCCTGCCTGCTCCGCAGCGAGCCCCACAGGGCGGAGGCGTCGCGCAGTCGCCGTGGTCGCAGCTCCAGCCCGACGAGGGCGGCGAAGGTCGATTCGGCGGGTCCGCCCGCCGCGCGGCGTCGTCGTACCGCTTCCTGCAGCTTGCCGGCGGCGGGCATCCGGTTCTCGGTGGCCTGGCCCACGACGTCGTCGACCCAGCCCTCGACGAGCGCGAGGGTGGTCTCGAGCCGGGTCAGCGCGGCCTGCTGGGCGGGGGTCTTCTCCGGCTCGAACAGTCCGCCCTCGAGGGCCTCCTGAAGCGACGCCGGGTTGGTCGGGTCGATGCCGCGCATCGACTCCTCGATCTTGGAGACGTCGATCGTGGTCCCGCGGCCGTAGTCCTCGACCGTGGCGAGCAGGTGCGCCTTCAACCAGGGCACGTGTCCGAAGAGCCGCTGGTGGGCGGCCTCGCGGAGCGCGAGGTAGAGCCGGACGTCCTCCTCGCCGACGTCGAGCCCGTCGGCGAACGCGGACACGTTGAGCGGCAGCAGCGCCGCCTTGCCGCTCGGGCCCAGCGGCAGACCGATGTCGGAGGCGGTGAGCACCTCGCCGGCCAGCCCGCCGAGCGCCTGCCCGACCTGGGTGCCGAACATCGCGCCACCCGCCTGGTTCAGGATCCCCATCAGCGGGCCGGCCATCGCCTTGGCCTCCTCGGGGAGGGCGTTGCCCATCGCCGAGACGACGTGCTCGGCGACCGGCTCCACGAGCCGTTGCCACACCTCGACGGTCTCCTCGATCCAGTCGGCCCGGCTCCACGCGACGGACGTGCTCAGTCCGGAGGGGAGGTCGGTGGCCGAGTCGAGCCAGTGGTCGGCGAGCCGGAGGGCGTCGGCGATGTCCGCGCACTGGCGCTCCGAGGGGGTCGGGTCGGGCTCGGCGGCGACGGTACGCCGGGCGACGTCCTTGGCGAGCTGCCAGTTCACCGACCCCTCGTGCGGGGTCATCATCGCCTGCATCTGCCCGATCAGTGCGTTCAGGTCGGGCATGCCCGCGCCGCCGGCCCCACCTGCGCCGAAGGCGCCCCCGAACGCCTGGAACATCTGCTCGAACGGCGTGCCCTTGAACGGGTTGTTGGGGTCCTCCGGGCGGTCGCCGGGATCGTTGCTCATGGCTTTCACGTTACTCGTGACCAGGTAGCGCGTGACCAAGACCGGCCTTCCGCGGTTGGGGTCGGTGTCAGGCTGACTGCGGTCAAGTGAGTGCCCAGCCCCGCTGTTCCGCGTCGCTGGGTTCGCCGAGGGGTCAGTTGTTCCCGCTCCTCCGCTGCGCTCCTCCGCAGGACCAGCGGACCCCTCGGCTAGCAGTTCTCACGCGCTACACGGGAATGAGCTGCGTTAGCGAATGGCGGGTCCGACTACGCTCGTCACGTGACCGAGCCCCCCGTCGTACGCCTCGTCGACATCCGCGACCAGGCGCTCGACGCCCAGGAGGTGCTCGACGTGCTGGCCGACCAGGCGTCGGGCGGCGTCACGCTCTTCGTGGGGACGGTCCGCGACCACGACGGCGGCAAGGGCGTGGACGGGCTCGAGTACTCCGCCCACCCGACCGCGCTCGACCGGCTCCGCGACGTGTGCGAGGAGATCGCGGGCAAGCACGACGTCCAGGCGGTGGCGGCGGTGCACCGGGTCGGCCTGCTCGCGCTAGGGGATGCCGCCGTGATCGTCGCGACGTCGGCGGCCCACCGCGGCGAGGCGTTCGAGGCCTCGCGTGCGCTCATCGACCGGCTGAAGGAGTCGGTCCCGATCTGGAAGCACCAGCTCTTCGACGACGGCACGGAGGAGTGGGTCGGCACCCCCTGAACCGGGAACTGCAGCGCGATCGTCTGGACCTCCCGCGTGCCTGCCGGGCCGGGAGCGTTCCGCTCCGTAGCCTGGGGCGGTGGAGATCCTGCTCTGGCTGGTCCCGGCCGCCGCGGTCACCGGCGTCGCCATGCTCTGGGCCGCCTGGGCCGGACGGCCCAGGCGAGACGAGCGCGCGGCACGCACGAGCGTCCGCGACGCCGACCAGGAGCGGTTCGCCCGGGCGATCACGCGCGAGCACCCGGGCGCACGAGCGCCCAGGCCGCAGCCGGTCCGCGACCGGAGCACCGGGATCGCCGTACGGCCCTCGCGCCGCCCCCCCGGCAACGGTGACACCCGCAGGTCCGCGTAGCCGCCTGCATGTCAGACCAGTTGGCCGCAAATGAGAAGGTGGCCGCATGAGCCGCCGCACCGTGTCCAGCGTGCTGGTCACCGTGCTCCTCGTCGGGTTGATCTCCGCCGCGGCCTTCCTTCCGGTGCCCTACGTGACGATGAGCCCCGGGCCCACCGTCAACGTCTTCGACGAGGTGGAGGGCGACCGGGTCATCCAGGTAGAGGGTGCGGACACGTACCCGACCGACGGAGACCTGCGGCTGACCACGGTCTCGGTGACCAGACCTGACTCGGAGATCTCGCTGGTCGAGGCGCTGTCCGCGTGGTTCGACGGCACTCGCGCCGTCTATCCCCGCGACGTGATCTACCCGCCCCAACAGACCGTCGAGGAGGTCGAGCGGGAGAGCAGCGTGCAGATGGTCTCCTCCCAGGACACGGCCATCGCGGTGGCGCTCCGGGAGCTCGGCTTCGATCTGCCGTTGCGCACCGAGGTCCTCGGCGTGGCCGAGGGGTCGCCCGCCGACGGCAAGCTCGAGCCCCGCGACTACCTCCTCGAGGTCAACGGCCAGACGATCGAGGACGTCTCCCAGGTCTCGGACGCGATCCAGGAGACCGGCGTGGGGGAGCCCGCCGAGTTCGTCGTACGTCGAGACGGCGACCGGCGCACCGTGACGGTGACGGCCGAGGCCGCGCCCGACGACGCCGAGCGCGCCGTAGTGGGGATCGAGATCGGCACCGGCTACGACTTCCCGTTCGACGTGAGCGTGAACCTCGACGACAACATCGGCGGTCCCAGCGCCGGCTTGATCTTCTCCCTCGCCGTCTACGACACCCTCACCCCCGGCTCCATGACGAAGGGTGCTGACGTGGCCGGCACCGGCAGCATCGACGGTCAGGGCGAGGTCGGCCCGATCGGCGGGATCCAGCAGAAGGTGGTCGCCGCGGCCGACGCCGGTGCCGAGCTGTTCCTGGTCCCGGCCGCCAACTGTGCGGCCGCCCTCGGGGCGAACGTCGGCGAGGACGAGATCCGGCTGGTGCGCGCCACCACCATGCACGAGGCGGTCGAGTCGCTCGAGACCTACGCCGAGGACCCCGACGCCGAGCTGCCGAGCTGCGAGGACCGATGACCGAGCACCCGGACACCCCCGACGTCGACCCCTACCTGCGCTCGGCCGCGCGTGAGATCGAGGCCCACGCCGCCAACTCCGGCTGGGACCAGCCGGCCCGGCTGTTCGCGCTCGTTCCGACCAGCGACCTGCTGTCGCGCGAGCCCGGTCTAGCCACCGCTCTCGGCGTCGCCGAGGCCGAGGCCGGCTCGCTGACGCCGGTCGAGCAGGAGACCCCCGCGGACCATCCCCTCGAGGAGACCCTCGAGGGGATCATGTGGCCCGCCGAGGTGTTCGGCTGCGCCGCCGTGGTCGAGCGACTGGTGCTCCCACCTTCCGCGGACGCCGAGATGCCGGAGGACCACGAGGCGGCCCAGGAGTACGCCGCGTCGCACCCGGACCGGCAGGAAGTACGCATCGTCGCGGCAGCCACGAGGGACGGCGCGGCGTACTGCACGCTCCGGATGCGGGCCCACGACGACGACCAGTCGGTGCTAGAAGGCGTCGACCTTGTGCCGGGCCTTCTAGAGTTGTTGCACGGGACCCTGACCCAATGATCTGGGTCAGCCCACGGGACATGGAGACAGGTAGCAGGTTGTGAGCGGATTCTTCGAGGAACCACCCCAGCAGCCGCGGCGGCCCGCCGCTGCTCAGGCACCCCCGCAGGGACGCTCGCGCGCGCTCGTCGGCACCGCCATCATCCTGGTCGCGGCCTTCTTCCTGGCCTCGGTCTTCACCGGCATCTGGACCGACCGGCTGTGGTTCCGCAGCGTGGGGTACTCCGAGGTGTTCAACACCGTCCTCGGCACGCGGGTGATGCTGTTCCTGATCTTCGGTGTCCTGCTCGGCGCGATCGTGGCGGCCAACATCATGATCGCCTACCGGTTCCGCCCGGTCTTCCGGCCTGCGTCCCAGGAGCAGGTCAACCTCGACCGCTACCGCGAGGTGGTCGAGCCGATGCGGCGCTGGCTGCTGCTCGGCATCGCCGTGGTCCTCGGGATCTTCGCCGGCAGCTCCGGCGCCGGCCAGTGGCGGCAGTTCCTGCTGTGGCGCAACCAGGTCCCGTTCGGGACCGAGGACCCGTACTTCAACCGTGACGTCGGCTTCTACGTCTTCGAGCTGCCCTGGCTGCACTACCTCGTCGACTTCGGCATGGCGGTCACCGTGCTCAGCCTGATCGCGGTGGCGATCACGCTCTACCTGTTCGGCGGGATCCGGCTGCAGGCGCGTGGCGACAAGCTGACCGGCGCGGCCCAGGTGCACCTCTCGGTGCTGCTCGGCCTGTTCGTCCTGATCAAGGCCGTCGACTACTGGCTGGACCGGTTCGACCTCACGACCGAGGGCGGCGGCCTGTTCACCGGCATGGGCTACACCGACCGGAACGCCGTGCTGCCGTCGAAGAACATCCTGATGTTCATCGCGCTGATCTGCGCGCTGCTGTTCTTCGCCAACATCCTGCGCCGCACGTGGATGCTGCCGTCGGTCGGGCTGGCGCTGCTGGTCCTTTCCGCTGTACTGCTCGGCGCGATCTGGCCGGGCATCGTGCAGCAGTTCCAAGTGCGCCCGTCGGAGCCCGACAAGGAGGGCCCCTACATCGCGCGCAACATCGAGGCGACGCGCACGGCGTACGACGTGGCCGACTCCGAGGTGACCAACTACGACGCGACGCTGTCGCTGTCGAGTGACGTGCTCGCCGCCGACGCGTCCTCCATCCCCGGGATCCGGCTGCTCGACCCGAGCCTGGTGTCCGACGCCTACGAGCAGCTGCAGCAGGTGCGTGGCTACTACAGCGTGAGTGACGTCCTCGACGTCGACCGGTACGAGCTCAACGGGGAGACCCGTGACATGGTCGTGGCGGTCCGCGAGCTCGAGCAGAGCGGTCTCGAGGAGTCCCAGCGCAACTGGGCCAACCTGCACACCGTCTACACGCACGGGTACGGCGTGATCGCGGCCTACGGCAACCAGAAGGACGCCAACGACCAGCCGGTGCCCGACGCCGAGGGCAAGCCGATCTGGGCGGAGCAGGACATCCCGCCCCGCGGCGATCTGACCAACATGTTCGAGGACGGCTACCAGCCGCGGATCTACTTCGGCGAGCGGAGCCCGTCGTACTCCATCGTCGGCAAGTCCGACGGTGCTCGCGACGTGGAGCTCGACATCCCGGAGGGCAGCGGCGGCGACCAGCCGACCACCACGACCTACGACGGCAGCGCCGGCGTGCCGGTGGGCGGAATCTTCAACAAGCTGCTCTACGCGATCAAGTTCTCCGAGCCCAACATCGTGCTGTCCAGCCGGGTCAACGAGAACTCCCGCATCCTCTACGACCGTGCACCGCGGGACCGCGTGCAGAAGGTCGCCCCGTGGCTGACGGTGGACGGCGACGTCTATCCCGCGGTGGTGGACGGGCGCGTGGTGTGGATCGTCGACGGCTACACGACGACGGACCACTACCCGAACGCTCAGAAGGACTCGCTCAGCGACATGACCGAGGACTCGTTGCAGCCGCGGACCGCGTACTCCACGCTCCCGACCGACGAGATCAACTACATGCGCAACTCGGTCAAGGCGGTCGTGGACGCCTACGACGGCAGCGTCACCCTCTATGAGTGGGACCGCGACCCGATCCTCGACGCATGGTCCGAGGCGTTCCCCCAGGTGGTCCGTCCGCGCTCGGAGATCCCGCCGAACCTCCTCGCGCACATGCGATACCCAGAGGACATGTTCAAGGTGCAGCGGCACATGCTGGCGACGTACCACGTGAAGAACCCCAAGACGTTCTACGAGGGCAACGACCGCTGGGAGGTCCCGCAGGACCCCGAGATCAAGACCAACAAGCAGCCGCCCTACCGGCTGTCGGTGCGGACGCCGGGCGAGAGCGCGCCAGTGTTCTCTCTGACCAGCGTCTTCGTCCCTCAGGAGAGGCAGAACCTCGCCTCCTTCATCTCCGTCGACTCCGACGCGTCGCAGGAGGACTACGGCAAGATCCGGATCCTGCGACTGCCGAGCAACACGCAGGTGCCCGGGCCGTCACAGATCGCCAACCAGTTCGCCTCGGAGCAGGAGATCCAGGACCGCCTGCTGGCGTTCACACGGACGAACTCCAAGGCACTGTTCGGCAACCTGCTGACCCTGCCGGTCGGTGACGGCCTGCTGTACGTGCAGCCGTTGTACACGCTGCGCCAGGAGGGCGAGGGCCGCTACCCCGTCCTCCGCTACGTGCTGGCGTCCTTCGGCGAGGACGTCGGGATCGGCTCGACGCTGACCGCGGCCCTCGACGACGTCCTCGGCATCACCACTCCGGAGGAGTCCGTCGACCCGGCGGAGAACCCCGACCTCGGTGGTGATCCCGGCACCGGGCCGAGCGCTCCTGTGTCCGGCGACGTACGCGAGCTGCTGCAGCAGGCCGAGGCCAAGTTCGTCGAGGCCGAGCAGGCGTTGCGCGACGGCGACCTCCCTGGGTACGCCGAGGCCAGCCAGGAGGCCCGTGACCTGGTCCAGCAGGCCATCGAGGAGGCCGACCAAGGCGGTGCCGGCAACGGTGCCGGCAACGGAGACGGTGGAGGAGGCGGCGGCTCCGGCGATGGGTCCGGCGATGGGTCCGGCGACGGCTCCGGCGCAGATGGAGACGGACAAGCGAGCGGCTGAGCCACAGGCCGAGCTCCGGTCCGGCGATCGCGACATCCGGTGGCGAGTCCGTCGAGACCAGATGTGATCGCCGTCATGCTGCTCTCGATTTGGACGGCGTCGGCGTCTCCCGTAAGGTTGGCGTCACCGACGCGGGGTGGAGCAGTTCGGTAGCTCGCTGGGCTCATAACCCAGAGGTCGCAGGTTCAAATCCTGCCCCCGCTACGAATTTCAGGCTCGGAATCTACGGATTCCGAGCCTGAAAGTATTTAGAGACCGGTCACTGGGGCCGCACCCAGGCGTAGCCCCACGGGCCAAGGGTCAGTGGCGCGACCACGTGGTCGGCCAGCACGTCGACGCCCGTCACTGTGGGTAGGGTGACGGACTCACTGGTCACGTTGGTCACGCAGAGCAGCTCGTCTGCGGTGCCCACGCCCCGGCGCAGCGCGAAGACGCGGGCGTCGAGCCGCTCGACCTCCTGTGTGCCGAACGGCGAGAACGCCCGATGCCGCCGGCGTACGTCGAGCAGTCGTCGCATCCCGGCGAACACCGCCTGGCGCCGCGGGTCGTCGCGCAATTCCTGAGCCAGCCGGTCGGCGTCGAGGACAGCCCGGTTGATCCGACGGTTGATCCGGCTGGTGACCATCCCCTCCAGGTCGGGCGGCGATCCGACCAGCGAGTGGTAGTAGACGGCAGGCACACCGAGGAAGCCGAACAGGATGCTGTGGGCGGCCAGCGCCTTGGCGGCGACGATCGCCGGGTCACGCGCCTCTTCGACCGTGCACAGGGCGTCGAGGTAGCTGAGGTTGAGCTCGTAGACCCGACGCGAACCGTCCGGCCGGCTGGCCCACGAGACCCGTCCCCCGTGCGCATGGGTTCGGTCGACGAGGGCCGTGCGCTCGTGGTCGTCGAGGATCCCCTCGGTGGCGCGCATCCCGATCCCGTCATGGCTGGCCAGGAAGTTGAACCACGTCGCGGTGTCGCTCACCGGCCCCACACCCGCTGCCCAGTCGCTGAGCCGGACGGTCGAGCCGGCCACGAAGGAGTGCAGCACCAGCGGCGGGAGCGCGAACTGGTATACGAGGTTGGCCTCGTCGTGGCCGTCGCCGAAGTAGGAGATGTTCTCGGCGTGCGGGACGTTGGTCTCGGTCAGCAGCCGGGTCCCCGGCGCGACCTCGTCGACGAGTGCCCGCCACAGCTTGATCACGGCATGGGTCTGCGGCAGGTGCAGGCAGGTAGTGCCTGACTGCTTCCAGAGGAACCCGATCGCGTCCAGCCGGACCGCCGAGGCGCCGCGGACGAGGTAACCCAACAGCACGTCGGTCAGCTCGATCAGGGTCGCCGGGTGGCGCACGTCGACGTCGACCTGATCGTCGCCGAAGGTGGTCCATGCCCACGACTTGGACCCGTCCGGGCGGGGGAACGCGTGATGGAGCGGCGTGGTCCGCGGCCGGACCACGCGGGACTCGTCGAAGTCCGGGTCCTTCTCGACGTAGAACCCGGCGTAGGCCGGATCGCCGGCCAGCCAACCCAGGAACCAGGGGCAGTGGCTGGAGGTGTGGTTGGCGACGAAGTCGAACATCAAGGCGTGCTCGGCCGCCAGTTCGGCCACGTCGTCCCAGCTCCCCAATGACGGGTTCACGGCCCGGTGGTCGACAACGGCGAAGCCGTCGTCGGACGTCCACGGGAACATCGGTAGCAGGTGCACGTCGCTGAGCAGGTCGCCCACGTGGTCGTGCAGGAACGCCGCCAGCGTGTGCAGTGGTGCCTCGCCTCGCCGGCGGATGCCGTCGCCGTAGGTGATCAGGCAGGCGGTCCGCTCGGTGGGCGGTGCCACCTCGCGGCCGGCCAGGGCCGCGGCGTAACGCTGGGCCAGCTCGACCAAAGCGTGCAGCACAGCGCCGTCATCGTCGGGGTAGAGCATCTCGACGTACGGCGCAATCCGGGCGGTCAGCTGCCTCGTGTCGAGCGTGGTCATGCCGACCCCTCGGCCTGGGCGAGCGCGGCGCCCTCGCGAACCCGGTCCGCTGACAGCGGGGCGCTCGAGCCGCCCTCGGCCAGCAGCCCTCCTACGGTGGCCAGGCCCCAGTCGTCGAGGTCGGAGACCCGGTCGGAGAACGACGCCAGACCGCCAAAGCGGCCGGATTCTCTGGCCCACCGTTCGCGCAGCCGGTACGACGGCCGCGCCACGACGCAGTCGGGGTCGTTGACCCAGAGCCTGCCCTGCATCCACGCCCGTGCCGCCAGCGGCATCAGCCCCCGCAGTCCGGCGGACCCGTCCTCGGCGCCCTCGTGAAAGGTATCGGGGGAGACCCGCATCGCATCGACCAGTCCCACGCTCGGCAGCAGCGGTGCCCCGCAGCCGACGAGATACACGTCCGGTCCGACCGCCTCCCGGACCAGCTCGAGCCCGATGCGGTAGGCGGTCACCTCGTCCACGTCGGTGTACCGCGGGCCGGGCAGCGCACCGCCGTAGAGGAAGTCGAGCTTGAGGTAGTCCACGCCCAGGGCGGCCAACCGCCCGAGCACGTCGCGCAGGAGCTCCTGCACCCCAGGGTGGGTGAGGTCCAGGCCGACGAGGTCCTGCCCCCAGTTGTGCCCGGCTGGACCCACCAGCCAGTCGGGGTGCTCGCGGGCCAGCGCGGTCTGAGTTCCGACCAGGAACGGCGCCAGCCACAGGCCCGCCCGACGGCCCGAGTCGCGGATCGCGTCCACCAGCGCCGGCAGCGACCAGAACGCGGGGGAGGGCACCAGCCCTTCACCGAGCCCGGGGCTCCAGCCGTCGTCGATCTGTACGACGTCGACGGCGAGGGCGTGCTGGTCGATGGCGCTCAGGTTCTCGACGACGTCGGCCGCGGTGACTCGCTCGAAGTAGTGGTACCAGGAGCACCACACCGTGGGCGGCTCCGCCAGCGGGAGCCCCTGTCGGCGGGCGGAGTACGTGTCGCCGAATGCCTGCAGCGCAGCCTCACCCCCGGCGGAGTGGTCGGAGACGGCGACCGGTCCGGTGGCGCGGACCAGCAGGGTGCCGTCCTGGGTGGTCGCCCGCACGGTGGGCACGGTCAGCGGGTCCTGCGGGGCGTAGAGACGAGCCGGCTCGCCGGTGCCCGGGTCCACCACGAGAAGTCCCTCGGCCTGCAGGGCGTCGGGAGCGAGGGGGGTCCCCGACCGGAACCGCATCAGGTGCTGCCACTCCTCCTGCGGGACCCGGCTCTCGGCGCCGACGGGATACCAGGTCGCCGGGCTCCAGCTCTGCCACCCTTCGGCGTACACGCGCGCCCGCGCGGGGTCGACGGGGACCTCGTCGACGACGTCCCCGAGGGCGGTCACGACGGGCCCTCCACGGCGACCGGGACGCCGTCCCGCTCCGCAGAGGTGCGGGCGGCCAGCACCACCGCGACCGACCGTGCCGCGTCAGCAGCGGAGTTCTCCGGCTGCCGGCCCTCGGCCACCGCGCACATCAGCTCACCCATCGCGGCGGCGAAGCCGTCGACGAACCAGGCGCCGTGCAGCGGCACCGGGGTCCGCGTGGAGCCGTCGTCGAGCTCGAGCCGGTCAGAGTCCAGGAGCACGCTGCCACGGAGCGTGCCCGTGGTGCCGTGTAACCAGAACGGGCAGCCCGGCTGCGAGGCCACCACATTTCCCACGATCCGCAGGCCGGCCGTGGCCCCCGAGGGAGTGCCCATCGACAGGGTGGCCGACCACGGGTTGCGAGCCCCTGCGGGCTGCCCCGGGACCCGGGAGTCGCTGGCCTGAACCGTGGTCACCGGACCGGCACCACCGTCCTGCAGCCACGAGCGCGTGATGTCGACCCAGTGCAGGAGATAGTCGGTGAGCAGCATGTGGGGTACGTCGTCGAAGGGGGTGCCGGTGAGCGGGGGGAGCGGCTTGTCGTGCAGGTGCGTGACGCCGACGACCTGCCCGACGGCCCCGTCGCGGACGAGCAGGGTCACCGCCCGCCACGGCGGGGCCCAGCGCCCGTTGTGGTTCACCGCCACGCGGACGCCGGCTGTCTCGGCGCGGGCCAGCACGCCGGGCAACTGGGCCAGGTCGTCGGGCGACAGCGTGAGCGGCTTCTGGGCCAGCACGTGCTTGCCGGCGGCCACCGCCGCCTCTATCCACGTCAGCCGGCCCTCCGGTCCTGTGGCGAGGTCCACGAAGCGCACCTCAGGGTCGGCCAGCAGCTCCTCGGCGGTGGCGTAGACCCGGCCGACGAACGGAAACGTGTCCAGCACCGAGGCGGTGGTCTCCTGCCGCCGGCTCCACACGCCCGTCACCCCGACGCCGTACTGCTCGTACGCCGGCAGGTGGGCCGACTGGGCGATCGTGCCGCAGCCGAGGATCGCGACGCCGGTGCGATCGGCGGGAAACTGGGGGGAGGTGTCGACGGTCATGTCGTCCCCGAGGCTGCGGGGAACCGCAGCACGGCCTGCAGGATCGAGGGGTCACCCCGGTCGAGACGCTCGAAGACGGCCGCGACGTCGGCGGCCTCGACGACGTCGGTGACCAGCGAGCGGGCGTCGACCCGGCCGCGGCGGACCTGTTCCATGAAGGTGCGCACGAGCCGGGGCTGGTCCCAGCGTGGTCCGAGACGGACCGGCGTGCCGGCGATCTGGCTGGCCACGATCCGGACCCGGTTGTGGTGGAACTCCTCGCCGAGCCGCAGGTGCTCCGCCCCGCCCTGGTAGAAGCCCGAGGCCACCACGGTCCCGTCGACCACGACGGAGCGGACCGCCTCGTGCAGGGCCCGGTCGTTGCCGCTCAGCTCGATCGCCGAGTCCACGCCGCCGTCGCACCAGGCCCGGATGGCGGCTCCGGCGCCGCCGTCGACGCTGGCGATCACCACCTCGGCGGCGCCCATCGCGCGGGCTGCCTCGAGCCGCTCGGGGACGGTGTCCACTGCGACCACCTCAGCGCCGCTGACGACCGCTAACCGGGTGGCCAGCAGGCCGATCACGCCCTGGCCGAAGACGGCGACCCGGTCGCCGAGTTGCGCCTCGGCGGCCAGCACGGCGTTGAGGGCGATCGACCCGACCCGCGCGAAGGTGCCGGAGATCGCGTCGTCCGCGTTCCACACCCGGTCACGGACGGCGGCGGCCGAGACCACCGCCTCGCTGCGGTGGCCCCAGATGCCGTGCACCACCTGGCCGACGGCCGGGGATCCGACGTCGGCTGCGACCTCCACGACCTCACCGACCTCGGAGTACCCCCACCCCTGCACCGGGTAGCCGAAGGTCGGGTCCCCCTCGACGAAGAGCCGCCGCTCGGGATCCCAGGTGCGGGTCAGGTAGGGATTCGAGCCGCGGTACGCGGTCAGCTCGGTGCCGGCCGAGATGCCGGAGTACCACGTGCGCAGCCGCACCGAGCCCGGCACCAGCGGCTGCGGGTCGCACGGGACCAGCGCGACGTCGTACGGCGCGGCGAACGAGACGACCTCGGGCACGGTTGTCCTCCTGGGTGAGGGTCGGTGAGGCGGGCGAGGGCCCCGCAGAGTCAGCCCTTCTCGGCCCCGGCGGTGAGTCCTCCAGCCAGCCAGCGCTCGCTGAGGAAGAAGAGCACGATGATCGGAAGGGTGAGGATCACCGAGCCGGCCATCAGCACCGTGGTCGGCACCTCGATGCTTCCGGCGAGCTGGGACAGGCCGAGGGAGACCGTCCAGTTCTCCCGCCGCTCCACGAGGAAGAGCAGGGCGAAGAGGAACTCGTTCCAGGCGATCATGAAGACGAACAGGGCGTTCGAGGCGATCGCCGGCAGCGCCAGTGGCAGGCTGACGTGCCGCATCGCCTGCAGCCGTGTACACCCGTCGATCGCGGCCGCCTCCTCGAGGCTGGCGGGGATGGTGTCGAAGTAGTTGCGCAACATGTAGATCGACACCGCCGCCACCTGCGCGACGTAGACGACCAACAGGCCGGTCAGGGTGCCGCGCTGACCCAGCCGGGTGAAGAGCACGAACAGCGGGATCGCCAGCAGGATCGCGGGGAAGAAGTAGACGCCCAGGAACACCGCGCTGATCTGGCGGCGGCCGAAGAACTCCAGCCGGCTGACCGCGTAGGCGCCGGGGATCGCGACGAGCAAGCTGATCACCACGGTGCCGAGGGCCACCAGCATGCTGTTCTTGATGAAGTTCAAGAACCCCTGCCCGCCGTCTGCCGTCGAGGCGAGCACGTTCTTGTACGTGTCGAGGTCGATCTCGCCGAGACTCGGCCAGAGCGCCCCCGGGTCTTGGAGGACGGAGTCGAGCTGGCGGAAGGACAGCAGCACCATGTAGTAGAAGGGGAACAGGCTGATGACCAGCAGGAAGATGATGAAGGCCGGCCTGATCACGAGGAGGAGCCGACGCTCCACGGAGTCGCGGCTGATGCCCGGGGTGGCGGTGCTCATGCGGCCTCCTCGGAACGACCGAACAGCTTGAGGTAGACCGTCACGAGGACGGCCAGGATGGCGGCCAGGACGAGCGCCTGCGCGGCGGCGGCTCCGATGTCTCCCCGGTTGATCAGGTAGTCGTAGACGCGCACCGCGACGACCTGCGTCCCGGCTCCACCGCCGGTGAGCAGGTAGATGTCGTCGAAGTTGTTGAAGGTCCAGATGAAACGCAGCACGGTCAGGACCGCGATGGTCGGGAGCAACTGCGGCAGAACGATGTGGCGGAACCGCTGGGTCGGGGTCGCGCCGTCCACTGTCGCAGCCTCCTCGAGGGACTCCGGGATCGCCTGGATCCGGGCGGTGAGGAAGAGGAACGCGAACGGGAACGAGCGCCACGCCTCGAAGAGCACGCAGCTCAGGAGAGCCACGCTCACGTGGGTGTCGAAGCCGAGGATCGAGACAGGCTCAGCCGAGCTGAGGAACGCGACAGGCTCGTCCCACCCGAGCAGCCGGGTGCCGTAGTAGTTGAGGACGCCGAACTGCGGGTTGAGCATCGTCGACCACACGAAGGTCGCCGCAACCACGGGGGCGACGTACGGCACGAGCATGGACGCCCGCACCAGCCCGCGGCCGCGGAACGGCCGGCGCAGAGCGAGCGCGGCAAGCAGGCCGAGCCCGATGGCGAAGGCCGTTCCGGCGACGGAGTAGACGAGAGTCGTCAGAAGTGCGTCGACGAACCCCGACGATCCGAGGACGTTGCTGAAGTTCTCGAGGCTGTAGTCGCCGATGACCCCGGCCTGGCGGAGATTGAGCAGCCGCACCTGCTGGAATCCCAGCGAGATCGTCCACAGGATCGGCAGCACGACCATGGTGAAGACGATGATCACCGTGGGCGAGATCAGCAGGTAGCCCGTCCGGCGGTCCTCGCGGGCCCGCGCGGACTCACCATGGCGGGGTCGAGGAGGAGGCTCGCCGTCACCCCGCTTCGACGCCAGCATCGGTGACGAGGGTCCGGCCAGGCTCACTGGACGGACCCTGCAGCCTCGGTGATGGCGTCGGCGGCCTGCTGGGCGGCCTCCTCGGCCGGGGTGCCGTTGGAGACCTCGTTGACCGCGTTGGCCACCGGCTGCTCGCCCTGGATGGCGCCGAGAACGTCACCCTGGCCCTGCGGGATCGCCCAGCGTTGCAGCGTCTCAGTGCCGGTGGTCAGCGCGTCGATGACCTCGGGACCGTAGAAGTCGGACAGCGGCGCCTTGGTGTCCACTCCGACTGGCATCTTCGCCCAGGCGTCGGAGTAGTTGGTCGCGCCGGGGGAGTCCCCTGCCCGCACCGGGATCTTGCCCTCGGGGGCGATCGCGATCCACGGCTCGTAACCGTCGGACATCATGTACTCGACGAACTGCTGCGCCGGCTCGGTCGCCGAGTCCGCGGTGATGCTCCACGACGTGACCTCGCCGAACGTCGCCGGTGCCGAGCCCGAGGGTCCCTGGATCGAAGTCACCACGCCGCTGTTCTCCGCGAGGAATGCTGGGTTCTTGTTGCACTCCGGGCACGTCGGCAGCGCGTCGTCTCGCAGTCCGGCCATCTCGTCGAGGATGAAGCTCGACCAGATGATCATCGCGGCCTGGCCGGCGAAGTACGACGCGCGCGTGGTGTCCACGTCCTGTGCGCCGCTCACGGAGTAGTCCTGCTGAAGCGTTCCGTAGAAGTCGAGGCCCTCGACGCACTCGGGGCTGTTGAAGGTCACCTGGCCCTCCTCGTCGATCATCTCGCAGGCGTTGCCCAGGCCGATCTCCTCGAAGGTCTGCGACGTGAAGGCGTCACCGGCGACGTTGGCGCCGACAAAGCCGGCGACCTCGGGGCTGTCCAGTGCCTCGGCGGCGGCCAGCACGTCCTCGTAGGTCTCCGGTGCGGCCAGCCCGGCCTCGTCGAACAGGTCCTGCCGGTAGACCATCAGCTGGACCCACGACTCGCTGGGGACCCCGAGCTGGGTGTCCCCGTCCGCGGCCAGAGACATGGCGCTCTCGCTGAACGTCTCGGCGTCGAGGTTCTCCACGACCGCGCTCACAGCGTCGGTGTCGACGAGCTCGTTGCTCGAAAGGGTGCGCAACGAGCCGAGCGGCAGCGCCCCGATCACGTCGGGCAGGTCCCCCGAGGCAGCGTTGGAGGTGAGCACCTGGTTGAACTGGTCCTCGGCGACCGGGACCAGCTCGACGTTGACCCCGCTCTCCTCGGTGAACGCGTCGATGATGTCCTGGGTCGCGTCCACCCGGTCGGGCAGGTCCTCGATGATCCAGACCGTGAGGCTGTCGTCGCCGTCACCGCCGCCTCCGTCGTCGGAGCCGCACGCGGCGAGCGAGGCGACCACGACGCTCGCGAGAACAGCGGCTGCGCTGGCGCGGCGTCGGCGGTGGATGGTCATGGGTCCTCCGTAGGGTCAGCACTTTTGTCAACAGATTGGACCTATGTCATCTAGGCGTCAAGCATTAGATGTCCAGTTGTTACACTCGCCGACGCTCCGGTTCACCCGGCCGGACAGCGGCGCGAGGGGGTGGTCACCGGTGCCCACCGGACCCGGCGACATCCTGGACCTGATCCGACACGGTCGTGCGTCCACGCGGGGTGACGTCCGCGAGGCGACGGGACTGTCTCGGATGACCGTCGCGCAACGGCTCGACGCGCTGCTCGGCGCCGAGATGATCATCGAGGGGGACACGACCGAGGCGACCGGCGGGCGGCGACGGCGGCGGCTGGCCTTCAATACGTCGCAGTCCCGCGTTCTCGTCGCCGCCGTCGATACCACGCACACGCGGATCGCCGTCACCGACCTCGGCGGCGCCGTGCTGGCGGAGGACAACATCGACGTCCCCGTCGAGGCGGGCCCCAGCCAGGTGCTGGACCGGATCGCGGCGGCGATGGCCACCCTGATGCGGACGCACGACGTGACCGCCGCGGGGCTGTGCGGCGTGGGCGTCAGCCTCCCGGGACCCGTCGACCCCGAGTCCGGCCGCCCCAGCCAACCGCCCATCCTGCCCGGCTGGGACGCCTATCCGGTGGCCGAGCAACTTCAAGCGGACCTGCCGGGCGTCCCAGTGCTGACCGCGAACGACGCCGACGCGGCTGCCCTCGGCGAGTACGCCGCCGGCTTCTCACACGTCCGGTCCCTGTGTCTGGTCAAGGTCTCGACCGGTATCGGCACCGGGATCGTCATCGACGGTCGCTCCTACGCCGGGTTCGACGGCGGTGCCGGCGACATCGGTCACGTGCGGGTCTCACCGAAGTCGGACGCGCGCTGCCAGTGCGGCATGCGCGGCTGCCTCGCGGCGGTGGCCAGCGGTCGGGCGGTGGCGGCAGAGCTGACGGAACTGGGCTACCCGGCGCACTCGGGCCGGGAGGTGCACGACCTGCTGGCGGCAGGCAACGCCGACGCCGCTGTCCTGACGCAGCGTGCCGGCCGGCGGATCGGCGAGGTGATGGCCACGGTGGTCTGTCTGCTCAACCCCCAGGAGGTGCTGATCGGCGGCGACCTGGCCTCAGCGCCGTTGCTGGCGGGGATCCGGGAAACCCTGTACAGCCTCGCCCTGCCGCGGGCAACCCGCCACATGGCGCTCCAGCTCGGCGCTCTCGGAGAGGACGCCGCCATCGTCGGCTTGACCCGGCTGGTCGTCGACCACGAGTTCTCCCCCGACGCCGTCAATGCCAAGCTGCGCGGCTGACCCGCACGGCGTACGCGTGGTCCGCCGTGCTGCCGACGCCTGACGGTACGATCGAGGAGTGCCAGCCTCCGATCACGGGACGGCGCCGCCACCGCAAGAGGTGAGGTTCTGCCGGTCGGCCGACGGCGTGCGGATTGCTTATGCGCGGCACGGTTCTGGCCCCCCGCTGGTGATCGCGACCTGTTGGCTCAGTCACCTGCAGCACGACTGGACGAGCCCCGTCTGGCGGCACTTCTTGAACGACCTGGGTGAGATCGCGACGGTGATCCGGTACGACGAGCGCGGGTATGGGCTGTCCGACTGGGACGTCGACGACTTTCGGCTGGAGGCACGGGTCGCCGATCTCGAAGCGGTCGTCGAGCATGCCGGACTCGGCCGGTTCGCGCTCATGGCGATGGCACAGGGTGGTCCGCCCTCGATCGTCTATGCGGTGCGCCACCCCGAGCGGGTGTCCCGGCTGATGTTCTACGGCAGCTACGCGGCGGCCCTCCGCGATCCGACGCCCGAGGACCTCGAGCTCAACGAGACGTTCGAACGGCTGATCAAGGTCGGCTGGGGTCGACCTGAGTCGGAGTTCCGGCGGGTGTTCACCTCGCTGATGATCCCTGGCGCCAGCGAGGACCAGATGCGCTGGCTCGACGAGCTGCAGCGTGTGTCCGCGTCGGCGGAGACCGCCTGCGAGGCCCGTCGTCAACGCGATCGCGACGACGTGACCGAACTGCTGCCGCAACTCGACCTCCCGACCCTGGTGCTGCATTCGCGGCGTGACCGGATGAACGACTTCGAGGAGGGCCGCTATCTCGCCTCGATGATCGCCGGTGCACGCCTAGTGGTGCTGGAGAGCTCGAATCACATCGTGCTCGGCGCCGAACCGGCCTGGCAGGTCTTCGTCGACGAGGTGGCGGCGTTCATGGCCCCGGATCGCCAGCCGGACATGCGGGCAGTCGGTCCCGATCCGGCATCGGTGCTGTCGCCGCGAGAGCTCGACGTACTCCGGCTCGCCGCACAAGGGCAGGACAACGCGGCCATTGCCCGATCCCTCATCCTGAGCATCCGCACGGTCGAACGGCACCTGCACAACACCTATGCGAAGCTCGGCATCCAAGGGAAGTCGGCGCGGGCCGCGGCGGTCGCCAGGCTGATGACTCGCGCCTGACGGGTACGCGTTAACCGACACAACCAGGCGAGGCGAGCCCCTGGGTTTGCGCGCACACACCGACGCGCGGCAGGACGACGTGTTCGTACCGTCGGCTCATGACCATCACCGATCCAGCGACCACGACCGGCGGCACCGGCTTCCTCGAGATACCGCCGACCTCGGCCGACGTGCGGCGCCTGTACGACGACAGCATCGCGCAGCAGGGCTTCCTGATGAACCTGACTCGGTTGTGGGCACATCACCCGTCGCTGCACCGCGGTCTGTTCGACTTGGTCGGCCAAGCGGTCCGAGCCGGCGAACTGACCTTCCGGCAGCGCGCCATTCTGGTTGTCGCCGCAGCCTCAGCCTTCGGCGACGGGTACTGCTCACTCGCTTGGGGCGAGAGGCTCTCCGGCGTGGTCGGTGGCGACGTGGCCGGCCAGGTGCTGCGCGGCGATGACGGCTGGCTCGACCCCGCCGAGCGCGCCCTGGCGGGATGGGCCCGCAGTGTGGCACGGGACCCGAACGCGACCGAGGCCCGCGACGTCCAGCCACTGCGCGATGCCGGGTACGACGATGCGCAGGTATTCGCGATCACCGTCTTCGTCGCACTCCGCCTGGCCTTCGCGACCGTGAACGAGGCGCTCGGCGCACGGCCGGACACCGAGCTGCTGGCGACCGTTCCGGCGTCCGTCCTCCATGCCGTCACCTACGGAAGACCGGCCGTCGGTGCCAGCTCGTGAGCGCAGCACGGGGGCGAACAACTCGCCCGAACCAACCACAGTTGAGGAGCAAGTCCATGACCATCGCCGAGAACCCCATCCGCAACGGCGTCGACACCGCGACGTTGTTCGGCACGCTCGACGCCGTGAAGGGCGACACCGACATCGCAAAGTTCCGCTTCCGGGCCACCAACACCTGGCTGAGCGGGACCCACAATCGGTCGGTGATCCACGGTTTCCACGGCGCCAAGCAGGAGATGACGCACCGTGAGCCGTTCACGTTCGACGCGGACCACCCGCCGGTGCTGGTCGGGTCCGACCAGGGTCCGACGCCGGTTGAGTACCTGCTGCACGCACTGGCCGCCTGCCTCACTGCGGGTATCGCCAACATCGCAGCGGTACGTCGGGTGAACCTGACCGAGGTCTCCTCGACGGTCGAGGGTGACATCGACCTGCTCGGCATCCTCGGGCTGTCCGACGAGGTTCGCAACGGCTACCAGCAGGTCCGGGTGAGCTTCACGCTGCGGGGCGACGACCCGGCGAAGCTGCGCTCGGTCGTCGAGCAGTCCCGACGGCGGTCCGCCGTGTTCGACGTCCTCACGAACGGTGTGCCCGTCTCCATCGACGTCGACGCCGGCTGACGTCACGTCCACCCCGCCCTAGCGGATCACCAATCACGAACAAGACCCACCAGGAGATGAGATGAGCCGCATCGAGCCGAGCTACGAGGTCGTAGTCGTGGGCGCCCGCGCGGCCGGCGCCGCCACCGCCTACCTGCTCGCTCGGCACGGCCTGCGTGTCCTGCTGGTCGACCGCGGCCGATACGGCACGGACACCCTGTCGACGCACGCCCTGATGCGCGGCGGCGTGCTCCAGCTCACCCGGTGGGGGTTGCTTGACGAAATCATCGCCGCGGGGACCCCGGCGGTGCGGCGGACGACATTCCGGTACGCCGACGACCTGGTGCCGATCACCCTCAAGGAGTCGCACGGCGTGGAGGCCTTGTATGCGCCGAGGCGCACGATCCTCGACCCGATCCTGGTCGACGCGGCCGCAGCGGCCGGCGCCGACGTGCGGTTCGGCATCGCCTTGACCGGCGTCGCGCGGGACCGCCACGGCACGGTCACCGGGATCACCGGCCGGGCCCGCGACGGCGAGACGGTGCGGGTCGCGGCACGCATCGTTGTGGGTGCTGACGGCATCAGGTCAACGGTCGCCGAGGCTGTGGACGCGCCGTACGAGCGGGTCGGAAGGTCGGTCGCCGCCGTCACCTACGGCTACTGGACCGGGCTCGAGACCGACGGCTACGAATGGAACTTCCGGCCCGACGCCGCGTCTGGCGTGGTCCCCACCAACGCCGGACAGGCCTGCGTGTTCGCGAGCGCGTCGCCGCGCCGGATAGGCCGCGGTGGGCTGGGACCGCTCACCCGCATCGTCGCCGAGACGCCGGGAGACCTCACGACCCGGCTTGCTGCCGCCGGGCCTCCGGCCGCACTTCGGACCTTCACCGGCAGACCCGGCTACATGCGCCGGGCGTGGGGCAATGGTTGGGCGCTTGTCGGCGACGCCGGCTACTACAAGGACCCGCTGGGTGCGCACGGGCTGACCGACGCACTGCGGGACGCCGAGCTACTTGCCCGCGGGATTGTGGCCGTACTCCGCGATGGTGCGGGTGAGCGCGACGCCCTGTCCGGCTACCAGGCGATCCGCGACGCGCTGTCGACGGCGTTGTTCGACGTGACGGATGTGATCGCCGGCCACCGATGGACCGACGCGGAGATCCCCGGCCTGCTGCTCCAGCTCAACACATCGATGGCCGACGAGCTCGAGACGCTCGCCGCTCTCCCTCCACTTCCGGCCCTCCTCCACGTGCCGTGCTGAGAGCACAGAGGAGTAGGTGCGCGGGTTCGCTTGGGCCACCGAATGTCGGTGGCCCAGCGGGTGACATGTGCCCTGGCACGTGCCCTGCGTGGGCGGAGGAGAAGCGAGGTCGTAGGAGCGGGAGGATCAGGCCGAGGCGAGCGCCCTTGCCTTGATCTGGTCGAACTCCTGCTGGGTGATCGCTCCTGAGTCGAGAAGGGCCTTCGCCGAGGCGATCTGATCAGTCGGGCTCGATCCGGCGGAGCCGCCGGCAACAGACTTGATGTACTCCTCCTGTCGCTGCTGCATCTCCCTGTGCGCCTCGAGCGTGCGGTCATTCATACCCCGACCTCGAACAATGAGGTAGGCGAGCAGACCGATGAACGGCAGCACGATGATGAACAGCACCCACAACGTCTTGGCGAAGCCACCCAGGTCCTTGCTGCGGAAGAGATCACCGAAGATCCACCACAGGCACATGAACCATGCCAAGAAGATGAAGAACTCGAACATGGCAAGCAGGAACGAGCCGTTGTCGTCGAACATGTGCTGACTGCCTCCCGACTGGTTGACGCTGGACGACCGGTCCACGCGGACCCCAGCGCACGACGGGTCGAAACAAGGCGGTGCCCGGCCGTCGCGAAACCACGTTAGCGGTTCACCGGGGTGAGTGCCTTACCTCTGGCCAGCCCGTCACCGCCGTCCAATCGTGGTCGGAGGACGTCACCCGCGGACGCCCCATGCAGCAGTCCGTCATGCGGCTCGTGCGAGCCAATCGATCGCGAGATCGGCGACCGCGGTGGGGGCGTCGTCGGTGATGAAGTGCGCTGCGTCGTCGACGTAGGCGAACTCGATGCGATCGGCGTACCGCTCCGGGTCGCGGCAGATGCGCCCCAGGTGCTCGGCCCACGGGTGGTCCTGGCGGCCGAAGACGACGAGGGTCGGCACCGTGAGCCGCCGGCGCCGGTAGACGCCCCCCGCCAAGCGCATGGCTTCGGGCAGGATCATGCCGCGGGTGAGTGGCCGCACCGCGCCGTCGATGTCGTCTCGGCGCATGGGGGCGAGGTGCGCTTCGACGGTTGCCTCCGACAGCGGGTGGGCGACGTACGCCTCGGAGAACACCCCGCGCAGCGAGGCGCCCGGGCGGTGCCAGATGAACGGGGGGAGGTGCCGGAATCCCCGGGCGACCTTCGGGCTGAACTTCATGAAGGCCGGCGGCACGGAGAGCTGCACGGCCGACCGAACCCGCTCGGGGTGGTCGTAGGTCAGCTGCATCGCGGTGATGGCGCCCATGTCGTGGGAGACGAGGTGGGCGCGCTCGATGTCGAGGACGTCGAAGAGGGCGAGCAGGTCGCGCAGCCTGGTCTCGCGTTCGACACGCGGATCGTCGGCCACGGTCCAGCCGGCCCCGCGCAGGTCGGGGCAGATGGCTCGGTAGCCGCGCGCGGCGATGGCCGGAGCTACGGTGCGCCACTGCCACCAGTGCTGGGGAAATCCGTGCAGGAGCACGACTGGCTCACCTTCGCCGACAGTGGCGACGTGAGTATGCAGGCCGGGCGTCTCGACGACGAGATGGTCGAAGCCGGGGGTCGCCGGCAGCCAGGGTGACCAGGCCGAGGTGTCGACGTGACGGGTGATGCGGGTCTCGGGCGTGTCCATGATGACCCCTTCGCGCTGCGGGATACTATGTTCATAGTAGACCGGGTGGAAGGGATGTCAATGCCGTCGACGACCCGGGAGCGGGCCCTCGAGGCGGCCGTGCAGCTGCTCGGCGCCGAGGGTGTGCGCGCGCTGACCCACGCGCGCGTCGACGAACGGGCGGGCCTTCCGCCCGGTTCGACGTCGAACTGGTTCCGCACCCGGCGCGCGCTGCTCGGCGGGATCGTCGACTGGATCGCCGAGCACGAGCGCGCCGAGTTCGACCCGGCCGCGATGTCGGCGATCGAGGGCGTCGACGGGCTGATCGAGGGACTGTGCGCCGTGACCGAGCTGCAGGCCGGGCCGTTCGCCGCGCGCACCCGCGCGCGCTACGCCCTCTTCCTGGAGCTCTCCGACGACCCTGAACTGGGCGAGCCGCTGCGGCGCCAGCGCCGCGAGTTCGAGCGGTGGACCGAGAGCATCGTGACCGCCGTCGGCATCGCCGAGCCCGTTCCGGCGACGAGGGCTCTCATGGCGCTCGGCGACGGACTGCTCCTGCACCGGCTCACCGTCGACCCCACGCTGGCGATGCGCCCCGCCATCGAACGCGCAGTGCGCGCCCTTGCTGGGTCCTGACCTGACGCTCCGGCGCGCCGCGGCTGTGTCGACACGCGCTGAACGGGTACGACGAGACCAACGGATGGGAGCAACATGACCTCGACCGCAACGCCCGCGAGCGCAGGGGTCCGTGCCGGTCACGGTCCTGCTGGCGCATTCACCTCGATCGTCACCGCTGCGGTCGGGGGCGCGGCAACCAAGCTGGAGCACGAGATCGCCGGCTGGACGCACAAGCTGCATGCCGTCGCAGGCCGAGGCGGGGGTGCAATGGAGACGGCAGGTGCCGAGGGCGTCAAGGCGACCCTGCACGGTCGGAACCCGGTGCGGGCAGCCATCAAGGGCGCGTGGCAAGCGGGCACACCCGTTGTCAGGGCGGCCATCATCGCAGCGGTGGCATCCGTGATCCTGCTACTCGCCTTGTCCCCAGTGCTGTTGCTGATCTTCCTGGTCAGCCTGCTCATCCTTGCCGCCGTCCACCGGGCTCGTGCATCCAAGCCGTAGCCGCACTCCCGGGCCCCGGTGCCCCCCGCACTGAAACGGCCCGCTCTCAGGCAAGGGCACCGAAGGCTTCGTAGACCATGAACGCCGGCCAGAAGAACCCTTGGATGACGGCCAGGACGTACTCCCAGAAAGCGTCCGCCTGCTGCCAGAAGTAGACCAGCGCACCGAAGATGCCCAGGCCGTAGATCGCACCGCTGCCAGCTGCGGCGCCCGTGTTGTTACTCATCCCTCACTCCCTTCGCTTCAGCTCATACGTGGTACCGGGACCGGGTCCGCTCCGTCGATCGTCACTGGTCGGATCCGCGGGCCGCCGGAGGCGATGGTCATGAGGTCCAGGCACGCCAGAGCGCGGCGTACTCGCCATCCTGGCGGTCGACCAGCTCGTGGTGGCTGCCGAGCTCGACGACCCGGCCGTCGATGACCACGGCGATCCGGTCGGCGTCGTGGGCGGTGTGAAGGCGGTGCGCGATGGCTACGACGGTGCGTCCCTCGAGGAGGGCGTTCATCGACCCCTCCAGGGAGCGCGCGGTGCGCGGGTCGATCAGCGAGGTGGCCTCGTCGAGCACGAGCGTGTGAGGGTCGGCGATGATCAACCGCGCCAGCGCGATCTGCTGTGCCTGCGCAGGCGTCAGGGACTGCTGGCCCGAGCCGATCCGAGTGTCCAGGCCGCGCGGCAGCCGCTCCACCCAGTCCCGGGAGCCGACTGCCGCCAGGGCAGCCCAGACCGCCTCGTCGGGTGAGTCCTCGCGTGCGAGCACGATGTTGTCGCGCACCGTGCCGATGAACACGTGATGCTCCTGGGTGACCAGCGCGACCTCGGTGCGCAGGACCTCCAGCGGCAGGTCGACCAGGTCCACCCCGCCGACGGCGGCCGAGCCGGTGCGTGGCCGGTTGATCCCGGACAGCAGCCGTCCCAGCGTGGACTTGCCGGAGCCGGACGGGCCGACGATGGCCAGCCGCTCGCCGATCCTCAGGTCGAGATCGATGCCGTGCAGGACGTCGTGGTCCTGACGGTAGGCGAAGCGCAGGTCACGACCGACCAGCCGGCGCCCGTCGGGGCGTACGTCGAGCGGGGTCCGGTCCGGCGGCACTTCCGCGATGCCGAGCAACCGCGCGGTCGACGTCGCGCCGACCTGCAGCCGGTCAAGCTCGCCGACCAGCCGGTCGAGGGGCCCGCTGAGAGCCTCGACGTAGAGCACGGCCGTCGTGATCTGGCCGAGCGAGACGTAGCCGTACGCGTAGCCCCAGGCGCCGACCACGAGCGTGACGACGCGCGGGGTGTTGAAGGCGACATCGATGACGGAGAAGAGCAGGTTGCGCAGCGACATCGTGTAGCGCTCGGCTTGCGCGGAGACCTCGATGTCGTCGTCGCCCTGGGCCACCCTGCGACCGGACAGGCCGAGGGCCTCGACGGTGCGCGCCCCCTCGACGGTCTCGGTCAGCGTCGTGTTGATCCGGGAGTACGTCGCCCCCTCCGTGATGTAGCCCCGGGGGGCGCGGCGCAGGTAGCTGCGGATCGCGAAGTAGCTGGTGCTGATCACCAGCAGGGACGGCACCGCGAGCAGCACGGAGTTGAGCAGCATCGCGACCACAGACATCGCGACGGTCAGCAGCGAGATGATCGCCATCGGCAGGCCGAACTGCACCGCCCGGGACATGGTGCCGACGTCGCGAGTCACCCGCGTGACGAGGTCGCCGGTGCTGGCACCCTCCACCTGGCCGAGCGGCAGCCGCAGGATGGTGCGGACGATGTACTCCCGTGCCGATGCGAGCAGGTCCTGCCCGAAGATCGTCGAGGTCCACTGGGCCAGGAACGTGAAGAGCGCCTGCGCGATCACCACGCCCACGACCAGCAGCGCCACCCGGTCGAGGCCGACGCCGTCGGCGTCGACCGTGATGTCGACGAGGTTGCCCAGCAGTCGCGGAACGACGAGCGCGGTGGCCGCGGCGAGGCCGTTGAGCAGTACCAGGGCCACAAAGGTCCGGCGGCGGTCGACCACCAGCGCCTTGGCGAAGTCGAAGACCGCGCGGTCGCCGGCCACCGGCCAGCCCCGGTCGGGACGCCGCGCCGACTCGTAGACGCGGTCGGCCTCCTCGCGCCTGAGGTGGTGTCGCATCCGCCAGGCCGCCAGCCGCTCCGCGGGAGTCGCTCCGACCGGGGGTCGCAGACGCGGGTCGACTGCGGGTGCGTCGTCGCCGTGGTCCGCCCAAGTGGCGGCCGAGGTGTCGAGCAGGTCGGAGGTCACGTCGCCACCTCCTCGTTCATGGCGCGGGCCACGACCCCGCGGTAGGTCGGGTCGTGCGCCAGCAGGTCGTCGTGGTGGCCGTCGGCGACGACCCGGTCGTCGGCCAGCACGACCACCCGGTCGGCGTGGTGGAGCCAGAGCGGCGAGACGGTGCACACGACCGTCGTACGGCCGGAACGCAGGCGGGTGACCCGTTCCGCGATCCGCGCCTCAGTGTGGGCGTCGACGGCGGAGGTCGGCTCGACCAGGACCAGGATCGGGGCGGCGGTAGCCAGGGCTCGGGCCAGCACCACGCGCTGACGCTGACCTCCCGACAGGCCGCGGCCTCGCTCGTCGAGCTCGCCCTGCCAGCCGCCGGGCAGGGCGTCGTACACGTCCTCGGCGTTCGCGGCCAACAGCGCCTCCTCGGCCTGCCTGCGCGTGAGCCGCCGGTGCGGATCGACGGCATCCTGCAGCGTCCCGGCGAAGAGCTGGCTCCCGGTGTCGCTGACCAGGATCGTGGAGCGTACGTCGGCGAACGAGGCGTCCGCGAGGTCGACGTCGCCGAGCCGGACCCCCCAGTCGCCACGCGCGCGCTCGGCATCGCGGACGGCGATCTCGGCGCGCCTCCGGGCCCGCTCGGACCTGGCGACGCGCGCCGCCCGGCCCTTGAGCCCTTCGTCGGGCGCCTCGCTGACCGGCTCCGTGTCCGGCGGCAGGTACCGCCCCAGCCGGTCGGCCAGCCCGGCGGTCTCCTCGGGGACGGCGCTGACCACGACCGTCAGCTCGCCGGGGCGCACGGTCAGGCCGGTCAGCTCATCGGTGAGGCCGTCGTGGTGGTCGAGCTCGGCGGGGACGGGTCGGTCGCGCCACGGCGGCTCGGGCTCGAAGATCGCGATCGCCTTGCGGGCGCTGACCATCGACCGGGTGATCTTCTGTGCGAACTCGAAGAACGTCCGGATCGGGCCGATGAGGTACAGGCCGTAGCCGAGGAAGCTGATGAGCTGGCCGATGGAGAGCCGGTCGGCGAGCACCTCCTGGGTGCCGAGCCACAGCAGCAGCACGAGGAAGACGCCGGAGAACAGCACGCCCAGTGCCTCGATGACGGCCTGCCAGATACCGGCTGAGACGCCGGCGGCGCGCGAGCTCTGCGACTGCTGCGCGTAGTTGCGCCCGAAAGTGCGCTCGCCGCCGATGCCGCGCAGGATCCGCAATCCGGCAACGATGTCGGTCGCCATCGACGTCAGCTCGGAGTTGCGGGAGCGCTCGCGCTCCTGGCGGCGATGCAGCGGGCGCAGGAACGGCAGCGCCACGCCGACCAGAATGGGCGCGGCGACCAGCACCACGATGCCGAGCCGGAGGGAGGTCGCCATCACGATCGCGGACACCGCGAGGAACGAGACCAGCTGCGAGCCCGCGCGGGCGATGATCTCCGTCATCGCACCGAACTCGTCGGAGTCGCTGGACGCGACGCTGAGGATCTCTCCGGTGGGCGAGCGCCGCGGCAGCACGTGGCCCATCTGCGCCGCCTTGCGGGTGACCGCCATCGTGGTGCCGTAGAGGCTGATCAGCCAGCTACGAACCACGAGTGTGTGCAGCAGGATCCCGAAGAGGGCTCCGATCAGGGTGACGGCGAGCAGTGCCCCGGCGCCGGTCGCGATCGCACCCGGGTCGTTCCCCACGACGCCCGCGTCGATCGCCCGCCCGAAGATCCACGGTCCGACGATCAGCGGAAGCTGCCAGAGCACGCCGATCATGACGCCGACGACGACCAAGTTGCCTTGCTGGCGCAGGACCCACCGCAGGAACCGGAGCGGGCTGCGGGTGTCGGGGGCCTCGCCGACCGGCTCTCCCTCGGGGGTCCAGAACGTCGTCACGAGGGGAGGGAAGTCACGCATGGCACCTGCGAGCCTAGGGCCGACGGCCTGGGCGCGGCGAACCGTTTTCGCTCGTCCGTCGCCGGGCCGCGAGCCTGGAGATCTCTTGCCACTCGCCAAGAGCGGCGGTCACGCCGGCTCAGCGTCTGTCAGGACGCCGCGCTTCGCTGAGGTCCTGGCACAGGCCGGGTAGCGACACGGGGAGGCCTAAGGTCGTGAGCATGACCGAGCTGCCCGTCCTGGCCAGCGAGGAGCAGCGCCTCCTCGGGAGCCTCATGGAGAAGCAGAGGACCGTTCCGGGGTCCTATCCCCTCACTGCCAATGCGCTGCGCGCGGCCTGCAACCAGGCCAGCAACCGGGATCCGGTCGTCGACTTCGACGAGCGCTCGGTGGAGCAGATCGCGCAGGCTCTTAAGGCGCGCGGCCTGCTGCGGGTCGTCTGGGCCGACACGGGTCGCCGCACCTTGAGGTACCACCAGGTGCTCGACGAACACCTGGGGCTCGACGCCGACGAACGGGCTCTCCTGACGGTCCTGCTGCTCCGTGGCGCCCAGACACCGGGTGAGCTGCGGACGCGAACCGAACGGCTGCACGCGTTCGCCGACCGGGCCGCCGTCGAGGCCAGTCTGCGCAGGATGGCGGCCCGCCCCCAGCCGCTGGTTCGGGAGCTCGAACGGCGACCGGGACAGCACGACCGTCGCTGGATCCACCTGCTCGGGCCCCTCCCGGCCGAACCCGGCCCGGCCGGCGCGGCCGCCGTCGACCGTGACGCGGTAATCGCCGAGGGGGCGGCCGCCCGCGACGCACGCGTCCGTCTGTCGTACGACGCGGTTGCCGCCTCGTACGCCGACCATCGGGTCGACGAGCTGCAGGACCAGCCGTTCGAGTGCTGGCTGTTGGACCGTGTGGTCGCTCACACGGAGGGACGGCCAGTGGTGGAGGTCGGTTCGGGTCCGGGACACATCACGGCGTACCTGACGGCCGGTGGCGCCGATGCCACGGGGATCGACATCTCGCCCGCGATGGTGGACGAAGCTCGACGGCGCTTTCCGGATTCGCACTTCGAGGTCGGCGATCTGCGGCGGCTCAGCCGTCCCGCCATGAGCTCCGCGTGGGCCGCCGTGCTGGGTTGGTACTCACTGAGCCACCTCGCTGCGTCCGAGCTGCCCGACGCCGTCCAAGCTCTGGTGCGCCCACTCGCCCCTGACGGCTGGTTGGTCCTCGGGTTGCAGGCTGGCGCGAACGTCCAGCACCTCGACGACTGGTTCGACCACGAGGTCGACCTCGACTTCGTGTCACACGAGCCGTCGCAGGTCGTCGAGGTCGTCGAGGCGGCGGGTCTGGTCGACGTGGAGTGGTTCGTCCGCGGGCCCGTCGCCGCCCGCAACGAGACATCCCAGCGGTTGTACGTTCTCGGTCGCAGGCCTGCCTGAGTCGGAGATCAGCCGAACAGCTCTCCGAGCCAGTGTTCCTTCTTCTTGGAGCGATAGCTGTCCCGGCTGCCGTGGTCCCGGTCATGGTGAGTCGACGTCGGCGTGCCGGCGGGTGCTGAGCGCTGGGAGCCGCCGCTCTGCTCGCGTTCGGCGCGGTCCAGGATCTTGTCGAGCTCGCCACGATCCAGCCAGATCCCCCGACACTCGGGGCAGTAGTCGATCTCGACGCCGGACCGTTCGCTCATGACCAGGGTTGCCGAGTCATTGGGACACTTCATGGTTCCTCCTCAGGCGGTGAGTTCCCACCCTATGGACACGCCATGAGGACCCGTGCTCGCCGACCTCGATCTCAGGCTCCGCCCTCGCTAGAGCTCGGCGCGCAGGATCGACGCAGCACCGGCCATGGCGCGCAGCTTCCCCTCGGCACTCGCGCGGGGGAGGTACTTCATCCCGCAGTCGGTGGCGATGGTGATCCGGTCCGGCGAGGTGTAGGCGAAAGCTCGGCGCACCCGGTCGGCGACCAGCTCGGCGGACTCGACCTCGTGGTCGGACAGGTCGATGACGCCCAGGATGATGTGCTTGTCGCTGAGCTCTTTGAGCACGCCGAGATCGAGACCCGACTGTGCGGTCTCGATCGAGATCTGGTCGGCCGAGCAGTCGGCCAGCTCGGGAAGGAAGGAGTACCCCTCCGGCCGCTCGTGGATGATCGCGGCGTACCCGAAGCAGATGTGCACGGCGGTGGTGCCGGTGACGCCGTCGAGCGCGGCGTTGAGCGCGGCGAGGCCGTACTCGCGGGCCGCCTCGGGCCGTGCCTGCATGTACGGCTCGTCGATCTGCACCAGGTCGGCACCGGCGGCGTGCAGGTCCTTGATCTCGGCGTTGACCGCGGCGGCGTACGCCAGAGCCGCCGACTCGAGGTCGGGGTAGTGGTCGTTCTGTGCCTGCTGCGACATCGTGAACGGGCCGGGCACGGTCATCTTGACCGTGTGGTCGGTGTTCGCCTTCAGGAACTCGACGTCGCGGACGCCGATCGGCCGCGGCCGCACGATCGGTCCGGCGATCCGGGGCACCGGGTTGGGATGTCCGCTGCGATCGAGGGCCGTGCCAGGGTTGTCGATGTCGACGCCGTCGAGGGCGGTGGCGAAGTGGTTGCTGTAGGACTCCCGCCGCATCTCGCCGTCGGTGATGATGTCGAGTCCCGCCCGCTCCTGGGCGCGGATGGCCAGCACCGTGGCGTCGTCCTGTGCCTGCTCGAGATGCTCCGGCTCCACCCGCCACAGCTCCTTGGCGCGCACCCGCGGAGGGAAGCGGCCGGCCAGCTTGGCCCTGTCGATCAGCCAGTCCGGCTGGGCATAGCTGCCCACCAGCGAGGTCGGCAGGATCGGCAGCGGGGACGAGGTCGCAGTCATTCTGGTGACTCTACGACGGACGCTGCCGGTTGAGGAGGCCGGCCGATCCCGCAGTGCGTGCCTGTCGCGCGGCCGATCCCAGCTCAGGTCGCATACTGTCCGGGTGGACGACAACGCCGGAGCGGACGTCGTGGACACTGCTGGCGCCGCCACGCAAGGCGACGAGCTCGACCCGGTGGCCGTGGTTGCCGACCTCAACCGGATCACGAGCCCGACGGGCGTCGAGGAGACCTGTGTCGTCGAGCTCGGCGGCGTACCGCATGTGGTCTCCATCCGCGGCCGCCGGCGCCAGAACCCCGTCCTCCTCGTGGTCCACGGCGGACCGGGAACGCCGCTCGCACCTACGGGCTGGATGTGGCAGCGCCCGGTCGAGGAGTACTTCACCGTCGTCCACTACGACCAGCGGGCCGCCGGCCGCACCCATGCACTCACCGACCCGGAAATCGTCCGTCCGACGATGCACCCGGCGCAGTACGTCGCCGATGCGGTCGAGCTCACCGCCTGGCTGACCAACAAGCTGGGTGTGGAAAAGGTTGCCGTCTGCGGCCACAGCTGGGGCACGGCCGTGGCGACGCTCGCGGTGGTCGAGCGGCCCGACCTCTTCAGCGTCTACGTCGGCGTCGGACAGATGGTGTCGCTGGCGGAGGGCGAACCCGCGAGCTGGCGCTGGGTCCGCGAGGAGGCACGGCGCCGTGGGCTCGTGGACGCGGTGGCGGAGCTCGACGCGCTGCTGCCCTACCCGGGCGACCAGGGCACGCTTCTCGAGAAGATCCTCGTCGAACGGGCGTGGGTGCAACGCCTCGGCGGGTTCGGCGCGGGGCGGGACGGGTGCGCCTTCTTCATGGACGGCGACGTGCTCTCACCCGACTACACCAGCGCGGACCGGGTCGCCCTCGAGGCGGGGAACGCGCTCACCGCAGAGGTGCTGCTCCCGAGGTTGGCCGATCTCGACCTCGGGATCATCACGTCGTTCCCGGTCCCGATGGTGCAGCTGCTCGGCCGTCACGACGCCATGACGCCGCCCGGTCCGGTAGAGAGCTGGGTGGCCCGCCTCGAGGTGCCGAGCCTGGTCGTGGAGTGGTTCGAGGACTCGGCCCACATGGCGATGTTCGAGGAACCCGGGCACTTCTTCCTGGCCCTGTTGACCCACGTGCTCCCGCACGCCCGACCCGCGGGCTAGCTCTTCGAGGTGTAGTCGGCCCGCGCGACTGAGGGCAAGCCATCGACCGTGGCGCCACCTGCGGCTCGAAGCGCCGCTCAGCGCCGCCGATCGGTCCGCCGTCCTTGGCGACCCGGCCCTGTCGAATCGATACTGATGCTCATGGGTGCGATCACCTGGGGACCGGAGATCGCGGCCGTCTACGACACGGTCAATGCGGCGCAGTCCGCGCCGTCGGTGCTGGGCCCGATGGTCGACATGCTGTCTCAGCTCGCCGGAGACGGCCGGGCGCTCGAGTTCGCTGTCGGCACCGGGCGGGTGGCCCTGCCCCTGAGTGACCGCGGCGTTCCGGTGCAGGCGATCGAGCTGTCACCTCACATGGTGGACCGGCTGCACGGCAAGCCGGGAGCCGATCGCGTGCCGGTGACGATCGGCGACATGACGACCACCAGGCTCCCGGGCCAGTTCCGGCTCGTGTACCTGGTGGCGAACACCATCATGAACGTCACGACGCAGGAGGAGCAGCTCGCGGTCTTCGTCAACGCCGCGGCTCATCTCGAGCCCACGGGCTGTTTCGTCCTGGAGGTGATCGTGCCGCAGCTGCGTCGGGTGCCTCCCGGCGAGGTCGCCCGGGTGTTCTGCCTCGATCCCGAGCACGTGGGGATCGAGACCTTCGACGACGTCGTCGGGCAGGTCGCGTGGTCACATCACTGGTTCGAGGTCGACGGTCGCCTGGTGCGCCACTCTGCGCCGTACCGCTACGTGTGGCCGTCCGAGCTGGATCTCATGGCTCGGCTCGCGGGTCTACGGCGACGCGCGCGTTGGGCCGGGTGGGATCGGCAACCGTTCAAGTCGGACAGTGAGAGCCAGGTGGTTGTCTACGAGAAGCCCCTGGCCGGCGAACCGGGCGCCCCACCTGGCTGAACGCCGCCGCGACTGCCGATGTGAGCGCGCGGGGGACGAGGGGATCCAACGGGCGATGAGTTTCGTTGCGGTGCACGGTCGGTATGCGCATGCAACCGTTGTCCCGACCCTCGAGGAGCGCATGTTGACCACCAAGCACAGGAGCCAGGCGTGAGACTTCTGCTCACTTCCGCCGGCGTGAAGAACGCGAGCATCCACACGGCGCTGGTCGACCTGCTGGGCAAACCGATCGCCGACTCCAACGCCCTCTGCATCCCCACCGCGACGTACGCGCACCCCATGGCCGGTTCCGGCGCGGCATGGCGCTTCATCAGCGGCCGAGAGCCCAGAACCCCCATGTGCGAGCTGGGCTGGAAGTCCTTGGGAGTGCTGGAGCTCACCGCGCTGCCCAGCATCGGCGAGGACGGCTGGGTCCCCACGGTCCGGGAGGCGGACGTGCTGCTGGTGAACGGGGGCGACCCCCTCTACCTGTGCCACTGGATGCGGCAGTCGGGGCTGGCGGATCTCCTGCCTTCGCTGCGCGAGACGGTCTGGGTGGGGCTGAGCGCGGGGAGCATGGTGATGACCCCTCGCATCGGGGAGGACTTCGTGGGCTGGAAGCCACCCGCCGGTGGCGACAGCACCCTGGGCGTCGTCGACTTCTCGATCTTCCCGCACCTGGATCACGAGGACCTTCCGGAGAACACGATGGCCGACGCCGAACGATGGGCGGCCGGGATCCCGGGTCCGGCGTACGCCATCGACGACGAGACCGCCATCAGGGTGGCCGACGGCTCCGTCGACGTCATCTCCGAGGGGCACTGGAAGCTGTTCTCCTGACACCAGGAGTGCGCGCCGCGGCGGCTTGCCTGCCCCACCACTGAGCGAACAGGCCCCGCAACCGTGTGCTTCCTGGGGGTGAGCGGCAGCGTCAGTACCCGGGCAGCGCCGGATCGTCGGTCCGGGTCGCTCCGATCCGAGCCGCAGCCGACTCGCGTCCCGGCCTGATCGGGGCCGATGCGGTCGCGGCGGCCAGCCCGTAGCGCGGCATGTTCCCGTAGATCGTCTCGATGTTCGCGGTCCCGACACGATAGGTCTCGTGCCAGATCCCGACGTCGCCGGAGCGTCCGATGCGTCTGTTGAACTGGCGCCACGGCTCGAGGTGGGGATCGTCACGATCGCGGGCGAAGCGCGCCAGGTCTTCGAACGACCGCCAGTACTCCACGATTATCGGCGAGGGAAGGAACGCCTGCTCATACCCCAGCAGCCCCTTGTCAGGATGCTCGGCGAGGTACTTCAGCATCTTGGGCATCGCGGTGAAGACCGGCCACCAGGCGCGGACCTTCCACGGCTTGTTGATCCTCATCCCGATCAGGAAGACGACCACTTCGTCTCCGAGCGAGCTGACGTCTGCGGTGAAACGGCCCTTCTGCACCTCTGCCACGGCCGGTACCTCCTGACCGCGATTATCAGCGCTTGCTGCACATGTGCGGAATAGCACGATCGGCTACCACCAAGGGTCAAGGTGGCGTGCCACGATCACGTGTCAGCGTTGCTCGGACGGCGCCAGGGGCCGGTGATCGCGAAGACGTGACCCGGTGACTGGATGCAGGCGAACAGGATCCTGCCGTCGGCGCTGAACCCCGGCCCGGTGAACTCGCTGTCGTTGAGGTCGTTGCGGGCGATCGGGTACGTCTTGCCCTGGTCGGTGACGCCGACCAGGTGCTGGATGCCCGCGCCGTTCTCGGCGAGGATCAGCCCGCCGTAGGGCGAGACGGTGATGTTGTCGGGCCCGTCGTAGCTGTCGGTGTCGACGGTGGGGTCGGGGTTGACCCCGAAGAGCGTCTGCAGAGTGACGGACTCGGTGGCTGGGTCGTAGAGCCAGATCTGGCCGTCGTGCTCGTTCAGGCTGCCATCGCTGCTGCGGGCGAAGCTGGAGACGAAGTAGGCGCCGCCGTCTCCCCACCATGCCCCCTCGAGCTTGCGGCCGCGGGTGACCTGTTCGTCGGTGAGCTGACTGCGCACCGAGGCAGTCGCGGCGTCGCGGTCGGGCACGTCGACCCACTGCACGGTGTAGCGGGTTCCTGGCGTGGTCGCCGCGCTGAGGTCAAGGATGTGCCGGCTTCCGCGATAGCAGCTCATCGCCTGCAGCCGGCCGGCGGTGTCACCGCCGCTGTCCAGGGCGAGCGTGCGTAGCGCGTCTTTGCCGGCGGAGAATCCCTCCGGCGGCACCCAGCGGTAGAAGAGGCCGTTCGGTTCGTCAGCGTCCTCGGTCTCGTAGATGACGGTCGTCGCCGGGTCGATCGCGACCGCCTCGTGCGCGAAGCGGCCGAGGAACTTCAAGGGCACCGGGCTCTTGCCTACGTTCGCGGCTTGGCTGCTCGGGTCCACCTCGAACACGTAGCCGTGGTCCTTCTGACGCACGCGACCCGCCCGGTCCTCGGTCTCCTCGCAGGTGAGCCAGGTGCCCCACGGGCTCACCCCTCCCGCACAGTTGGTGCTCGTGCCGGCCAGGCTGACGTACTCGGCGATCCGGTTCCCCTCGGCGTCGACCTCGATCGTCGACGTTCCGCCGCGGTTCCCGGGGTCGTAGGTCAGACCGGGCAGCGGCGGCACCCCGAACGCCTCGGGTCCCGGCGGTTGTGCGATCGTGCGCCCGATCTCGTGGTTGTTCACCAGCACCCATCCGCTCCCGGCAGCGAACACTCCGGTGCCGTCGGGATCGCTGGCGGTCTTGGCTCCGTCGGTGGTCGTGGTGACGCCCGTCCTGGCCACGAGCTTGTAGGAGAATCCGGCCGGAAGTGACAGCAGGCCGTCAGGGTCGTCGACGAGCTCGCCGTACCCCTCGGAGGCACGGGTCCCTGCTACCGCAGCGATGTTGCCGGTGATGGCGATCCCGAGCCCGGCCGCAGCGGTGCCACTGAGCAATTGGCGTCGGTTGATGGAAGCAGTCATGACTATCCCTCGTGAAGGCGTGACTCCCGCATCCGCCGGACCCACGCAACTGGTCAGACCGGAGCGCCGGGTCCCCGAGACGTCGAGTCGATTTCTCGATGGGGGACGAACCCGCAGCTCTGAATTTCTTTCCATGAAACGTCACAGCTCGGACACGGTCAAGCAAACTGCACCACGAGTACGGGCCCGCGTCCGTCGCCTTGCTGAGGCGTCGTCACGCCGCTGGAGACAGTACGGCGGCCATCGCGGTCATCGGCCGCGAGCCCATTCCCCATCGGCACTCGGCAGCCACGCGCCGTCGGGCGGCTGTCCCCACCCCTCCTTGGCGGCAAGCTCGGTCACGGCCACGTCCAACGCCGTCATGCCGGGGTGGTCGGCGTCGCGTAGGTGCACCATCGCCCATGGATAGACAGGCACCGGCTCGACGAGCGGCCTGAGGACCGCCCCCGGCACTCCCGGGGACTCGCTCATGGTGAGGATGGGGCGCCGGTGCGAGCGGAGGTGCCGCGCGGTCTCGTCCGGCCCGATGACGTGCGGGTGCGGAGCAAACGGCCTCGCGCCGAACGCCTCGAGCAGGGCGGCTCCCAGGTCGACCCACTCGGGAGCGTCCTCGTTACCGGCGCTGGTGTCGATCTCCATGCCGCGGAGCCGGTCGAGCGGCACCTCGTCGAGTGCTGCCAGGGGGTGGTCGGTCAGCACCATCAGCCCCAGCGGTTCGTACCGGACCAACCGACGGTCCAGCTCGGGGGGAAAGGGCAGCGGAAGCCCTTCGGTCCTGCCGAACGCGACGTCGAGGCGTCCGGCGAGCAGCTGGGGGAGGGCCGCACCTAGTCCGCCCCCATAACGCACCGTGAACTCCTGCTGCGGGGTGGCCAGGCGCGCGGCGTCGACGATCCGGCCCGCCGTCAGCCCCTGACCGATGACGTCCACGAGGAGCGGACGGGTCGCGTCACCCAGGTCTCGGAGGGCCGCATCGTTGAGCGCGAGCAGCGCTCGGGCGTGAACCAGGAGACGCTCGCCGTCGTTAGTGAGCGAGACGTTACGGGTGCTGCGCACGAACAGGCGGACGCCGACCTGCGACTCCAGCCGACGGATGTCGCGGCTCAGCGCCTGCTGCGCCACGAAGAGACGGTGGGCGGCCCTGGTGAAGTGAAGTTCTTCCGCGACCGCCACGAAGGCTCGGAGAAGGCGGAGATCGAGCTCTTGCCGCACCCTGTCACCGTACTCGCGGAGCTTCGCATTGACGCAGTCAGCGGGTGAAAGTGCCCCAGGTCTGCCTCCACCTGCGTCCATTCACGCATCCGAGCTGTCAATCCCCGCCAAAGAGGTGTTGGACGTCGCGCGGTGACGAGGGTGACCGTTGATGCCATGAAGAGCGTCGCTCCCGGTCCCGGACCGGCCTCCCTGGCGGAAGCCTCGGCCGCGCACGATCGGCCGGGCCAGGTACCCCCGCCCTGCTCGCGGATCCGCTCCCCACTGACCCCCCTGGTGCTGGCGAACGCCGTGTCGCTGAGCGGCAACGTGATCATGACCGTCGCGATCCCATGGCTGGTGCTGACCACGACCGGCAGCGCCGCGCTCGCCGCGATCGCGGTCTTCGCCGGCGTGGTGGGCGCGGCCGTCGGTGGGGTGGCGGCCGGCCGGGTCGTGGACGCGATCGGCGCGGTCCGCACGAGCTCGGCCGCCGACCTCCTCAGCGGCCTCGCGGTCGTACCGCTTCCGATCCTCCTGACGCTCGAGGTGCTGGAGATCTGGCACGTGGTCCTGCTGGCCCTGGTCGGCACGCTCGCCGACTCGGCCGGCTCGACCGCGCGGCAGAGCCTGGTGCCGGCGGCGGCGGACGCCTGCGGGAACGCGCGAGAGCGCGCCAACGCGCTGTTCACCTCGGCGGAGCACGTCGGATACCTGCTCGGCGCCCCGGTCGCGGGCCTGCTCATCGTTGCCTTCGGCGTCGGCGGGGCGCTCTGGGTGACGGTTGCCTCGTTCGCGTTCGCGGCGCTCCTCGTCGGGTGGCTGGTCCGCCTTCCGAGCCCCGGCGCCGTGCACGCGACGGGGGCAGGGAAGGTCGGACTCCGTGAGACGTTCGACTTCATCTGGCGCGACCCGGCGCTACGCGCCCTGGTCCTGTTCCCGACGGCAGCGGTGCTGATGGTCGGCCCGCTCACACCGATCGTGCTGCCGGTCCTGGCTCGCGAGACGTTCGGTGATCCGGTCATGCTGGGGGTGATGGTCGCAAGCTACGGCGCCGGCGGCCTGATCGGGACGGCAGGCTTCGGGATCTTCGGCTCGCGCGTCCCGCGGCGAAGGCTGTACGTCGGCGTCTTCATCGTGCTGCCCTGCACGTTCGCCGGGGTCGCGCTGGTCCCGTCGCTTCCGGTGATCGTCGCCATGCTGGTCACGCTCGGAGCCGCGGCCGGTGCGCTGGTGCCGCTGCAGGCCACGATCCGCCAGGAGCGCTCGCCCGCGCGGCTGCTACCTCGCGTCGTCGGGCTCAGCACCGCAAGCATCCCGGTCGCCGCGCCGATCGGCGTCCTCGCCACCGGCTTCCTGATCGACGGGTTCGGACTGCATCACACCCTCCTGCTGATGACCACTGGCGCCGCGGTGCTCGGCACGGTCGTGCTGAGCAGCAAGGGGACCAGGGCCTTCGACGCGGACCCGGTCCTTCGGCCGAGCAAGGTCGCCCGGCCGGTCCCCGTCACGGCTGGCGGGTGCTGAGGCCCTCCTCTCCATCAGGTGCGCGGGCGGCTCATGTGTGAGTCCGGCACGGTCGCGCCGAAGCACAAATTCGGTACGGCGCAGTTCTACTACCAACGTCCCATGTCGGCACCGACTTCCGAGCCCATACGTTTCGGAAATGCGGACCTTCAAATCATTCCTCGTCCTCGCGTCAGCCACCGCCGCGGTCGCGGCCGTCCTGGTCGCGCCAGCCCACGCCGCCGTACCGGCGGACTGCGCCCCCGACGCCTGGGAGCCAGACGGCGACTGGGGGTTCTCCGCGAGCATCGCGGCCCCGGTCACGGTCGGCGGCACGGTCACCCGTGCCATCTGCCAGGCACCCAACCCGTTCCCGCGCACGAGCGCGGGACAGGACTTCGACTTCTTCCGCTTCACCGCGACGGGGGGCAAGGCCTACGCCGGCGAGATCACCGCCGCCGGCTCCGCACTCGGCCTCGGCGTCCAGGGCGGGCTGCAGATCGGCGGCCTGTACCGGGTCAATGAGGACGGCTCGGGCACGTCGATCAACAACGTGACGATGTCCAACAGCTTCGAGCGCTTCACCACGGACGTGCTCCCGGCGGGCGAGTACGGCTTCCTGACCTACACCCCGGACAACCAGATCTACCCGAACTTCGTCATGGACATCAAGACCGTCTCCGGGCAGGCCGGGGCCTACACGGTCAGGGTCTCCGAGTCCTCGGTCGACGTCCCGTCGGTGGCCTCGGTCACGCTGCGTTCGACCTCGGTCAAGTACGGGTCGACCGTGCAGGGCACGATCACGATGAGCGGCCCGGCCCCCGAGGGCGGCATGTTCCTCTTCAGCGACTCGAGCTCACGGTTCACGGCCAACCCGAGCTCGCCGTACCTGCCCGCCGGCGCCAGCTCCGTGGGCTTCACGGTGACCACCACCAGCCAGCGCCCGAGCCGCGACACCAAGGTGACGATCTCCTACAACACGACGACCGGCACGCCGAAGTCCGTCGTCCTGACCGTCAAGCGATAGCCGGCCGCTCGGGCCCCGTCCCGCCGGGAACGGCAGAGGACGGGGCTCGAGCGCTGGAGCACGGCGCCCCGCAGGCACACCCACCGCCGGCTGCGGCTCTTGCACGTGCCGCACGATGCCTTGGCGATGGGGCCGAGGGGCGGCCGTCGTCAGACTGTGATGGGCTCGGCTGCCGTCTGAACGGCCGTCCGGGACCTGACCATCCAGACTCCGAGGGTCACCAGAGCCAGCGCCAGGGCGACGCCGTACGGCGGTGAGGCCGCCTTGAAGCCGACGATCGCTCCGATCAGGATGGCCGAGCTGACGAGCCGCGGAAAGACGCGGGCGTGCAGCGAGGCGAGCCCGAAGAGCAACCAACCGATGGAGAAGAGCGCGAAGCTGGAGAGGAAACCGGCCTGCCAGATCGCCGTCTTCTCGGCGGTGAGCACCTCGGGCACGACTTCCGCCAGCCACGGGGCGGCGAACCCCTCGAACCACATGTCCGCACCGAGCGTGACGGTCCCGACCATGGCGGCGGAGAAAGCGACCAGTCCGAACGATCCCGCCTGCCGCGCCTGCCGGTCGTAGGCGGCGGACAGCGCGACCGCCAAGCCTGGGAACGCGGCAGCGTAGGCCAGGTTCAGCACGCGGAACACCGGGTCGGCCAGCATCGTGGCCGGGTCGTCGACATCCACGACGGCGAACAGCGCCACCTGGGTCGCGGCCATGTAGGTGCCCACCACGAGCACGATGACCCCGGCGTGACGTGAGAGGGGCGAGTCGGTCATCTCCGCGCTCCCGTTGCTGCGCGCTCGTCGGTGCGGTGGCTCACCGACGCGGATCGGACCAGCCACACGCCGAGCGTGGCGATCGCCACGCCCAGAGGGGTGCCCCACGGGGCGAGCAGAGCCTGGTAGCCGGCGACGCCGCCCACGACGACGAGGAGGGAGATCCAGGCAGGAAAGACCCGCGCCCGCAGGCTCGCGAGGCCGAACATCACCCACCCGAGCGCGAAGAGAACGTAGCTCGCCACGGCGCCGATCCCCATCAACGTGGACGGCGTGCTGAGGAGTGCCTCGGCGCCCGGACCCCCCGCGAGCCACGGGACGGCGAAGGTCTCGAACCAGAGATCGCCACCGAGAAGCATCGTGCCGAGGACGGCGGACGCCGTCCGCCAGGGTCGCGCCCTCGGCCTGATCTGACCTGCCTGAAGGCGCGTGACGATGGGGGCGCGACGAACGTTCCCGCGGTCACCTCGCAGCCTCCCCGGGGCTCGAGTGGGCGATCCGGGCGGCGTGCAGTCGCGCGTGCGCGATCGCGGCGGGTGTGTCGTCGAAGAGGTGCCGTTCGTGGGCGAGCTGGTCGTAGACGCCCAGGCGCAGCAGAACCTTCGTGTGTTCGGGTTGCACGCCCGAGAGCAGGACCGTCACCCCGCGGTCCTCCAGCCGGTTGATCGTGTCGGCCAGCACCGCTGCGCCGGTGGCGTCGATGGTGGTCACCCGGGACAGGCGCAGCACCACCACGTGGACGCGACTGACCTCGGAGAGCTCCAGCAGGAAGTCGTGGGCGGCGGCGAAGAAGAGTGGCCCGTCGATCCGGTAGGCGACGATGTGCTCGTCGAGCAGCGCGTGCTCCTCGTCGAGCTGGTCGTCGGTGTCGTCGAGCGGGGTCTGGTCGAGCCGTGCGGCCTGCGCGGTCTGGCGGAGCGCGAAGAACCCGGCTACGACGAGTCCGATCAGCACGGCGGTGACGAGATCCACCGCCACCGTGGCCACTGCGGTCACGACGAGGGCGGCGGCATCGCCCGACGTTGAGCGAAGCAGGGCGGAGACACTGGACACCCTCACCATCTGCACGGCGGTTGCAACGAGTACGCCGGCCAGGGCCGCGAGGGGGATCGCGGAGACGCCGCGCGCGGCAACCAGCACGACGGCGAGCAAGACCGCGGAGTGGATGACGGCGGCCAGTCGCGAGGTTCCTCCGGACCGGATGTTGACAGCGGTCCGCGCGATCGCGGCGGTGGCCGGCATGCCCCCGAACAGCGGACTGGCCAGGTTGGCCAGGCCCTGGCCGACCAGCTCGCGGTCGGGGTCGTGCCGTTGACCGATGGTCATCGCGTCGGCGACCGTGGCCGACAGCAGACTCTCCAGGGCCGCCAGTGAGGCCACGGCGATCGCCGGGAGGAGGAGCTGGTCCAGGTCGCCCAGGCCGACGTGGGGGACGGAGGGGGCGGGAAGGCCCGACGGAATGGCCCCGACGGTCGTGGCGCCCCAGTCCAGCCAGGAGTTGCCTGCCGTGGCGACAGCGATGGCGAGCAGGGATCCCGGGAGCGCCGAGCGCAGTCTCGCCAGCATCAGGACTGTCGCGACCACCCCGACGCAGATCAGCAGGGGAGTCCAGCTCATGTCGGCGAACCAGTTGCGGACCGCGTCGTAGGCGAGCGCCGTCACCTTCTCTCCATCTGCCGGCACGCCGAGCGCAGCAGGCAGCTGTTGGAGCCCGATGATCACCGCGATGCCGACGGTGAAGCCCTCGACGACGGTGACCGGGACGTAGCGGATCACCCGCCCCGCCCCGGCGTACCCGAGCACGACGAGGAGAAGCCCGGCCAGCAGCCCGACGACGAGCACACCGTCGGGACCGTAGACGGCGATGATCGGGACCAGGACGACGGTCATCGCGCCGGTGGGTCCGCTCACCTGGACCCTGCTGCCGCCGAAGACGGCCGCAACCGCCCCGGCGACGATGGCCGTGACCAGACCACTCCGGGCGCCCATGCCCGAGCTGACCCCGAAGCCGAGCGCCAGGGGTAACGCGACCAGGCCGACCATGAGACCGGCGGTCAGGTCACGACCCGGACGTACGTGTGTGAAGTCCGACCGGTGCGGGAGCAGCTGCAGCGTCCGGCTCAAGAGGCCGCGCGGGGTCACTGGCGCGTCTTGGGGGTGAGCTCGGCCTCGAGCTCGCCCTGGGCAGCGATGATGCCGGACAGGATCTTGCGGGCAGCCATGAGCAGGTCACGCACCTCGGGGACGCTGACCGAGTAGACGACCTCGCTGCCCTCACGGCGCGAGACCACCATCGAGGTACGACGAAGCACGCCGAGCTGCTGGGAGAGGCTGCTCGGCTCGATGCCGATCTCGTCGAGGAGCTCGTGGACGGCATGGTCGCGCTCCGAGAGGAGCTCGAGGATCCGGATGCGTGCCGGATGGCCCAGCGTCTTGAAGAACTCGGCCTTGGCCTGGTAGAGCGGCACGCCCATGCCTGTCCTTCCGTTCGGGTCGCCGGGGTCGCACTTGAAGATTACATGAGTTGAACATTTCTTCAAGTCGCGTTGCGCTGAGGTCGTGCGACGCCGCCGACCAGAGGCTCAGGTGAGGAAGATCCCCGCGTAGGGCTTGGGCGCGAAGTAGGTGGTCTTGGGCGGCATCTCCTGGCCGAGGTCGGCGATCCGGGTAAGCGCCCGCAGCGACGGCGGTCTGACCACGAACAGCGCGCCGTCGTCGTCGTCGCACCTCGCCGTCAGGTGCGGGAGCGGGAGGTGGTCGGGCACCACCTCGAGCCGGGGGTGTCCGGGCCCCGAGATGCCCAGGGCGGGGCCGAGGATGCGCGCCTCGAGGACGGACGCATCGAGCCCCGCCACGCCTTCTGGTCGGGGCCCTGCCGGCGCCACGTCGTACCAGCAACCGGCCACGTAGACGCCGAAACCGTCTGTCACCTGTCCTGCAGGCACTCGGCGCACGACGAAGTGCCTCGACGCGGTGTCGAGCAGCCGGGTTGCGTCGACAGGGCCGGCCACCCGCCGGTGGAAGGCCGACATGGTGAGCCCGTCCAGGGGGTAGACCACGCACAGCACACCGGCATCGTCCGGTCTGCCCGACAGCTCCCAGGCTCGCAGCCGCGCGGCCACCCGGTGGTGACCGTCGGCGATGTAGTGGACCCCTTGCCCGAGGGCCTCGGCGATCCCGGTCGTCTCCTCGTCGTCGCTCACCCGCCATACCGTGTGCTCGAGGCCGTCGGGGCTCTGGAAGTCGAGGAGGGGGCGGCCGCGACAAGCGTTCTCCACCAGCGTCGCCGCGCCCGGTGGATGGTCGTGCAGCAGCGCGACCGGTTCGGAACGGGCGGGATGTTCGGAGTAGTACCGCACGAGCGCGTCGACGCGGTGTGGATCGACGGACTCGTGACCGCGCACTCCGCCTGAGGCGAAGGCCTCGAGACGGACGTCGGCCACGACCCCGACGTGGTCGGCGCGCCCTCGGCGCATCCGGTAGACGTACAGCGCCGGGGGTGATGCGACGTACGCCTCTTCGGGGGTGTGGACGGGGGACCGGTGCTCACCTGGGCTGAGCGCGTCCACCATCGGCGTGACCGCGGCTGCCGCCCATTCCTGCCGGACCACCCGTGCCTCGAAGGGCCGGACGGCACCCGTGAACCTGCCTCCGTCCGCCGCGGCTGCGATCATGCGGTGCCGTCGATGGTCGCCGCGGAGACGCCGAACACGTCCGGCAACGAGCCCAGGTCGGCGAGCAGGTCCTCCGACACGGGGCCGGCCACGTCGATCGTGGCGACCGCAGCGTCGCCGCCCCGGAAGACCCGGTTCTGCATCTGCTCCACGTTGAGCCTGTTGCGGCTCAACAGGTCCAGGACGTGGGCGAGCACGCCGACTCGGTCCAGGTGCCTCACCGTCAGCGTGGCGGAGCCGATCCGGCTCGGCGTGAGGTTGACGCAGTTGGGCGTCTCACCCTTGACGAACGCGTCGATGATCTCCACCACCCCGTCGGCGATGGCGTCCTGGGCCTGCTGCGTGGAGGCCCCGATGTGGTGGGTGCCGACCACTCTCGGGTGCTGGGCGAGCCGTGAGGTCCACTCCGCCGCTCCGGTCCCTGGCTCGCCGGCGTACACGTCCAGCCCGGCGCGCAGGCCCTTGCCGTCCAACGCCTCGAGCAACGCGTCCTCGTCGACCAGCTCACCCCGCGAGGTGTTCAGCAAGATGGCGTCCGGCCTCATCAGGTCGAGGAAGGACCGGTCGACGAGCCCGATCGTGGCCGGGCTCGACGGCAGGTGGAGGGACACGGTGTCGCAGGCAGGCAGCAGCTCGGGGAGCGACTCGACCATCTCGATGCGCAGCTCCTCGGCGCGTGCCAGGACGTGCGGGCGGCGGTTGGGTTTCGCCAGCGCCAGGAGGTGCATCCCGAAGGCGGCGGCGCGCTGGGCGACCTCGAGGCCGATGGAGCCGAGTCCGAGGATGCCGAGCGTGGTGCCGCGCAGGCCCCGGGCCGCGCTGTAGGACTTCTTGTCCCACCGTCCGGACCGCAGGTCGACCGCAGCGTCGACGATCCGCCGGTCCACCGCGATCAGGAGTCCCATCGTCAGCTCGGCCACCGCGGCAGCGTTCCGGCCGGGCAGGTTCGCCACCAGGACCCCGCGGGCCGCAGCGGCCTCGGTGTCGATGGTGTTGGTGCCGGCGCCCGCGCGGATCACGAGTGCGAGCCGGTCGGCACGTTCGAACACGTCGCGGCCGACCTTGGTGCTGCGCACGACCAGCGCATCGAACCCGGCGAGGTTGGCCGCCAGGTCGCCGGACTGGAGCCCCGGGTCGAGGACGCACGTGTGGCCGCGTTCCTCGAGCCGGGTGACGGTCGACGCGCCGACGGAGTCGGCAAAGAGCACACGCATGGTGACCTCCGCTGAACGCAGCCTGGTTCCACAAGGTATCGGTGCCGGCGGTCGAGCGCGACGTGGCGCGGACCGGACGGGCCGCTCCCGGTCCGGGCCCCCGAGCTGGCTGCTGACGCCTCTTTATTTACCGACTGGATGGTAAGGTTAGTCCGTGTCTCGCCCTGCCCATCGTCCGTCCCTCCGGGACAAGGCACTCGACAGCGGCCTCGACCTGCTGCGCCGAGGCACGCCGCTGTCGTTGGACTCGGTTGCGCGTGCGGCGGGACTGACCAAGCCCGGGCTGATGTACCACTTCCCAACGAAGGTGACCCTCATGACGGCCCTCGTCGATCGTGTGGTCGACCGGTGCGAAGGCGAGCTGGAGGGGCACCTGCCGGCCGGTACCACGAGTCCGACCACGAAGGAGCGACTGGCGGCGTACCTCCGCTGGTCGCTGGTCTCGCCGCACGACGGCGCAGACCTGGTCATGCTCGGCGACCCCAGGCTGCGCGACCGGATGATCGCCCGCTGGTCGGAGCGTCTGCAACCGTGGGTCGAGATCCCGGAGGACCTGCCGGCACCTGACCGGGCACGGCTCCACCTGGTGCGCTTGGCCGCCGATGGGGCCTGGTTCGCCGACTCCAGCGGATACCTGCCCCTGACGGACGACGAGCGCCGCGACCTGCTGCTCGTCGCGCTCGGGCTGCTCGAGCAGAGGGCCGCCGGATGACGAAGTGGCTCCTGCTTGCTGCGGCCATCGTCACCGAGGTCACGGCCTCTCTGTCCCTGAGGGCGGCGATCGACCACGCGGTCCTCTACGTGGTCGTCGTGCTCGGCTACGTGGCGTCCTTCAGCTGCCTGGCGGGCGTCCTTCGCAGGGGGCTGCCGCTGGGGGTCGCCTACGGAGTCTGGGGAGCGCTCGGCGTCGCGTTGACGGCTGTCCTGTCGGTGCGTCTCTTCGGTGAGGCGATCACTCCCGTCATGTGGTTCGGTATGGCTCTGGTCGTGGCCGGCGTGGTGCTGGTCGAGCTGGGCTCCCACTCCGCTCGCAGGCACGGCTCGCGGAGCGTGGCCTGATGGCGTGGCTGCTGCTGACTGCGGCAATCCTGTTCGAGGTGTCGGCCACGCTGTCGCTGCGCGCGGCAACCAGCCACCGGAGGGGCTGGTACGCGGTCGTCGTGCTCGGGTACCTGCTTGCGTTCGTGTGTCTGTCAGGCGTGCTCAGGCAGGGGATGGGTCTCGGGCTCGCCTACGGCATCTGGACCGCGGTCGGCATCGCGTTGACCGCCATCGCGGCCAAGGTTCTGTTCGAGGAACCCCTCACGCTCGTCATGGCCGGAGGCATCACCCTGATCGCCTGCGGCGTGCTGCTCCTGGAGCTGGGACAGGTTCGATGAGAACGAGGGGCGGGGCCCATCGACGGGTCTTGGCCGGGTCCTCGCTCACGGGGTACGCTGCCCAGCGTTGCTGCGCATCACGAAACGAGTCTCATCATGCGCAACAGGCGGTACGCCGAGTTGTTGGCCCGGCTGGTGGAGAACGCGCGCTACGAAGTGCTGCCCACGCCGTCCGCAGAGGAGTCCGTGCTGACCCACCTGCCGCGGGAGCGGGTGGTCACCATCACCGCCTCCCCGAGCAAGGGACTCGCCGCCACCGTGGACCTCGCGGAGCGACTCGCCGGGCACGGCTACGCCGTCGTACCGCACCTGGCCGCGCGGATGGTGCACGGGCGGGAGGAGCTCGCGGAGATCTGTGAACGCCTGACCGGCAAGGGCGTCACCCGCGTGTTCGTGCCCGGTGGTGACGCGGAGCCGGACGGCACCTATCCCGACGCGCTGAGTCTCCTGGAGGACCTCGCCGAGCTGGGGCGTCCGTTCGCGCACGTCGGCATCACCGGCTACCCCGAGTCGCACCCCACCATCAACGACGACCTGACCGTGCAGTCGATGTGGGACAAGCGTCGTTACGCCACCCATGTGGTCAGCAACCTCACCTTCGACCCCGCGTCGATCCGGGTCTGGGTACGTCGGATGCGCGAGCGCGGGATCACGATGCCGCTGCTTCTCGGCCTCCCGGGGCCGGTCGAGCGAACCAAGCTGCTGGCGATGGCGACGAAGATCGGCGTGGGGGAGTCCACCCGCTTCCTGGTCAAGCACAAGGGGACACTGGCCCGGCTGGCCGCGCCCGGTGGCTACACCGGCGAGAAGTTCCTCGAGCAGTGCGCGCCGGCGCTGGCGATGCCGGGAGCGGCCGTGGAGGGCCTGCACGTGTTCACCTTCAACCAGATCGCCGAGACCGAGGTCTGGCGCAACGACCTGCTGGCCCGGCTGCGCACCTGAGCGAGCTCAGTCGACCACCGCGGCGAGGGCCCGCTCCAGCCCGGAGTCGCCGGTGTCGACGACAGTCAGCGGCAGACCGAGCCGGGCAGCGGCATCCTCTGCCAGCGCGCGCAGCTCGTCGTCGGGAGCCTGCGCCAGCCACACCACGCGGGTGTAGTGACCGAAGTACGTCTCGTGCAGCTCCGGCCACCGATCCAGCCCGAGCTCCTGGAGCACCGTCCGGGCGAAGGAACGCACCAGGAAGTCGGTGAGCAGGTAGGTGCCGGGCTGCTCGTAGAAGAAGCGCTCGAGCCGCCCCGTCCCGGCGTACAGGTCGTAGCAGTGCAGCCCCTCGAGCCGAGCCAGCCCGAGCTCGCGGCACACTTCGTCCAGCGCGCCGTAAGTGCCGCAGTCGGCGTAGCCGACGACCACGCGACGGTACTGCGGCAGCAGGGCAGCCGCGGTGCGGCGCACCTCGCCGGCGATCCGCTCCGGACGGTTGTGCAGCAGCGGCGGCAGGGGGTGCACGTCGAGGGGCCAGCCCTTGCGCGCGGCGATCGCGGTGGCCGGCTGGGCGAGGGCGCCGCACGCCACCAGCGCCGTCCGGTGTTCTCGAGTCTCGCGCTGCCCGCCTTCAACGACCGTCGTGGAAGGCGAGCTGGTCGACGAACCGGTCGTTGAAGTCGGCGCGGTCGGAGAGCTCGACATAGGTCACCTCCTCCGTCAGCGCGGTGGCGCCGGCCCGCTCGCGGAGCGAGAGCAGGGCCATCTTCGCCCCCTCGCCGGCGACGTTCCCGGCAGAGACGATGCGCAGCACCGGCAGCTTCGGGACCAGCCCGATCCGCACCGCGGAAGCGGGGGAGAGGTAGCTGCCGAACGATCCGGCCATCAGCACCTGCTGCACGTCGCGCGGTTCGAGGTCGAGCTCCTGCAGCAGCAGCGACCAGCCCGTGGAGATGGCCGCCTTGGCGAACTGGAGCTCCCTGACGTCACGCTGGGAGAGCACCACGCAGTCGACGGGATCCGCGTCGGGATCGGGCCGGTGCAGCACGAAGACGCGCTCGTCGCCGATCCTGGTGAGGCGGTCGGCGAGAGACGGCGCCACCGACGGGGCGACCTCGTCGGGCACGTAGCGGCCGGAGCCGTCGATCAGCCCCACCCTGACCAGCTCGGCGACCGCGTCGACGAGGCCGGAGCCGCACAACCCCTTGGGCTCGACGTCGCCGATCACACCCAGCTCGACCGGCTCGAGGGACCCGCCGAGCTTCACGACCTCGATGGCGCCCTCGGCGGCCCGCATGCCGCACCGGATGGCGCCACCCTCGAACGCCGGACCTGCGGGAGCGGCGGTGGAGACGATCCGGTCGCCGTCACTGAGCACGATCTCGCAGTTGGTGCCGACGTCGATCATCAGCCGGGTGCGCTTGTCGCGGTCCATCCCGGTGGCCAGCATCCCGGCCACGATGTCGCCGCCGACGTAGGCACCCAGCGCCGGGAACAGCGCCGCCCGGGCGCGTGGGTGCAGCGCCAGCCCGAGCTCGTCGGCCAGCACCACGGGTGGGTGCGCGACGGCCATCACGAAGGGTGCGACCCCCAGCGGCTCCGGCTCGATGCCGAGCGCGAGCGCGGTCATCGTCGCGTTGCCGGCCAGCGCCACTTCGTAGACATGACTGGGGTCGACCTCGCCCTCGCGGCAGACCTGGGTCGCGAGCATTGAGAGGGTCTCGGCGGCCGCTCGCTGGAGGCGGTGCAGGGTGTCCGGGTCGAGCATCGTGGCACTGATCCGCGTGATGACGTCGCCGCCGAAGGGTTGCTGACGGTTCAGCATCGACGCCACCGCGACCGGGGTGCCGGTCGCGACGTCGAGGAGCGTAGCGACAACCGTCGTGGTGCCGAGGTCGAAGGCGATGGCGTACTGCGTGCCGGTGGTGTCGCCCGGCTCGATGTCGATGAGCGCCTCGTCGACGACCACCGCGGTCACCTTGAAGTCGGCCTGTCGCAGCACGGCCGGCAGCCGGCGCAGCACGTGCAGGTCGGGCTGGGGCTCGAGGTCGTCGATCGCGTCCAGCAGCCGGGTCAGGTCCGGACGCTGGTCGGCCAGGGTCGGCTCGCCCAGCTCGACGTACCGCTTCTGGATCGCCGGCCGAAGGATGACTTGGCGGCCGACGCCGACGGTGGCGGCCTTGGGGCGGGTGGTGAGCGGGGGTACGTCGACGGCGAGGTCGCGGGTCGCGTTGACCAGGCACGCCAGCCGCCACCCGTCGTCGAGCTGCTCGCGGGTGAACGTCTTCACGTCGTGCCGGGTGATCGGGCTCGACCCCTCGACCCGCACCTTGCACTTGTGGCAGGTGCCGTGGCCGCCGCAGGTGGAGTCGATCGCGATGCCGTTCCACGAGGCGGAGTCGAAGACGGTGACGCCCGGCGGCACCCGGACCTCGCGTCGCGCCGTGCGCGCGGGATCCGGATCCAGCACGGTGAAGGACAGCGACACGCGGCCGGTGCCGTCGTGGGGGGCCGGGTCGGCACCGCGGGTCGGCAGCAGCCCCTCGCGCCGTACGGTGTCGAGGTCGACGTCGGGTACGCCGTCGGTCATGGCCGGGCCCGTGGGGTGCTCATGCCGTCGCGGCCGCCTTCGCCCGGTGGGCGGCGATCCAGGCCGTGCCCCACTCGTCGTGGTTCAAGAACACGTCGGCGGCCTTGACCGCCTCGACGATCTTGGGCGAGCGGGCGTCCATGATCGCGCTGGTGAGGCCGGCGGCCATCGCCATCGGCAGCCAGGCGGCGCCGAGCGTGTGCCGGTCGGGCATGCCGAAGGACGTGTTGGAGGCTCCGCAGGTCATGTTGAGCCCGTGCTGGTCGCGGATGCGGCGCATCGTCTCGAAGGTGACCAGCGTCGTGGTGGTGTCGGCCCCGATCGGCATGGCGAGCGGGTCGATCACGATGTCGGCCTTGGCGATGCCGTACTCCTCGGTGGCCACGCGGAGGATCTTCGCGGTCAGCTCGAGCCGCTTGTCCGCGTCCATCGGGATCTCGTCCTCGTCGTTGGGGAGCGCGATGATCGCGGCGTCGTGCCGCTTGACCAGGGGCAGGATCGCCGCGAGCCGGTCGTCCTCCGCGGTGACGGAGTTGACCAGGGCGCGGCCCTGGTAGGCCGACAGGCCCGCGTCGAGCGCCTCGACGACCGAGGAGTCGATGCAGATGGGGAGGTCGGTGAGGCCCTGCACCAGCGTGATCGCCTTCGCCAGCAGCTCGGGCTCGTCGGTGAGCGGGACGCCCATGTTGACGTCGAGCACGTCGGCGCCGCCCTCCACCTGGGCGCGTACGTCGCGTTCGATGGCGGACAAGTCGCCGGCCCGCAGCTGCTCCTGGAAGATCCGGCGGCCGGTCGGGTTGATCCGCTCGCCGATCAGGCAGAACCGCTGGTCGTGGCCGATCACCACCTCGCGCGAGGCCGAGCGCAGGACCGTGTGCAGCGGCTCGCCGGTGTAGGTCCCGCTCATGCGGGGACCGTCGCGCGGCGCTCGTGGAGCAGCGCCTTCGCCTTCTTCACCGTGGCGGACGCGTCGGCGGCGTAGCCGTCCGCACCGACCGCGTCGGCGTACTCCTGGGTGACCGGTGCACCGCCGACCATGACGACGACCGAGTCCCGCAGGCCCGACTTCTCCAGGGCGTTCAGGTTGGCCTTGAACATCGGCATCGTCGTGGTGAGGAACGCGGAGAAGCCCACGATGTCGGGCTGGTGCTCCTCGATCGCCGCCACGAACTTCTCGGGAGCCACCTGGACGCCGAGGTCGATCACCTCGAACCCGGCCCCCTCGAGCATGATGTTCACGAGGTTCTTGCCGATGTCGTGGACGTCGCCCTTGACGGTGCCCATGAGGAACTTGCCCACGGTCTGCACGCCGGTCTCGGCGAGCAGCGGGCGCAGCCGCTCCATCGCTCCGGCCATGGCGCGGCCTGCGATCAGCATCTCGGGCACGAAGAAGTCACCGCGCTCGAATCGCGCGCCGACCTCCTCCAGAGACGGGATCAGCGCGTCGAAGAGCAGGGTCTGCGGCTCCATGCTGAGCCCGAGCCCCTCCTCCGTCAGCTCGAGGACGCGAGGGCCGTTGCCGACCAGCGTCTCGTCGTACAAGCCCTGCAGGATCTCTTCCGGAGTCATTTGGGACCCCCGGCGAAATGCGAGCGCAGCGAGTGTTCCGTTGGGGTGAAAGTCATGCGACCCCTTCCTTGGGTGTGCGACCGCGCAGCAGCATCGACAGCTCCGCGGAACGTTCGAGCAGACGGCGGCCCAGCTCCTCGAGCCGCCCCTCCAACCGTGATGTGGGTCCGGAGATCCCGAGCGCGGCGACCACGTCGCCCCGCGGCCCGTGGATCGGGACGGCGACGCCGGTGAGGCCGACCTCCAGCTCGTCGACGGTGATCGCCCAGCCGCGCCGACGGGTCTGGTCGCCGTCGCGCCGCAACCGCTCGGGGTTCGTGAGCGTGGCCGGGGTCTGCGCAGGCAGCGGACCCACAGGTACGTCGATGGCGCCCCAGGCGAGGAACACCTTGCCGAGGGCCGAGCAGTGGGCGGGCACGTCGACCTCGGTCCAGTCCCGCGTGCCCAGCAGGTAGGTCGAGTCGACCTGCGCCACCTGCACCGCCCGGTCTCCCCGCGCCACGCTCAGGTGCACGGTCTCGTGCGTGTCCTCGCCGATCGCCTTCATCGTGGGGCGGGCCAGCCGCACGAGCTCCTCCCACGGGTCGTGCCGCGCGGCGTACAGCCAGAAGAGGGAGCCGGCGACGTAGGAACCCGCGCCGTCGCGCTCGAGGAGGCCGGACCGCTCCAGCGCGGTCAGCATCCGCGACGTCGTCGACTTGGCGAGCCCGCTGGCCTCCTGCAGGTCGGCGAACGTCATCGGGGCGTCCGCCCGGACCACGGTGGAGACCAGGTCGGCGGCGCGGTCGACGGCTCGGGTGCCGGGGGCGGCGGCAGTCGCTGTGTCGCTCACGGGCGCCTCCCTCGGTGCGGGCGTGGTGCGAACGGTTGATGGTGGTGCGGACTTCCCACACGTTCCATGATGTGGAACTGTGTTCCACATCATGAGGCTAGGAGCCGTGCCGCACCTGGGTCAAGCAGCCACACGACTCCGGTGGTCCGGGCCGGCGAGGTGATCGCAGGAGGACCCCATGTTCCGCAACCGGATGCCGCGCTACGACGTGCTCTCGGAGGAGGCCATGGCCACCCTCGACAAGGGGTGGCGGCGGCTGATGACCGAGATCGGGGTGGAGTTCCTGGACCCCCGGGCGTTGGACCTGTTCCGGGCCGCGGGGCAGAAGGTCGAGGACAACACCGTCTTCCTGGACCCGGACTTCGTCCTGGAGCAGGTCGCGAAGGCGCCGGCCGAGTTCGACGTGCAGGCCCGCAACCCCGAGCACTCGATCCACATCGGTGGCGACGCGATGGCCTTCGGCGCCGTCTACGGTCCGCCGTTCGTCCGTCAGGGTGAGGTACGACGGGACGCGACGATGGACGACTTCCGGAACTTCACCAAGCTGGCCCAGTCGTTCCCCGTCCTCGACTCCGCCGGCGGCGTGATCTGCGAACCCTCCGACGCCCCCCTCGACAGCCGGCACCTGGACATGACCTACGCCCTGCAGACGCTGACCGACAAGGTCTACATGGGCAACGTGGTGTCGGGCGTGAACGCCGCGGACACGCTGGCGATGACGTCGATCCTTTTCGGCTCGCGCGAGGCCATCGAGGCGACGCCGGCCACCATCTCGCTGATCAACTGCAACTCCCCGCTGCGCTGGGACGACCGGATGCTGGAGGCGCAGTTCGAGTACTCCGCGGCCGGCCAGCCGGTGGTGCTCACGCCGTTCATCCTGATGGGCGCGATGTCGCCGGTGACCGTGCCGGCGGCCCTCGTGCAGCAGATCACCGAGGCCCTCTCGGGCATCGCCCTCTCGCAGCTGATCCGGCCCGGGACGCCGGTGATCTTCGGCTCCTTCCTGTCCAACATCGACATGCAGTCGGGATCACCGACGTTCGGCACGCCCGAGTCGGGGTTGGGGCTGCTGTGCACCGGGCAGATCGCACGCCACTTCGGGCTGCCGTTCCGCACGGGCGGTGGCCTGACCTCCTCGCAGGTCGCCGACGCGCAGGCCGGCTACGAGGCGCTGATGACGCTGCTGCCGACGTTCCTCGCCGGAGCCAACTGGGTGATGCACTCGGCCGGATGGCTCGAGGGCGGCCTGGTGGCGGGCTACGAGAAGTTCATCGTGGACGTCGAGCTGCTGCAGATGATGCACGTGGAGTTCACCCCGCTCGAGATCGACGAGGACTCGATGGCCTTCGACGCCCACCAGGAGGTCGGCCACGGTGGGCACTTCCTCGGCGCCGCGCACACCATGGAGCGGTTCCGCACCTGCTTCTACCGGCCGATGCTCTCCTCCTCGGAGAACTACGAGCGCTGGATGCGTGGCGGCGGCAAGGACGCGGCGGTCCGGGCCGGCGAGATCTACCGGAAGCGACTCGAGGAGTACGAGCCTCCGACGCTCGACGACGCAGTCCGCGCCGAGCTCGAGGAGTACGTCGTCCGCCGCCGGGCCGAGCTCGGCGACTAGGGGCGTCGGGGGGCGTCGGGGGCCGTCGCGGCGGCCGAGGTCAGGAAAGCCCGAGGATCGTCCCGTCGTCGGCCAGGTCGATGCGGGACGCCGAAGGGTCGCTGGGCAGCCCGGGCATCGTCATCATGTCGCCGCACACGACGACGACGAAGCCGGCACCGGCGGACAGCCGGACCTCCCGGACGTGCAGCTCGTGCCCCGAGGGCGCTCCGAGTGACTTCGGGTCGGTCGAGAACGAGTACTGCGTCTTCGCCACGCACACCGGCATCGCGCCGTACCCGTCCCGTTCGACGCGTTGCAGCCGCCGCCGAGCCTTGGCGTCCCAGGTGACCAAGGCGGCGCCGTAGAGCCGGGTCGCGATGGCCTCGACCTTCTCGGTGAGGGAGAGGTCGTCCTCGTAGGTGAACGAGAACGAGTACGGCGTCGGCTCGTCCAGCGTCTGCAGCACACCCTTCGCCAGGTCGTGGGCACCGACCCCGCCGTCGGTGAAGTGGGTCGCCGGGAACGCCCTGACGCCCTCGGCCTGCACCAGCTCGACCACCCTCGCCACCTCGACGTCGGTGTCCGAGGGGAAGCGGTTGACGGCGACGACGCACGGGATGCCGAACACGTCGCGGAGGTTGTCGAGGTGCCGGCGCAGGTTGGTCATCCCGGCCTCGATCGCGCCGAGGTCCTCGTCGCCGAGATCGGCGAGCTGCACGCCACCGTGGTACTTCAGCGCCCGCACCGTCGCCACGACCACCGCGACGTCGGGACGCAGCCCGGACTTGCGGCACTTGATGTCGACGAACTTCTCCGCGCCGAGGTCGGCGCCGAAGCCGGCCTCGGTGACCACGATGTCCGCCAGCCGGAGCCCGGCCCGGGTCGCCATGACCGAGCTGCAGCCGTGGGCGATGTTGGCGAACGGGCCGCCGTGCACGAACGCCGGCGCACCCTCGAGCGTCTGCACAAGGTTGGGCGCGAGCGCGTCGCGCAGCACGGCCGCCATCGCGCCGTCCGCGCCGAGCTCCCGTGCCGTCACCGGCTTCATCGCCCGCGTGTAGCCGATGACGATGTCACCGATCCGCCGCTTCAGGTCCGCCCACGACTCGGTCAGGCAGAAGATCGCCATCAGCTCCGAGGCGACGACGATGTCGAACCCGTCCTCGCGGGGGAAGCCGTTGACGTGGCCGCCGAGGCCCACGACGACCTCCCGCAGCGCCCGGTCGTTCGTGTCGAGGACCCGCTTCCAGGTCACGCTCCGGACGTCGATGTCGAGCTCGTTGCCATGGTGCACGTGGTTGTCGATCAGCGCCGACAGCAGGTTGTTGGCGGCTGCTATCGCCGCGAAGTCGCCGGTGAAGTGCAGGTTGATGTCGGTCATCGGCACGACCTGGCTGTAGCCACCTCCGGCGGCGCCGCCCTTCATGCCGAACACCGGGCCCATGGACGGCTCGCGCAGACACGCCACCGTGCGGTGACCGAGGCCGTGCAGGGCGTCGGTGAGGCCGACGGTGGTCGTGGTCTTTCCCTCGCCCGGAGGAGTGGGGGACAGGCCGGTGACCAGGACCAGCCGTCCCAGTGGCCGGTCGGCGATCGACGCCAGGTACGTGAGGTCGACCTTGGCCTTGAAGTGGCCGTACGGGACCAGGTGCCGCTCCGGGATCCCGAGGGTCTCGTCGGCCACGTCCGTGATCCGGCGCAGGACGGCGGCGTTGGCTATCTCGATGTCTGGCTGCATGGTGTCGATCTCCCTCGAATGACTGCCCGGCGACCGCCCGACGGTGGCGGAGGACGTCTGGAACGCCGCCCCAGTCGTTGCGTGCACCGAAACGGAGTCTGCGATACGCAACAGCCCCTGCGCTAGTGTCTCCCCCATGAGCGTCGCCTCCGAGGAGCGGAACGGCCCCCGGGAGGCGGGGGCGGCAGGTGTGCAGTCGGTGGACCGCGCGCTGACGATCCTCGAGGTGCTCGCCCGGCACGGCGAGGCGGGCGTCACCGAGGTCGCGGCCGAGCTGGGGGTGCACAAGAGCACGGCTTTCCGGCTGGTGGCCACCCTCGAGGCGCATCGCCTCGTCGAGCAGTCCGGCGACCGGGGCAAGTACCGGCTCGGCGTGGGGGTGCTGCGACTGGCCGGCGCCACCGCGGCCCGGCTCGACGTCGTCCAGGAGGCCAGGCCGGTCTGCCGACAGCTCGCGGCCGCCACCGGTGAGACGGTCAACATCACGGTGCTCTCCGAGAGCTCGGCGCTGTACCTCGACCAGGTGGCCGGCTCCTCGGCACTGCAGCCGCACAACTGGGTCGGCCAGCACATCCCCCTGCACGCCACCAGCAACGGGAAGGTGCTGCTGAGTGGTCTGGACTCCTCCACGCTCGACCGGCTGCTGCCCACGCTGCCCTCGTTCACCTCGCAGACCGTCACGAGAAAGTCGGAACTGAGGGCCGAGCTGGACCTGGTCCGGGACCAGGGCTACGCGGTCGCGATCGACGAGCTCGAGATCGGGCTGGCCGCGGTCGCCGCCCCGATCCGCAACGCGGGCGGTGACGTGGTCGCGTCGATCAGCGTCTCGGGCCCCACCTTCCGGCTCGCCGAGCGCATCGACGAGATCGCCATGCGGCTCACCGAGGCGGCGCTGGAGGTGTCGGTGCGCCTGGGCTGGGGACACCGTCAGGTCACAACGGCCGAGTAGTCCTTGACGGCGGGTCGGGGGCGCAGCATTCTCAAGTTCTGAGATCTGGTTGCGGCTTGAGCATTCAGTTGCGGGATACGCAACGAGATCCGCACTTGGAGAGGGTGTGCCAGTGGCGGAGCTCTACATCGACGGACAGTGGGTGTCCGCCCAAGACGGCGGACGTCGGGAGATCCGCTGCCCGGCCGACGGCGAGCTGGTCGGTGCGGTCGACGAGGCCGGTGCCGACGACTGCGTCGCCGCCATCGCGGCTGCCGATCACGCCTTTCGCGACGGACCCTGGCCCGGCACGGCCGCCCGCGAGCGCGGAGACCTCCTGCTCCGCGTCGCCGGCCTGCTCGAGCGGGACGTCGACGTCGTCGCGCGGATGGAGTCGCTCGACACCGGGAAGCGGCTCGTCGAGAGCGAGTACGACGTCGCCGACGTGGTCTCGGTCTTCCGGCACTACGGCCACGTCGCGGCCGAGGAGGCCGGCCGGGTCGTCGACACCGGCAACCCCGACGTGGTCAGCCGCGTGGTGCACGAACCGATCGGGGTGTGCGGCCTGATCACCCCGTGGAACTACCCCCTCCTCCAGGTGTCGTGGAAGGTCGCGCCGTGCCTGGCCGCGGGTAACACCTTCGTGCTCAAGCCCAGCGAGCTCACCCCGCACTCCGCGATCCACCTGATGCGCCTGCTCGACGAGGCCGGCCTGCCGGCAGGCGTCGGCAACCTGGTGCTCGGCACCGGCCCGGAGGCCGGAGCCCCGCTCTCCTCCGACCCGCGCGTCGACCTCGTCTCGTTCACCGGTGGTCTCGAGACAGGCCGCACGATCATGGCCACGGCCTCCCGGACGGTGAAGAAGGTGGCGCTCGAGCTCGGGGGCAAGAATCCCAACATCGTCTTCGCCGACGCCGACCTCGAGGTGGCCCTCGACTTCGCGTTGACCGCCGTGTTCCTGCACTCCGGACAGGTGTGCTCGGCCGGCGCTCGCCTGCTGGTCGAGGAGTCGATCCACGACGGCTTCGTCGACGCGATCGTGGACCGCGCCGGCCGAATCCGGCTCGGCGGGCCGTTCGACGACAAGGCCGAGACCGGGCCGCTCACCAGCGCCAGGCACCGCGACAAGGTCGAGGCGTACGTCGCCGCCGGGATCGCCGAGGGTGCGGTGCTGCGCTGCGGGGGAGCACGACCCGACGACCCTGCGCTGGCCGACGGCTACTACTACCTCCCGACCGTGCTCGACCGCTGCACCAGCGAGATGTCGGTGACCCAGGACGAGTCGTTCGGACCGGTCCTCACGGTCGAGACGTTCCGCGACGAGGACGAGGCGGTCGCGATCGCCAACGACAGCATCTACGGACTGGCGGGGGCGGTCTGGACCCAGGACGCCGGCAGGGCGCAGCGAGTGGCGGGCCGGCTCCGGATGGGGACGGTCTGGATCAACGACTACCACCCCTACGTGCCGCAAGCCGAGTGGGGCGGCTACAAGCAGTCCGGGATCGGGCGAGAGCTGGGCACAGCGGGGCTCGACGAGTACCGCGAGACCAAGCACGTCTGGCACAACATCCGACCCGCTGTCCAGCACTGGTTCGACGGATAGGCGGCGGCGAACATGGGCGCGGACCGGTACGACATCGTCATCGTGGGTGGAGGGTCGGCCGGTTGCGCGCTCGCGAACCGGCTCTCCGTGGATCCCGGCACCAGCGTGCTCGTGCTGGAGGCCGGGCGGTCCGACTACCGCATCGACCCGTTCATCCACATGCCTGCGGCGTTGCCGATCCCGATCGGCAACCGGCTCTACGACTGGAAGTACGAGACCGACCCCGAGCCGCACCTGAACGGTCGGCGCGTCTTCCACGCCCGCGGCAAGGTGCTCGGTGGCTCGTCGAGCATCAACGGGATGATCTTCCAGCGCGGCAACCCGATGGACTACGAAAGATGGGCCTCCGAGCCGGGGCTGAAGGAGTGGGACTACCTCCACTGCCTGCCGTACTTCAAACGCATGGAGAACTGCCTGGCCGGTGCCGACGACTGGCGCGGCGGTGACGGGCCGCTCAAGCTCGAGCGCGGACCTGCTACGAACCCGTTGTTCGACGCCTTCTTCCAGGCGGTCCAGCAAGCCGGCTACCCGCTCACCGACGACGTCAACGGCTACCGTCAGGAGGGCTTCGCCAGCTTCGACCGCAACGTCTACCGCGGCCGTCGCCTCTCTGCCGCTCGTGCCTACCTGCACCCGGTCCGCTCGCGGAAGAACCTCACCGTCGAGACCTACGCGTTCGCCACGAAGGTGCGCTTCCGGGGCAACCGCGCGGTCGGCGTTGACTACCTGCGCGGCGGGCGACTGCACCGCACCGTCGAAGCGGGCCAGGTGATCCTCGCCGGCGGCGCCATCAACACCCCCCAGCTGCTGCAGCTCTCCGGTGTCGGCGACGAGAGCCTCCTGCGCCAGCACGGCGTCGGGGTCATCCATCACCTGCCCGGGGTCGGTGAGAACCTGCAGGACCACCTCGAGGTCTACATCCAGTACGCCTCCAAGCAACCGGTGTCGATCGCACCCGGCTTGCGCTGGCGGGCACGCCCCGGCATCGCCTACCAGTGGCTGGTGCACCGCCGCGGCCTGGGAGCCACGAACCACTTCGAGGGCGGCGGCTTCTGTCGCAGCAACGACGAGGTCGACTACCCGAACCTGATGTTCCACTTCCTCCCGGTGGCCATCCGGTACGACGGGTCCTCGCCGACCGAAGGTCACGGCTACCAGGTGCACATCGGCCCGATGTACGCCGACACCCGCGGATGGGTGCGGATCCGGTCGACGGACCCGAAGGTCCACCCCTCCATGCAGTTCAACTACCTGTCCACCGCCAACGACCGCAAGGAATGGGTCGAGGCGGTGCGGGTGGCCCGGGACATCCTGAACCAGCCGGCGTTCGATCCCTACAACGACGGCGAGCTCTCGCCCGGCGAGACGGTCGAGACCGACGAGGAGATCCTCGACTGGGTCCGGGCCGACGCCGAGACGGCCCTGCATCCGTCCTGCACGGCCAGGATGGGCATCGACGAGACGACCGTGGTGGATCCGACGACCATGGGCGTGCACGGCCTCGACGGCCTGTTCGTGGTCGACGCCTCCGTGTTCCCGTTCGTCACCAACGGCAACATCTACGCGCCGGTGATGATGGTCGCCGAGAAGGCCGCCGATCTGATCGCCGGGAACACGCCCCTCCCCGCGGCCAGCGTGCCGTACTACCGCTACCGCGACGGCAATCCCCTCTACCCGCCCGGCGACAGCCGCAATCCGGAGGACCCGACATGACCACGACCAGCCCCGTCGCGACCGACCCGTCCAGCACCACGGCAACGCCCGCGGTCCACGTCGACGGCCTCTGGAAGATCTTCGGGCCGAAGGCCGACAAGATCATGGCCAGCCAGGACGCCCAGCTGTCCCGCAAGGACCTCCAGGAGAAGACCGGCCACGTCGTCGGCATCCGGGACGTGTCCTTCGACGTCGCCCCCGGCGAGGTGTTCGTGGTGATGGGCCTGTCCGGCTCCGGAAAGTCCACGCTGGTCAGACTGCTGACCCGGTTGATCGAACCGACGGCCGGCACCGTCCAGCTGTACGGCGACGACATCACGGCGATGTCCGACAAGGAGCTGCTCGACACCCGGCGCCGCAAGGTGTCCATGGTGTTCCAGCACTTCGGTCTGCTGCCGCATCGCAAGGTGATCGACAACGTCGCGTTCGGCCTGGAGGTGCGTGGTGAGGGACGTGGGGACCGTCGCGGCCGGGCACAGGAAATGGTCGACCTCGTCGGGCTCTCCGGCTACGAGAACAACTTCCCGGACCAGCTCTCCGGCGGCATGCAGCAGCGCGTCGGGCTGGCCCGCGCCCTGGCCGGCAACCCCGACGTCATGATGTTCGACGAGCCGTTCTCGGCGCTCGACCCGCTCATCCGCCGGGACATGCAGAACGAGGTCATCCGGCTCCACGAGGAAGTCGGCAAGACGATGGTGTTCATCACCCACGACCTGGCCGAGGCGCTCAAGCTCGGCGACCGGATCCTGATCATGCGCGACGGCGAGATCGTCCAGATCGGCACGCCGGACGAGGTCGTCGCGCAGCCGGCCGACGACTACGTCCGCGACTTCGTCAGCGACGTACCCCGCTCGCACGTGCTCACCCTCAAGTGGGTGATGCGCGATCCGGAGGGCCAGACCCCCGAAGGCCCGATCCTCCAGTCCAACCAGATCGTGCGCGACGCGGCACGCGTGGTGCTCGATCACCATGGTCCGTGCCGGGTCGCCGACGGCGAAAGGATCGTCGGCGTCGTCGATGACGAGGACATCCTCCGGATCGTGGTGGCCGAGGAGGAGGCGACGTCATGAGCACCCCGTTCGAATGCTCGCTGCGCTCCGATTCGAACGGGGGCCCCGCGTGACCACTTCGACGCTCACTCCCGGCGGGCCGCCTGCCGGACGTCAGGTTGTCTCGAAAGAGGAGCAGCCGGTCGTCGAGTACGGCAAGAACCGTCACACCGGCATCAAGATGCTGGCGATCCTCGTCATCTGGGGCGTCCTGTACGCGATCCTCAAGGGCACGAACACCAAGGTGCTCGGGTTCCAGGACACCACGGACCTGCACCGCCGGTTCAACGAGGCTCGCGACTGGGTCCAGCTCGAGGGCCAGGACAACTGGTTCTTCGGCGGCGTGCTGGGCGGCATCGGCGACGCGCTGAACTCCCTCGTGCTGTTCTTCCAGGAGCTGATCAGCATTCCCGCGCCGCCCCGACCGGTGCCGGAGATCGGCTGGATCGGCGTTGTCGCGCTGGCGGCCTGGGTCACCTACGCCTTCGCCGGCATCCGGTCCACGATCCTGGTCACGCTGTCGATGCTGTCCTTCGGCGTCCTCGGCCTGTGGGCGGACAGCATGGACACGCTGATCATCACGGGTGTGTCCGTCGGCGGCTGCCTGCTGGTCGGCCTGCCGATCGGGATCTGGATGGCCCGGAGCAGAGCCGTGTCCGCGGCGGTCACCCCAGTGCTGGACCTGATGCAGACACTCCCGGCGTTCTGCTACCTCGCCCCGATGGCCCTCTTCTTCGGCATCGGGCCCGCCACCGCGGTCGTGCTCACCTTCATCTACTCGCTACCACCCCTGGTCCGGATCACCGAGCACGCCATCAAGTCGGTCTCGGCGACCACCGTCGAGGCGGCCAGGTCGATGGGCCTCACCCGGTCCCAGATGCTGCGCCAGGTGCAGCTGCCCATGGCGCGGCGCACCATCGTGGTCGGCATCAACCAGTGCACGATGGCGGCGCTGTCGATGGCGACCATCGCCGCCCTGGTCAACGGCCCCGGCCTGGGCCAGCCGGTCGTCGCCGCGCTGCAGATCCTCAACGTCGGCGCGGCCGGCGTCGCGGGGCTGGCGATCGTGATCGTCGCGATCATGCTCGACCGGACCACCACGGCGGCGAGCGAGCGCACCACGGGCCGCACCGACGTTGCGTCCGTGAGCGGGATGGGCGTGACGATCGGGGGCGTCGTCCTGGAGCGGCTCCCGCGA